>NZ_JBJOSA010000011.1:0-126335 GCF_045897515.1 Rossellomorea oryzaecorticis | reverse complement strand
GCTAACCGCTACTACTACCTTCACGGCTCGGGACTTCAACCCTATAGAGTGTGTGCATGCCTGGCACACCAAAAAAAGCTGTCGGTCATAATGACCGGCAGCTTCACAACATATTATTATTTTACCCGATAGACCCTTGCTTCGTATGGCTTCAAGCTCAATACGCTTTCAGGAGTATGGGCTTCGACCGCGTGATTTGAGAGCAGCAGGTTTTCGGATGATACCTTGAAGTCAAGTTCACAAACGGCATCTTCGGTTGAAAGGTTTGTCACCACAAGCATTTTGTCCTTTTCTCCGGTGCGTGTGTATGCATAAATCTGTTCGTCTTCCGGAAGGAGTAAATCATAAATCCCATATGTGAAGACGTCTTCTTCTTTCTTGAGTGAAATCATTCTCTTATAGAAAGAAAGGATTGAGTGCTCATCTTTCTCCTGAGCTTTTACATTGATTGTTTTATAATTCGGATTCACTTTCATCCAGGGCGTACCGGTTGTAAAACCGCTGTTTTCTTCATCCGACCATTGCATCGGTGTGCGGCTGTTGTCCCTGGATGAAGCCCAGATGATTTCCATGATATCCTGGTGCTTCACGCCTTCTTCGCGTTTTAGACGGTACAGATTTTTCACCGCAACATCATCGTAGTCTTCGATGGAAGGAAATTGGACATTTGTCATCCCTATTTCCTGTCCCTGATAGATGAACGGCGTACCCTGCATCAGGAAGTACATCGCTGCCATGGCAGTGGAGCTCTCTTTCCAATATTCCTTGTCGTCCCCCCACGTGGAAACGACGCGCGGCTTATCATGATTCTCAATGAAAAGGGCATTCCAGCCATTTCCCTCAAGCCCTTTTTGCCAGCGGGAAAGGACTTTCTTCAGTTCAACGATATCCAGATCCGGATTCGTTTCAGCATCCCATAATCCCAAATGTTCAAATTGGAAGATCATATCCATCTTTCCGTTTTCTTTTCCGACCCACAGTTCCGCTTCATCAGCTTTTACGCCATTTGCTTCCCCTACCGTCATAACATCATAGTTCGAGTACGTGCGGTCCTTGAATTCCTGCAGGAACGTATGAATGCCTTTTTGATTCATATGCATATCAAATGAAGACACATACTTTTTCTTTTTCGGGTTTGGCATATCAGGCAGGCCTGGACGTTTCTTAATGTGACTGATTGCATCGATCCTGAATCCGTCGATTCCTTTGTCCAGCCACCAGTTTACTGTGTCATACAAAGCATCGCGTACTTCTTCGTTTTCCCAATTCAGGTCAGGCTGTTTGGTTGAAAATACGTGGAGGAAGTACTGATCGGTCTTTTCATCATACTTCCAGGCAGAACCTCCGAATATACTTTCCCAGTTATTCGGTTCCTTGCCGCCTTTGCCGTCGCGCCAAATATACCAGTCGCGCTTCGGATCATCCTTTGAACTTGCTGATTCAACGAACCATGGATGCTCGTCACTGGTATGATTGAGTACAAGATCGATGATCAGTTTCATATCACGGCTGTGTACCTCTTCCAATAATTGATCAAAATCTTCCATCGTCCCGAAATCTTCCATGATATCCTGATAATCAGAAATATCATATCCGTTGTCATCATTGGGTGACTTATACATCGGACAAATCCAAATGACATCTGTACCCAGGTCTTTAATATAATCAAGCCGCTCTATGACTCCTTGTAAATCTCCAATACCATCCCCATTGGAATCCTGAAAACTCCTTGGATAAATCTGATAGCCGACTGCTTCTCTTCGCCATGCCTTTTCCATCGTAACACCTCATCAAATTATAATAAGTACAAACGCTTACATTTTGTTTTTGCCAAATCATCATCCAGTTGAATTTCTTGGGTGAGGCAATTGGATTGTTTTAACTACTCCAGTTGTGGTTAAAATAAACTCAAAAAATGCGCAATCGTTTGCACGAAATAGCTAAAAAAAATAAAATACCTCTTTGATATGAACATTACTAGTTTACAACCTAAATCCGTTCTTAGCAATAGATAATTTTTAGAGATTGGTTGATGGATGGAGGAAGCAGGATAGATGGTCTCACAAGATTAGAATTATTCACATTAGAGCATATTTCCGTAATTTCGAGCATAATTCTTTGATTTCGAGCATATATTTTTAATTTGAAGCATAAAACTCCAGATTCGAGCATATATAACCAGTTCCCCTATATGTCCCCCGCAAACTTTACCCAGAATCATAAAAAAAGAATTCCTTCAAAGACTCACACTTTCAAAGGAATTCTGTATAGAAATTATTTAAATCGCAGCTTTTTCACTGCTGTTTTCGTTCTGATCTTCTAGCACCCGCACGAATTGGCCTTCATTCAGAGGATAACCCGCTTTGGTGATCTTCACTTTAACAAGCTGACCGACCATTTCTTCAGTGGCAGGGAAGACGACTTTCAGGTAATTGTCCGTATACCCTACATAGCGGCCGTCATCATATACTTCCTCTGGGATGACTTCAAGCACTTCATCCTCAAAGTTTGACGCATATTCTTTTGCCAGTTGATTCGATAGTTCAATCAGACGGTGGACCCGCTCATTTTTCACTTCTTCATCAATCTGGTCATCCATGCGCGCTGCAGGTGTGCCGGTGCGCTTGGAATATGGGAATACATGAAGCTCTGAAAATTTATGTTCTTTAATAAAATTATATGTTTCCATGAATTCTTCTTCCGTTTCGCCGGGGAATCCGACAATGACATCAGATGTTACAGCGAGACCAGGAAGTGCTTTTTTAAGCTTTTCAAGCCTCTCCGCAAAGAATTCCATTGTATACTTTCTGCGCATCCTCTTAAGGACCGTATTGGATCCCGATTGAAGGGGCACGTGCAGATGGCGAACAACGATATTCGATTGATCGATCACTTCGATGACTTCATCCGTCAATTGACTGGCTTCGATTGAAGAAATACGGATCCGTTTCAATCCTTTTACATTTTGCTCCAAGTCACGAAGAAGCATGGCAAGATTATAGTCTTTCATATCCTCGCCGTATCCGCCTGTGTGGATACCTGTGAGTACGATTTCCTTGTATCCTGCATCAACAAGCTGCTGAGCCTGTTTCACCACTTCTTCAGGATCACGGGATCTCATCAATCCGCGTGCCCATGGGATGATGCAGAAAGTGCAAAAATTATTACAGCCTTCCTGTATCTTAAGGGAAGCTCGTGTACGGTCAGTGAACGCAGGTACATCGAGCTCTTCATACACACGGTTCTTCATGATATTGGTAACGCCATTAATCGGCTGACGTTCTTGTTTGTATTCTTCGATATACTCCAGCATCTTGCGGCGGTCCTGGGTCCCTACAACAACATCGACTCCGGGGATGGCCATGATTTCGCCTGGTGATGTCTGGGCATAGCAGCCTGTTACACAGATGACGCCGTCAGGATTCTTCCTGATTGCACGGCGGATTACCTGCCTGCTTTTCTTGTCTCCGGTATTCGTTACCGTACATGTATTGATGACATAAACATCGGCTATTGAATCATAATCGACACGTTCATATCCTTCTTCTTTGAATAATTGCCAAATGGCTTCCGTCTCATAGTGGTTCACTTTACACCCTAATGTGTGAAACGCTACTGATGGCATTACAATCACCTCATTAATTCTAATTGATAGCTCATGGCGGAAAGGACATACAAAGGAGCCGTCTCTGTCCGTAATATCCTCGGACCAAGACCGCATATTAAAAAGCCTTCCTGCCTGCATCGTCCGACCTCATTCTCGGTCAATCCGCCTTCCGGTCCGAACACAACCAGGATGCTTTCGCCGTCTTTGATAGAACCAAGGGTTCTAGAAAGATTGCTCTTCTCCCCGGTTCTTGCTTCTTCTTCGTAAGCCACAAGGGTATGGTCAAAATGTTTACTCAGTGTCAGTAATTCTTTAAATGAAACAGGGGAAGAAACGGAAGGGACGACATTTCTGTGAGACTGCTCTGCAGCTTCCTTCACGATCTTTTCCCAGCGGTCGAGCTTTTTCTTCGCCTTCTTTTCATCCCATTTCACGATGGAGCGATCCGCGGTAAAAGGGATAAATTGATCTGCCCCAAGCTCCGTACCTTTTTGGAAGATTAATTCCAATTTATCCCCTTTCGGCAGCCCGCTCGCAATTGCCACCTTAACAGGCAGTTCTTTTGTATCTGTTTCCCATTCTACTACCACGGCTTCGACCGAGTCACTGGAAATCGTTTCAATACGGGCGGCAGCAGAGGATTGATCGGGGAACACCACATAAATATGGTCATCTTCTTTCATCCTCATGACACGTACAATATGATGATAATCTTCTCCGGTAATGATGACCGGAGAAGATTCACTGTATCGATTATCAATGAAATATCGCTGCATACTGCCTCACTCCACCGTAGGTTTTTGGGCAATGATGGCTACCCAGTCTTCCATCACCATTACTTCTTCTATCAGGAACCCTGCATGTTCAAGTGCTTCCTTTACCTCTTGTTTCTTGGGCTGGATGATTCCTGATGTGATGAAATAACCGCCCGGCTTCACAAGCTCGAATGCATCCTCTGTAAAGCGCAGGATGATTTCCGCCAGTATATTGGCCACAATGACATCTGCCTGCCCCGTAATACCGTTCAGAAGATTATTTTGATCAACCGATACCCTGTCCTGAACTTTATTCAGCTTAACATTTAGACGGGCTGATCTCACTGCCACCTCGTCAAGGTCATAAGCTTTCACTTCCGAAGCATCGAGCATCGCAGCAGCGATGGACAGCACACCAGAGCCCGTCCCTACATCAATCACGGAGTCCTCGGGCTTAACGATTCGTTCAAGAGCCTGGATGCACATCACAGTAGTCGGATGTGTGCCGGTTCCAAATGCCATACCCGGATCGAGTTCGATAATCAGTTCATCACTGTGCACCGGGGTATAATCCTCCCAAGTAGGCACAATCGTAAATTTATCTGAAATCTTTACAGGGTGGTAGTATTTCTTCCATGCTGTGGCCCATTCCTCTTCATTCACTTCCGATATCTCCACCTTGTTTTCCCCGATGTCGATATCGTAGGTAACAAGGTTCGTGATTCCCTGCTTTATTTCTTCCACCGTTTCCCCAAGGAAACTGTTGACGGGAAGATAAGCCTTCACCAAAACGCCTTCACTTGGATAATCATCAGGATTGAGTTGGTAGATCTCCCCAAACATATCCTCTCTTTCTTTAATCAAGTCAAACGGGTCTTCGATGACGACTCCGCTTGCCCCTGATTCATGCAGGATATGTGAGACCGGTTCAATTGCTTCGTTTGTTGTAAGGATGCTAATTTCTGACCATTTCATTGATCTACCAACTCCGTTCTGAGTTATTCGCCTTTAAAGGCTTTTTTTACTTTGTCAAAAAAGCTTTCGTGCTGTTCATCCGGCACCTGGCCGCTGATGTCAGCAAATTCTCTTAAAAGCTGTTTTTGTTTTTCCGTCAATTTAGTAGGTGTGACGGCCTTCACTTGGACATGCTGATCTCCAGTGCCATAACCACGGACGTTCGGCACTCCTTTGCCTTTTAGTCTGAACCTTGTTCCTGTCTGTGTTCCGGCAGGGACCTTCAGTTTGACCTTGCCGTGCAATGTAGGGACTTCGATTTCATCCCCCAGAGCCGCTTGTGCGAAAGTGACAGGCATTTCACAATAGATGTCGTCGCCGTTTCGCTCAAAGAAGTCGTGCGTACGCACATGGAAAACGACATAAAGATCTCCTGGAGGACCTCCGTTGACGCCCGGCTCACCTTGGCCCGTCACACGAAGCTGTTGTCCATCGTCGATGCCTGCAGGGATCTTCACATTGATTTTTCGGCGTTTCTGAACTTTTCCTGCACCGCCGCATGTAGAACATTTTTCTTTGATCTCTTTTCCAGTACCGTTACAGTAATGGCATACACGTCTGTTTACGATGCGCCCGAACGGGGTGTTCTGTTCAACATTCAATTGCCCGGATCCATTACAATGTGAACATGTATGGACTTTCGTACCTGGCTTTGCCCCTGTGCCGTGGCATGTATCGCATTCTTCTTCCTTAGGTATTTCAATTTCTGTATCTTTTCCAAACACAGCTTCTTCAAATTTCAGGGACATCGTATATTGAAGGTCCGCACCCTGTCTCGGTGCGTTGGGATCTCTCCTGCGTCCTCCGCCCCCGCCGAAGAATGTATTGAAAATATCTTCAAAGCCGCCGAAACCGCCGCCGCCAAAGTCAGCTCCACCGCCGAATCCCTGGTTTGGATCAGTGTGGCCGAAACGGTCATATTGAGCACGTTTTTGATCATCGCTCAACACTTCATAGGCTTCTGATATTTCTTTGAACTTTTGGTCTGCATCCGCCTCTTTATTAATATCAGGATGATATTTTTTGGAGAGTTTGCGGTATGCTTTTTTTATTTCATCTTTAGAGGCGCCTTTTCCGACACCCAGAACTTCATAATAGTCCCGTTTACTCATAAAAACACCACTCCCGAATCGTTTGCATAAAGGTTATTTTAACATTGAGTTCCAATGATTATCAATAAAAACAATAGAAACGTTAAGAAATATACATACTCATAGAAAAAGCCAAAGCCAAGAACCGTCCTGACTTTGACTTTTTCATTCATTGCACTTATTTCTTGTCGTCGTTTACTTCTTCATATTCAGCATCTACGACATCATCGTCCTGCTTGGCTTGACCTTCTTCTCCTTGAGCTGCCTGTGCATCTGCCTGAGCTTGCTCATACAGCTTCATCGTCAATGCCTGAACGATTTCCTGAAGTGCATCTTTCTTTTCACGGATAAGATCAAGATCGTCTTTTTCGATTGCTTCTTTCAGTTCAGCTTTCGCATCTTCCGCTTTTTTCACTTCAGCTTCGTCCACTTTGCCTTCAAGATCTTTAAGCGTTTTTTCCGTTTGGAATACTAATTGATCCGCTTCGTTGCGAAGTTCAACTTCTTCCTTGCGCTTTTTATCCGCTTCTGCGTTTTCTTCCGCTTCTTTCACCATGCGTTCTACTTCATCTTCAGAAAGACCTGTAGAAGATTTGATCGTAATGTTTTGCTCTTTCCCAGTTCCAAGGTCTTTCGCGCTTACATTTACGATACCGTTTTTATCAATATCGAATTTAACTTCGATTTGCGGTACTCCGCGCGGTGCCGGCGGGATATCAGACAATTGGAAACGGCCGAGCGTTTTGTTGTCTGCTGCCATCGGGCGCTCACCTTGAAGTACATGAATATCAACAGCAGTCTGATTGTCAGCCGCAGTTGAGAATACTTGGGATTTGGAAGTAGGGATCGTCGTATTACGTTCGATCAGTTTCGTTGATACTCCGCCCATTGTTTCGATACCAAGAGAAAGTGGTGTAACGTCAAGAAGTACAACATCTTTAACGTCTCCAGTAAGGACTCCTCCTTGGATCGCTGCACCCATTGCTACTACTTCATCAGGGTTAACGCCTTTAGAAGGCTCTTTGCCAGTTTCTTTTCTGATCGCTTCTTGTACTGCAGGGATACGAGTCGAACCACCAACAAGGATGATTTTATCGATTTCGCTTGCAGAAAGACCTGCATCTTTCATCGCCTGGCGAGTTGGTCCCATTGTGCGTTCTACTAGATCAGAAGAAAGTTCTTCAAATTTCGCTCTTGTCAGGTTCACTTCTAAGTGAAGAGGGCCTGCTTCACCTGCTGTGATGAAAGGAAGAGAGATTTGTGTTGATGTAACACCTGAAAGGTCTTTCTTCGCTTTCTCAGCTGCATCTTTAAGACGCTGCAGAGCCATTTTATCTTTAGAAAGATCGATTCCGTTTTCTTTCTTGAATTCTGCTACTAAGTAATCGATGATCACTTGGTCGAAGTCATCTCCGCCCAGACGGTTGTCACCGGCTGTTGAGCGTACTTCGAATACGCCGTCGCCAAGTTCAAGGATGGATACGTCGAATGTACCTCCGCCAAGGTCATAAACAAGGATCGTCTGGTCTTCATCCATTTTATCTAGACCGTATGCAAGCGCCGCAGCAGTAGGTTCGTTGATGATACGTTCAACCTCAAGGCCTGCGATTTTACCGGCATCTTTTGTTGCCTGGCGTTCTGCATCATTGAAATAAGCAGGTACTGTGATGACCGCTTTTTCAACTTTTTCACCAAGATAGTCTTCTGCATATGACTTCAAGTGCTGAAGAATCATTGCTGAAATTTCCTGTGGTGTATATTCTTTACCTTCAGCTTCCACTTTGTGATCAGTTCCCATGTGACGCTTCACTGAGATGATAGTGTTCGGGTTCGTAATTGCTTGACGTTTTGCAACTTCCCCTACTTGTTTTTCACCATTTTTAAATGCAACGACTGAAGGTGTCGTACGGTTGCCTTCCGCGTTTGCAATTACTTTTGGTTCTCCGCCTTCAAGTACGGATACACAAGAGTTTGTTGTACCTAAGTCAATACCGATAATTTTACTCATCGTCATTTTACCTCCCTGTTTGATATGTAGTGTCTATTATTGATTTACTTTTACCATTGATGGACGGATTACCCTGTCCTTAAGCTTGTAACCTTTTTGGAACTCTTCCACGACGATATTGCTTCCGTAGTTCTCATCTTCTGTCTGCATGACAGCCTGGTGAAGATGCGGATCGAACTCCTGGCCGACCGCTTCGATCGGTTCTACACCTTCCTTCTTCAGGGCTTCAATAAGGCTGCGGTGAACCATTTCCATCCCTTGAAGGAGTGTTTTCGTTTGATCATTATCAACTTCTATATTCAAGGCACGTTCAAAATTATCCAGTGCCGGTAAAAGTTCAGAGATAAGAGATTGAGCACGATATTTTTCCTTCGCTTCATTTTCTGCATTGATGCGGCGGCGGAAATTATCAAAGTCTGCTCTTAATCGAAGATAACGATTTTCAGATTCATCAAGCTTTTCCTGCAGTTGAGAAAGCTCATCTGATTCCTGTTCCCCAGACTCCTGAGGCTCTTCGGCGAATACTTCTTCAACAACCTCTTCGTTGTCAGCCTTCGCTTGATCTTGTTCCTGCTGATTCTTTGTTTCTTCAGACATCACGTTCACCTCCTTACAAAAATGTTCGGTGTTTTCCCGTAATAAAGCCGCGGAATCCAGTGATTCCGGGCCCGATAATCCTTTATACAATATGTCCACTAATCCTTGCTTTGATACAGTTTCGTCAAGACCTGCGACATATCGTTCGAAAAGAAATTAAGTAAGCTTACAACCCTCGAATATTCCATTCGTGTCGGCCCGATGATTGCAATGGAACCTAATTGCTCTTTGCCTATTGAATAGGTTGCCGTTATGAGACTGCAATTCTCCATGGCAAGATGATCATTCTCTTTCCCGATTTTAATGTTCAATCCGGTTGCAGACGGCCGGATGAGATTATAAACACTCTCTTCCTGCTCAATCATCTCAAGCAGCATCCGGACTTTCTGAATATCATTGAACTCAGGCTGATTGAGAATGTTTGTCTTGCCCCCAAAGAACAACTTGTCGGTAACGGTAGAGTTAATGGAGTCCGTAATCGAATGCAGGATAAAATCATAGTTCTGGATGTGTTCTTTTAAAAGAATCGCCACCTCTTTGAAGATTTTATCGTTCAACTCGTTCAATGGCACCCCTGTCAAACGGTCATTCAGAATATGGACCAATTTTTCAAGCTCTGAAGCATCCATTGCCGGCGGGATATGGAACAATTTATTTTCCACATGTCCGTTGTCCGTCACGATGATGGCAATCGCGGTATCCTGATTGAGCGGAACGAGCTGGATTTTCTTCAACTTGTTTTCCTTTAACTCAGGTCCCAATACGATTGTCGTATAATTCGTCAGCTCTGATAGGATCTTTGCCGACTTTTGCACGACTTTCTCAAGTTCATATATCCTTTCCGAAAAAATCGAGCGCAGCGCATGCACATCCTGCTTCTGCAGTTTCTGCGGAGCAAGCAGGTGATCCACATAATAACGGTATCCTTTCTCAGACGGAACCCTGCCTGAAGAGGTATGGGTCTTTTCAATGAAGCCCAGTTCCTCGAGATCAGCCATCTCATTGCGGATGGTGGCAGAGCTGAATGAAATCTCATCCTTTTTGGATAAACTCCGTGAGCCGACCGGCTGGGCCGAAAGGATAAAATCGTCAATGATAACTTGAAGAATTAGAAGTTGTCGATCTGTTAACAACATTCATCACCTCTGTTAGCACTCTGTTGTGATGAGTGCTAAATCTAATTAATAAATTATCAAATCAGATTGTGGATGTCAATATATTAGATTGGGTGTTTTGTTAAACTCATTGCAGTTTTTGCTTGATACTAGAATATCTATTAACGCCACTGAACACCGCAGTTGATTTCCGTGGAAGACTTCGCTTTCCGCGGGTGACCCGTGAGCCTCCTCGTCGCTGCGCTCCTGCGGGTAAGAAAAGCGGAAGGGCTTTGCTCAGAGGCGTGTGGCATAAGGCGAATCGGCCACGAAGGCGCTCTTTGCCTTCATGGACGAGTTGACTTATGACATGTGCCCCTAAGCCCTGAAGCTGGACAGGTCTCACATTGGTCGCTTCTCCCGCAGGAGTCTTCGTCTTCCACTCCAATCAACTGCTAGAGCCGGTTAAAAACAAAAATAACTTTAAAAGGACAAGCTAAAATTGCCTTCACAACCAACTGTTTGTTTGGATTTTCATCAATTAGATCACACCCAAGAAAGATTGAAAAACTTCATTACCCAGGAAACGTCCCTGCTTTGTTAAAGCAACTCGTTCATCGTCAACCAGGAGTAGTTTTCTATTCTGCATTTCTTCTAGTGATGATTGGAAGACTGATTCGATTGGGCAGCCGAATTTTTCTATGAAAACGGATTTGCTTACGCCTTCTGTTTTTCGGAGGCCGAGGAACATTTCTTCTTCCATCATTTCTTCCCGGGTGACGCTGTGTTCCTGAATAGTCGGTACTTTGCCGGCTGCTATGGGTTCCATATACTTTTTCAGCGGGCCGAAGTTTGAATATCGTACTCCGTTTATATATCCGTGTGCACCGGCGCCTAAACCATAATATTCATTGTTGTCCCAATAAACCAGATTGTGTTTGCTTTCATAGCCTGCTTTCGCGAAGTTGCTGATTTCATATTGATTGACCCCGTATTTCTCCATCGTTTCAATCAACACTTCATACATAGCTGCTTCCTGTTCCTGTGATGGGAGCGATAGTTTGCCTTTGCGCATCAGGTTATAAAAGACGGTCTTCGGCTCTACGATGAGCGAGTATGCTGAATAATGAGGGAGCTCAAGTTCAAGGGCCTTTTTAAGTGTGTCCCTGAAATCTTCCTCTGTCTGCTTCGGCAGGCTGTAGATCAAATCAATGCTGATGTTTGTAAAACCGACTTTCTGGGCGGATTCCACAGAGGAATACACGTCCTTACTCTTATGGCTTCTGCCGATTCCCTTCAGCAGTTCATCATTGAATGACTGGACCCCGAAGCTTAACCGGTTAACCCCATGTTCTTTTAAGACCCTGAGTTTGTCTTCCGTTAAATCTCCAGGGTTTGCCTCAAAGGTGAACTCCCCTTGTGAAAACGGAAGATTTTCGTTGATTTCCCTGCACAGCTTTTCCAATTGTTTGGCACTCAGTGCAGTAGGGGTACCGCCGCCAACGAAAATCGTGTCTAGTTCATTATTTTTATTTACCCGCTGCCTCATTTCCTGTCCAAGCATTTCAAGATATTCATCAACCGGCTGTCCCTGCATGAATACTTTATTGAAATCGCAATAGTGGCAAATATGTTCGCAGAACGGTATATGGATGTAAGCTGATTTCGCCAACTTCAATCCCTCCTTTTCCAACACTCATAGAGAAAAGGGGGTAAGCAGAACTTGTAAAACAAGCCTCTTCCCCCCTTTATCCATAAAAAATCTATTTCTTTTCAGAATCGTCCATCTTCAGGACCGCCATGAATGCTTCCTGAGGAACTTCAACGGATCCTACTGATTTCATACGTTTTTTACCTTCTTTTTGTTTCTCAAGAAGTTTACGTTTTCGTGAGATGTCACCGCCGTAACACTTAGCAAGTACGTTCTTGCGCATGGCTTTAATCGTAGATCTCGCTACAATCTTTTGACCGATTGCTGCTTGAATAGGTACTTCGAAATGTTGTCTCGGAATGAGATCCTTCAGTTTTTCAACAATTAGCTTCCCGCGTTCATAAGCAAAATCTCTGTGAACGATAAAGCTCAATGCATCTACATTTTCAGCGTTCAGCAATATGTCCATCTTCACAAGCTTCGATTCCTTATAGCCGATCAGTTCGTAATCAAAAGAGGCATACCCTTTTGTGCTTGATTTAAGTTGATCGAAGAAATCGTACACGATCTCCGCGAGCGGAAGTTCATACACAATATTAACACGGGTATCATCCATGTATTGCATGTCAATGAAGTTGCCCCGCTTGCCTTGGCAAAGCTCCATTACGGCTCCTACGTAGTCGTTCGGAACCATCACCGTTGCTTTAACGTAAGGTTCTTCTACAAAATCGACTTTTTGTGGATCGGGCATCATGGATGGATTATCAACCTTCACTTCTTCACCGTCTGTAAGCTGAACATGATAGATTACGCTCGGTGCAGTCGTGATTAGATCGATTTTGAATTCACGTTCGATACGCTCCTGGATGATCTCCATATGAAGCAGCCCCAGGAATCCGCAGCGGAATCCAAAGCCCAGCGCTTGGGAAGTTTCCGGCTCATATTGAAGAGCAGAGTCGTTCAATTCAAGTTTCTCCAGTGCTTCCCTAAGATCGTTGTAACGGTTTGAATCGATCGGATAGAGACCGCAATAAACCATTGGATTTAAGCGGCGGTAACCCGGCAGCGCTTCCTGTGCAGGATTTTTAGCAAGTGTGATTGTATCCCCCACCCGGGTATCTCCTACATTTTTGATCGCTGCAGTCAAGTACCCTACATCACCGACAGTCAGTTCTTGAAGACCCGTTGCTTTGGGTGTGAATACACCGACTTCCGTCACTTCAAACTCTTTGCCAGTCGCCATCATGCGGACCTTGTCTCCGACTTTGACGCTGCCTTCCATGACACGGATATAAGCAACGACCCCTCTATATGCGTCATACAGGGAATCAAAGATCAACGCTTTTAACGGGGCATCGGGATCTCCCTGTGGTGCTGGCACCTTTTCTACGACCTGTTCAAGAATTTCCTCGATTCCAATCCCTGCTTTGGCTGAAGCAAGGACTGCTTCCGACGCATCCAGTCCGATTACATCTTCCACTTCCTGACGCACCCGCTCAGGATCTGCTGCAGGAAGGTCGATTTTATTGATGACCGGAAGTATTTCCAGATCATTATCAAGTGCCAGATATACATTGGCAAGCGTCTGGGCTTCTATGCCCTGGGCAGCATCCACTACGAGCACCGCACCTTCACATGCGGCAAGGCTCCGGGATACTTCGTATGTAAAATCGACATGCCCCGGTGTATCAATCAGATGAAAGATATACTCTTCGCCATCTTTTGCCTGATATTTTAATTGTACGGAATTCAATTTGATGGTGATTCCGCGCTCTCTTTCCAAATCCATTGAATCCAGTAATTGCTCTTTCATCTCACGCGCCGTCAATGCTTTTGTTTTCTCCAGAATACGGTCGGCAAGCGTTGATTTACCATGATCTATATGGGCAATGATAGAGAAGTTTCTAATTTTCGATTGTCTTTTCAATTTTTCTTCACGGTTCATTATTCGTTCAACTCCTGTAATATCCACACATGTACACTATGTTGAATTATAGCAGTACGGTATATATTATTCAATCTAAACCGGAAGGGCAGGGCTAAAAAGGAATCAACATATAAAAATAGGCACACCACAAAGGGAACACCTCCCTGTGATGCGCCAATAATTGAACCCTGAGTATTCATATCAATGAGGCAATGAATTCTACTATTTTTGTGGTTATGCCTTCTATGAAGCCGGCCAGGGCTTTCCCTATAGATGAAAAGGCGTTGAAGGCTTTCATTTCTTCCAGCTTCTCTTTTTTCTCGGTCAGGGTCTGGCTTTCGACCTCTTTACCGAGAAACGTCGCTTCTACATTGCCTTCTCCATCCTGGGTCATTCCTACAGGTGAGGAAAATGATTCTTTTTCATGGCCCTTCATTTCGACAATCCCTTTATTTGCATACTGCATGCCGATGAGAACTCCTACAAACAAACAACATATCAGAACGATGCACTTCATGATAAATTTACTCATTCCAGTTTCACCCTTTGTTTACTGCTTTACCGGTTCAGGGGAAAGATGGTGATCCACCTTTTCAGCCTGCCAATAATAGTCAGAGAATATTTCAGCAAATGCTCCGGCTGTCCGTTGCAGCTCTTCGAATGTATTATCAACACCGCCAAATTCGAGAAGCAGTGCATTACCCGAAAGGTCCTGATTGAATTTACCGTTCGTGCCGCTTCCTTTTTTTGCAATGACTCCTCTTGAAAGACCCTGGAATTTCGAATCCAGGAGTTCGTGCAGTTCCTTTGCCACCTTTAGGTTCTGCTCGTAATTCGGATGCTCTTCTCCGACCACAAAAGCAAGTTTCGCGTATTTTTTCCCGCCTATCTCGGCAGTGGTCACTTTTTTCCTTTGAGAATCCCGGTGAATATCAATCAAATATAGTAAATTTTCATTTTTCGCCATCGCCGTCTGTACCAAAGGACGTGATTCCTGGTAGGCATTGAAGTAAGCGAGGTCTTTGTCGTTCAGCTTTTGGATGATATCCGTCTTATCTATACTGGTCCCGATACCCGTCTGTTCAAGCTCCGCCTTCAGCATTTCGCCGACTTTTGTTACATTGATTTTCGAATACATCGCAGAGTCCGGATCTGATACTCCGTCCAGATATGGCAGATACGATTCACGTGTATGGGTAAAGTAAAGCAGTACGGTTTTCTTATCCTCCGCCGTCACTGCCGATGTACCCGCATCCCTGCCGTCTTTATGAATATCATCCATATTTTTAAGTTCAGCTTCTTTTTCAAGATCCAGTGCTTCCTCGGGCGGGACTGATTCAATGGGCATATTCGTAAAATCAGTACCTTCCCCGGCCACCAGGATATTCCCATCAAAGATTGAGAAGCCCGGAAGTTCCCTCCCCAGTAAACTCCGCAGGTCATTGAAACGGATATTGGTCGCTGTCTTGAATAGTAGAGATGATAGATTCGGAAGACCTTCTTCCCCGTCCAGGATCGAATTAAATGACCTGTTCTCCAGTGCAAGCAATTTATAGAGTACTTCACCATTCAAACCGGAAGCCGCTTCATTAATTGAGTCGGATGTGATTCTGGACCCCGGCTTCATTGAAGTCAGGAGGCCTGTCAAGGAAAAAATTGAAAGCAGCACGATGAGAAGGATGATGACTCCTTTGAAAATATCCTTCATATTAACCGCTGCTGCATAAGGAGTGGCTTTGTATGATTTCATAACCTCACCCTTCCTAAAAGTTCTTCTCTAGTACAAGCTATGCATTTGATAGATGTAGTAGAACTGCTTTTACTAGTCATTATGAGGATTTTTGTTACTGTATAAACAGTGATATCGAAAGTTTTCATCAGATCGAAAACTTCTTAATATCACGAAATGGAAGAAAGCTGCGGCATATATCCCTCCGCAGCTTTCTTGTGTTCATCTTTATCTTGTCTTAAACCCGGTATTTTCCTGATTAACTGCATCATGCAATGCTGCATTCAAGCCGTTCGCAACCAGGTTTGCCATGTCTTCAATAAAGACATCCACCTCTTTAGGGGTAACCATGAGATTGTGTCCGATCGGTGCCAGCACCTCATGTATAAGCTTCCTCTTTTCCTGATCTTCAAGCGTCCCGACGATCCCCATGAAAGTCTGACGATGTTTTTCTCCAGGCATATCCTCCTCGGTGAGCTTCTTCTTCTCTCCGAACGTAAGGCCTGCAGGTGCAAGTGAGCGGGACGGACGTCCGCCCTCTTTCATTTCTTTTCCGAAATGCTTTAAAAGAAAGTCGACTGTATCACTTACGATCGTCACTGCATCAAGCACCGTTGGGACCCCGATGGCAATGACCGGGACACCAAGTGTTTCCTGGTCGAGTCCTTTCCTCTTATTCCCCACCCCGGAACCGGGATGAATCCCGGTATCGGATATCTGGATGGTAGAGTTGACACGTTCAATGGAGCGGGAAGCAAGGGCATCGATTGCGATGATAAAGTCAGGTTTTGATTTTTCAACTACCCCGAAAATGATGTCACTGGTCTCTATGCCTGTCAGCCCCATTACACCCGGCACAAGGGCACTGACCGGACGGTACCCTTTCTCGACTGATTCCGGCTGAAGTTCGAACAGATGCCTTGTCACAAGGACATTTTCGCAAACCTGCGGACCCAGAGCATCGGGGGTGACATTCCAGTTTCCAAGCCCGACAATTAAACAGCTTGCATTTTTTCCAATCTTGTTGTTTTCAAGGAACTGACTGAATTCCCTCGCAAAAACCGACTCTACGCGCTGCTGCAGTTCAGTATTCTGCTCCCTTATTCCGTGCGCCTCGATCGTGAGGTAGTTTCCCGCTTTTTTCCCGATGTTCTCTTCACCCTCCGGTGTAATGGTGACGAGGGAAATTTTCACCCCCTCTTCCTCTCTTTCTTTTATGACCACTCCTTTTATTTCAGAATTGACATCACTCTTATCAACTGAATCTTTCTGATCTTTTTGGGAGATCACCATCTCCCTTGCTTCAACGGCGAGATCTGTGCGTACTGAATAAACACTCAAATCTATTTCATCTTGTTTCGTTTTCTTTTCTTTACTCATTTACCCGTTACCTCCAATCAAAGAATCTCATGATTATTTTTTATGTTTGCCTTTTATCGATGGCTTCATTCACTTGTTTATTTTCACTCCTTAGTATTGCAATCTCGCCATTCGTTTGATAAAATATCATTTGTTCTAATAGATTAGGAATTAAAATCGAGTCACATAGAATCTCGATCCTTTTTTAGGAGGTGACAGGAATGCCAAACATTAAATCTGCTATCAAGCGTGTTAAAACTAGCAACGAGCGCAACGCTCAAAATGCTACTGTAAAATCTTCTATGCGTACTGCTGTGAAGAAAGCAGAAGCTGCTGCATCTAACGGTGCTGAAAACGCTAAAGAATTAACAAACGACGCTATTCGTCAATTAGACAAAGCAGCTCAAAAAGGTCTTATCCACAAAAACGCTGCAAGTCGTCAAAAATCACGTCTAATGAAAAAAGCAAACTAATTTGAAAAGCGCAAGTGCCTTGATCAGCCCCGAAAAGCGTTGGAGGCCCGAGGGGTGAAGTCGTTCTTTGACTTCATTCGTCGGGCTGAAACGTCTCGAGGGGCTAGGCGCTGGAGCTAGACAATTAAGAAAACCACTGGAGCTCCCTCCAGTGGTTTTTTTAATTAGTTTGCTTTCGGACTGTATCAGTTTCTGAAGATTTTTCGACATCAAAGGCGCAATTGTTGGTTTGAAGGGTACAATGATTCCAAACAACGGTGCAATTATGTAAGTGAAAGGTAGAATTCATTTAAGGTAAGGTACAATTCGTTAAAGTAAAGGCTCAATCCTTCCATTCCACTTCTGAATAGGTTCCAAGCTCCTAAAAATAGCTGCCTTATGACCCGGAAAATCCACGTTTATCCTGTAAATGCCTTATAAATCATTCAATTTCAATAAAAACATCTCGATCATGAGTTCTTTTTTGACTCTACCGGTTTTGATTTCGTAATCCCCTTCCGAGAGCATTTCGATGATCGCAGCCAATTGACTGTCATTGAAATGCTTCGCCTGGCCGGCTGCAAGCTTCACCCTGAAAGGATGCACTTTCAGATAAGAAGCAATCTTTTGCTGTCCGTATCCTTTTCTAGATAACTCTTTAGCCCCGTAGATCAGCCTGAATTGTCCGGCCAGTATCGAGAGTATTTTCAACGGCTCTTCATTCTGCTTAAGGAGATCATAATAGATGCGGAGGGCTTCATCGATCCTCCTCTGTACTACTTTATCTACAAGCGCAAAAATATTCTGTTCCAGTGAGCGGGCGGTCAATTTTTCCACCGCAGCTGAATCGATGTGATTGGTATCACCTGCATAGAGGGCCAGCTTGTCCAGCTCCTGGGTGAGCATCATCAGGTTCGTTCCTGCCAATGTCAAAAGAAGCTCGATTGCATCCTCATCAATCTGGACGGCATTGGCAGCAGCCCTTTCCCGGACCCATACTTTCAGCTCATTTTCGTTGAGTTTTTTGGCCTCGACCACTTCAGCTTCTTTCTTGAGGGCTTTCGTGATTTTTTTCCTTTCATCCAGCTTTTCATACCGTGCCGTCAGAACAAGGATAGTATACGGAGCAGGGGACTGTATGTATTGTTCAAGCTTTTTGATATTGTGCTCTACCTTTTCCTTCGTCTTTTCGGCTGTCAGAAAAACAGGGTTGTCCAGGATGACGACCCGTCTTTCCCCCATGAACGGGAATGTTTCGGCATCTTCTATAGCCACCTCTACAGGCGTCTCTTCCAAATCATACCGTGAAAAGTTGAAATCCATTTCTTCTTCCGTTAAAGCAGCAGATATGATTCGCTGCTTTGTTTCGTTGATTAAAAAGGATTCATTTCCATATACTAAATATATTGACGCAAACTGAGATCTCTCAATTTTCTTCCAAGTATCTATAACCAAGTCAGCACTCTCCAATATCTCTTTTATCTACTCTATGTTAAAAAAGGTTTGGGGATTTGACAAGTGGTAAGGGGACGCCCAGACTGAGAGGGACACCCCCTATATCTATATTAACGTCATGCATGAAAGACCTAGGACACTTTCATGCCGACGGTATTCCTTTGTTGTGATTAGTGTCACCCCTCTGAGGGCAACTTATAGGTGACAACTCTTGTCAGTAAAGGAAAATGTCAAGTGAAGTATAGATTTTTTAAATCCGATGTTCTATACTAGAATAGAAATAGGAGGGGTAGTTGTGAACCAATTCGAAAAAAATGTTCAATCAAAGAGAAATGATGCTGTAGATTCTGGCGTCGGCTTTATCGTTTCTTTTGGATTCTTTGCAACAATGTTTATTATTGGGACTGTCATTAAGCTGATTGGATCTTAATGAAAAGAAAGAAGATAAGGGGAAGACCCAAAAAGAACCGGTTTCTTCAATTTCCATATATGGTACTGAACATAAGTATCATAAATTGGGTTGAAGGCCCGACACTTTCTGAGGTCTGCCCCTTTTTCTTTAGCGCTTAATGTGTGTTGGTACTACATACTATGGGAGCTGGGCAGAAAATGTTCCTCGTTTTCCCAAAAAACGATAAGTCAATGCCCCATGCTCTGCTGTGGAGTGAATCACCACTCCCTGATCCTTCAGCCGGGTTACCACATCCGGATGAGGATGACCGAAACGATTATCCCTCCCTGCGGAGATCACCCCTATCCGCGGTTTCAGCTCTTCCAGAAAGATCCCGCTAGATGAAGTTCCGCTGCCATGATGACCGATTTTCAACACATCTGTCTTAACCTCATATGTATCCACCAACTCTTTTTCTCCCTCCTTCTCTAAATCCCCGGAGAACAGCCATTTCAGGCCTCCCATTTCAGAATATACAACAAGTGAGTCATTGTTTCCTTCATAAATATCATCCATCGGCATGAGAATATGAAAGATGTTATCCTTTGCTTTCCAGGTGTACGGTGCGAGCACTTGTTTGACCGGAACATCCTTTTTTTCTGCAAGTGAGAGGATTTCCCTCATCTCATTTTTATTACCACTCCCAGGGGTGATAAGAATTTCCTTTATTTTTATTTTATCTACCAGACCTGCCGCTCCACCGACATGATCCAAATCACCATGTGTAAGCAGAAGTTTATCAATCGTTGTGATTCCTTTACTTTTCAGGAACGGCAGGATCACATCTTCATCAATGGAAAATGGTTTTGTTTTTCTTTCCCAGTCTTCCTTTGGAAACTGAACCGTGCCTCCGGTATCAATTAGGTACGTCCCCAGATTATATGGCAGATCGATCAGAGTGGCATCACCCTGGCCCACGTCAATGAAAACCACATCACCAAAGGGACTGAATTGAGTCCAGACGATGTGCAAAAGAATAAAGGCGGACAGAAATAATGACGGAAGTCCCCATTCCCCTTTTTCCATGCCTTTAAAAACAGCCAGCACCAAACAAATGTAACAAATCATGATGTAATCCTGTGGTTTCCCGAGAATCAATGTAGTAAATGGAAAAGCTGCCAATAATGATGAAAGCGCCTCTATCCCACTGACAATAAGACCATATATCATATTGAGCCACTCCAAGCCGGAGGGCAAAAAAAGCTCTTTAAGAAACGTGAGCAAAGCCATGGGAAGAACAATCAGCGAAAAAAGAGGGACAAATAGTAAGTTGGATGCAAATCCAATAATGGAAAACTCATAAAAGTTGAAAATCATGATGGGCAGCGAAGATAATTGTGCGACAGCTGTGACTTTGAATAGTTGAAGTAAGTATGGGGATTCAGCGGTTAAAATGGATGAAGAAGATAGTAAGAGGCTGTAACTGACAGTGAAAGAGAGCTGAAAACCGATGTCGAAGATTGAATAAGGATCCATAAAGAGAAGGCTCATGAAAACAATCGATAAACTATCCAATGTGCTTATAGTAAAAGGTGACTTTCTGAAGAGGAGCAGTATGATGAGCATGCTGGAAGCCCTCACCACCGGCGGGGCACCGCCTGTAATCACCATATAAAAAATCAAAAACACTATCGACAGCCAAAGTGTTGATTCCCTCGTGACACCTGCCCTGATAAGGATGAAGTAAAACATACCGAAAACAAGCCCGACGTGCAGCCCCGAAATCGCCAGTAAATGGACGATGCCCAGGGACCGGTAGTCGTCCATCATCTCAGGCGATATCTTGCCCGTCTCCCCAAAAACCAGTGCTTGAGTCATTCCAACGGTCCCGGGAGGAAACTTGTCTTCGATATAATTTAAGCCTGACGCCCTCCAGCGGATCAATGAAAATTCCCATCCATCCTCGGACTCCCTGCATTCTTCAAAAGAATCCACCTTTAAGATCCAATGGATATCACGCTCGTATAAATATCTTCTATAATTGAACATATTTGGGTTTGTGTTTTGAGAAGGCACAGTAAGTTCCCCTTTCACACGGCAGGTGTGGCCCGGTTTGAGTGCTTTTGTACGCTTGAGCTCCTCCTCGGAAGGGATTTTATAACGGAATACAATCCGCTCACCATCAAGCTTGCCAAAACCGCGCAGGGAGCTGCCATCAATCTCAGGGAGGGAGTCGATCGTCAGAAATGGAAGGGGATTTTTTATTGATAAACGGGTGTGCTGAGTACTTTCATGGAAATTAGACATGAATGCTGCAGAAATGAATACGAAGAAGCTGATAAGCCACGCATATAAAGGAGATTTCCTTAGATAAAGCACGGCAAGGAGTGCGAAAAAGAAGAAGGCACCCCAATAATAGGATTGAAGTGCCAGGAGGGTTCCGGATAATGTTGCTGCCGCCGCAAAAAAAAGCAGGAAGGCTGGCAGGGATTTATTCATTGAAAAGATCTATGTACTGCTTTTCATATTTCTCAATGGCTTCAGGGTCTACGCCTTTATGACGAAGTTCTTCAATCAGCTGCAATACAAAGCCGGACTTTTCTTTATTTTTGGGATCAAGGCTTTTTTCGTGAAAAGGTACTTTCTCCACCCGCACCTCTGCCTGTTGAAACAACTCGGCAGCATATGGATGATTTTTATAATCCTCTGCATAATAGACCGTTTTGATACCTGCTTGAACAATGGCTTTGCAGCACTGCAGACAAGGAAAATGGGTTACATAGATTTCCGCTCCGTCGGTACCGACTCCGAATTTCGCACACTGAAGGAGTGCATTCATTTCCGCGTGGATGGTCCTGACGCAATGATTATCAATGACATAGCAGCCTTCATCGATACAGTGGTCACCGCCTGCGATTGAACCGTTATATCCGCCGGCGATGATCCGTTTATCACGTACGATGGTCGCCCCGACAGTCAGCCGGGTGCAGGTGCTTCTAAGGGCAAGCAGATGGCTTTGAGCCATGAAATATTGATGCCAAGCAATTCTTTTCATTCTCTTTCTCCCTTCGTGATGAATGCATCTTTCTTTAAGTGTATAGATTGTCTGGATGATTCGTCAATTCATTGTACAAAAATTAATTCTTTTAATTTTTCAAAGGTTTTATCCCCGATCCCTGAGATGTTTTTGATGTCTTCGATACTGGCGAATGGTCCGTTTTCCTCCCTGTACTGCACGAAAGCGGCGGCTTTCGCCGGACCGATTCCCGGCAATGTCTCGAAATCTACTTGAGAAGCTTCGTTAAGATCGATTTTGCCGTCTCCCCCCGATGAAGCCGAAGTTTCTTGAATGAGCGGAACTTGTGCGGCTGCCTCCCCTTCCCCCGGCACATAAATCAGCATTTCATCCGTTACCCTGATGGCAAGATTGATGAGCTTGCTGTCTGCCTTCGCGGTGAACCCCCCGGCTCTGTCGATGACAAATTTCAACCGTTCCCCCTTCTTGACTTCGTATAGACCCGGTTTATTCACCTCGCCCTTCACATCAACATATACACTTTCCTCTACTGGTGGTGCAGCTATTTCAGAGGGTGCTTCCCCGCCCTCTCCTTCAGGCTCCTTTGCCTCTATAGTCATGGAAGCAAGTTCGTTTTCGTCGGGCTGCCCGTCAGAAGTATTAAGAAAATAAAACAATACTATCGCCGTACCCAGTGCGGCTATCATTAAAAGTGCCTTGTGTTTTTCAATGAGGGGGTGCATGATTCTAAATCACCTCGTTTGGAATATTCGCTTGGAGCAATTCATAAGTTGTAGGAGAACCGTATCCTATAGTAGATTGTGTAAAGCTTCAGGAAAAAGCACCTGAGAGAAAAAATGCGGAAGAAGGAGGGCTGCACATGAAAGTAGGTATCATCGGAACGGGGAATATGGGGAAAGTGATCATTGAAGCCTTTATCGAGTCTAAGGCAATTTCCCCTTCAAGACTATACATGACGAACAGGACATTGAAGAAAGCGAAGCTCATTCAAGAGACTACCGGCGGCCATGTTTTGAATTCCAGTGAAGAAGTCATCAAATCTTCTGATATAGTATTCATTTGTGTCAAACCTCATGATGTTTATCGTGTGATAGAGGAAAATAAAGACTGCTTCACCGAGGACAAATGTGCAGTGTCCATTACCAGTCCCGTCAGTGTAGACCAGCTGCAATCGATCCTCCCATGTTCCTGCGCACGTTTCATACCGAGTATCACGAACAGGGCGCTCAGCGGGGTTTCCCTGCTGACATTCGGAAGTGATTGTACTGAACATTGGAAGGGGACTCTGACCACACTCGCTGAACATATATCGACTCCGGTATTGATAAGGGAAGAAGTGACAAGGGTTGCGTCCGACATTGTCAGCTGCGGGCCAGCATTCTTCAGTTATCTGACACAGCGTTTTATCAATGCGGCAGTCGAAGTCACAGAAATCGATGCTGAAACGGCTACGGTACTGGCATCTGAGATGCTGGTCGGGTTGGGGGATCTGTTGAAAAAAGAAATCTACACATTACCTGCACTGCAGGAGAAGGTCTGTGTGAAAGGCGGCGTCACAGGCAAGGGCATCGATGTAATGGAAAGAGAACTGGGAGAGGTGTTCGAGAAGTTATTTCAAGCGACTCAGGAGAAATTTACAGATGACATTGCGGAGACAAAATCTCAATTCGGAGTCTGAATGGACTCTTTATTTTTATTTCGACACAAATCGTCGAATTCCTGCTTCAACTTCAAAAAACCGGGGAGATCTATAAATCTCACCCGGTTTTATTTTTTTCTGCATGTGAAAAATAACCGCTCACTATCGTCGGAAGGCGGCTGTTCCGTGAAATCCGCAGAAATATCAAGGACCTCAAATCCCTCTTTAGCGAGCCATTCCGTAAGCTGCAAAACAGGATATGTCCGTTGCTTGTGAAGTTCCTCCACCCTTTCATACAGCCCGGTCTTTTCGTCGGCAACAAAGAAAGTAAGTTCATGTTCGACACTGTTTGGAACTTCTCCCGGGAAGCAATCCCATATATAGGATACAGCATCATCTGTATGGGTAAATGTTTGATTCATGAAGATTTGCGACACTTTATAAAGGGAATGGACATCAAACATAAAAAGTCCGTCCTTTTTTAAATGGTTATAAACTCCTCTGAATGTATGGATTACATCTTCCTCTTTTTCAAGGTAGTTGAGTGAATCGCAAAATATTGTGATCAGCCCATATTCCCGTTGCAGTTCCAAACGGGACATATCCTGTTGGAAAAGAGAAAGCATGATATTTCTTTCCTGTGCTTTCTGCTGAGCCATGACCAGCATATCTTCAGACAAGTCGATGCCGGTGACAGAATAACCGTTCCCTGCAAGGCGCAGGGATAATTCCCCCGTGCCGCAGGCAATATCCAGGATGTCTTTCCCTTCTGCAGCATATGTTTCCGACTGTCGGTTTACAAAATCAAGCCATCCGTCATAATCCACATCCTGCATGAGATGATCATAGATATAGGCAAATCGTTCGTAACTCATTAAAGACTTTCGCTGACCTCGACATGCGAGGCATCTCCCCATAGACGTTCCAGGTTGTAGTAACCTCTCTCATCTCTATGGAACACATGCGCCACGACATCCCCGAGGTCCACCAGGATCCATCGTGCCTGGTCGAAACCTTCAAGGCGTTTCACAGAATATCCGTTTTCTTCGGCCTTGTCCTTCAATTCACGGGCGATTGCCTGAACCTGCTTATCTGAGTTTCCGTGGCAGATCAGGAAGTAATCCGCAATCATAGAAATGCCTTTCATATCAAGGACAACGATATCCTCTGCACGCTTGTCATCCGCTGCTTTATATGCTAATTCCACTAAAGGTTGTTCCATCATTTCATCTCCTCTGTTCAAATACCAGTTTATTATAAAATCGGAATGTATCCGGATAGACGGCCTGGTTTTTCTTCATCAAAAACATGATTGTATTCTGCAAGGCTTTCATCAATGCTTTATCCAGGGATTCCTCAGCCAAATCCCGGACTTCTTCCACTCCTGGGAACTGGCGGCCGGGTTCTATATAGTCCGCTAGATAGATCACTTTATCCAAGGTGGACATATGATCGCATCCCGAAGTGTGCCAGCGTATCGCATTCAGCACTTCTTCATCCGTTATGCCAGTCTCTTTCTTTACAAGTATGGCGCCTGCAGGAGCATGCCAAAGTTCGCTGTTATATTCCAATAGATCGGCAGGCAGCCCTTCCGACTCAATCAGCTGCCTCATTTCATTTTTATCGCGGAATTTTGCATAATCATGAAAGATGGCGGCTGTTTCAGCTTTTTTTATATCAGCCCCGTATTGACGGGCAAGTGTGACCGCCGTTTCCATCACACCGCAAGTATGGATATAGCGGTGCTCTGTCAATTGCCCCTTCACTATATCCAGCCCTTTCTGTCTATCCATACAGGTTCTCCTCCTCTATGATTCGATACACCTCATCGGTCACAAGATACCGGATCGATTGTTTTTTTTTCACGGAATCCCGGATGAAGGAGGAAGAAACTGCCATGTCCGGCACTTCCACATAGTGCAGTTTATATGGGGTTTCATGACGATAAGAAGGCCTGTTCACGCCGATGAATTCCACCATCTCAATCAATTCTTCCACCTTGTGCCACTTAGGGAGATATTCAATCATATCCCCGCCGATGATGAAAGAATAATCGTTTTCGGGATCTCTCTCGGTCAGAGCTTTGATTGTATCATATGTGTAGGATGTGCCTTCCCTTTCAAGTTCGATTTGTTCGACCCCGAACTTCGGGTTTCCTTTAATCGCACCCTCGAGCATCCTCAGCCTCTGATCAGCCGATACCGTTTCATCCTTCTCTTTATGCGGAGGAACACGGTTCGGCAGGAAACGGATTTCATCCAGCCCAACTTTTTCAAGGACCTGCTCGGCAATGATAAGATGGCCAATATGGGGAGGATTGAATGTACCTCCCAAGAGCCCTATTTTTTTCTTCATAGTCCTTCCACCTTTATCTTGGAAGAGTGATTTGCTTATTTTCCTTTGATTCTTTGTAAAGAACGATGGTGTTCCCGATGACCTGGACAAGTTCTGCACCTGTGCCTTCGACCAGCGCTTCCGCAACTTCAGTTTTATCCCAATCACAGTTTTGAAGGATGCTGATTTTCATCAACTCTCGTTTTTCCAGTGCTTCCTCAATCTGTTTGATCATATTCTCATTGACGCCGCCTTTTCCGACTTGGAAAATCGGCGATAAATGATGTGCTTCCGAACGTAAATATCTCTTTTGTTTCCCTTTTAACATTGTGTACCTCCCAGTTGTTTTAACACTACTTTTTTCATTAGATCCGTATCCGGGGTGACCCCCGTCCATTTATTGAATGCAAGCGCCCCCTGATGGACAAACATGTCGATGCCGTTTTGTATGATGGCTCCTTTTTCTTCAGCCTGCTTCAAAAAAGTTGTCTTGAGGGGATTATAAATGATATCGCTGAACACCGCTCCGGCCTTGACCCTCTCAATGCTGACGGGTGATTCACCGACTAGGGGATACATCCCGATTGAAGTCGTCTGAATGACAATATCATAGAGATGCAATACCTGTTCGGCTTCATCCAGCCCGTGGTAATGTGATTCCACCCCCGCCGGGCAGGTGCCGATCATGGCAGCGGCTTTTTCTTCCGAGCGGTTGGCCAGGTCGATCTTCTTTACCCCCAAAGCGGCCAGGGTATGATAGATCGCCTTGGAAGCACCGCCGGCTCCGATGATCAATACTGACTTATTTGATAAACCGCCGCTGATTTCCTTCTTCAGACCTTCCACAAACCCCAAACCATCGGTATTGAAGCCGATCAGCTTTCCTTCACGGTTCACGATAGTATTTACGGCCCCGATGGACTGTGCCAGGGGATCCACCTCATCCAATAGTGATATGACGGCTGTCTTATGGGGAACCGTTACGTTGATCCCCCGCAGGCCCAGCGCCCTGATTCCATTAATGGCTTGAGGCAATGCATCCGTTGTCACATGAAATTTGCCGTATGAAGCATCTATTGCAGCCTTCTTGAACGCTGCATTATGCATGACAGGGGACATGGAGTGGACAATCGGATCTCCAATCACACCGTATAGTTCATCCACTTTACCACTCCTATATCAAAGATTTTCTCAGGAACACACTGACACCCTTCGGTACGTGTGCGGCGATCGAAGCTCCCGGCTCATTGACCGTGATCCATCCCAATCCTGAGAAAACGATATCCGTCTTCGCTTCTTTTACTTTGAATTCATGCTTTACGAGCTCAGGGAATGTATCCATGTCATCTTTACGAGGCGGTTGGAGCAGTTCCCCGGCATGATTCTCATACAAATCATCGGCCTTCTCCAATTTCGTACGGTGGATCGTCAACTCATTGGAGAAATATGCAGTGAACGGCTGGCGCTCCCCCCTCAAAAAGTCAAACCTTGACAACCCTCCGAAGAACAAGGTCTGCTCCGGATTCAGCTGGAACGTCCTCGGCTTTATCTCTTTTTTGGGTGTGATGATCTTCAGATCCTGTTTATCAACATAGTGGGCCATTTGATGATGATTGATGATCCCCGGTGTGTCGATGAGGGATTCCCCTTCATCAAGTGGAATCTGGATCATATCCAATGTAGTCCCCGGGAAATGGGAAGTGGTGATGACATCCTGTTCACCTGAAACATGCTTGATGATCCGATTGATGAATGTGGACTTCCCAACATTCGTACAACCTACGACATACACATCTTTCCCGTCCCGGTACTTTTCGATTGCCGTGATTGCTTCTTCGATACCGATGCCTTTAGCCGCACTAACCAACTGAACATCGACCGGTTTCAATCCCAGTTGGCTCGCTTCATGCTTCATCCAGTGGATCATCTTGGAAGGCTTCACTGACTTAGGCAGTAAATCCACTTTGTTACCAATCAGCAGTATCGGATTTGACCCGACAAAACGGTGAAGACCAGGAAGCCAGCTTCCGTTAAAGTCGAAAATGTCGACTATTTTAACGATCAGCCCTTCTGAATTCCCTATTTCATTCAGGATCTTTAAGAAATCGTCATCCGTCAAAGGCACGTCCTGAACTTCATTATAGTGCTTCAATCTGAAACATCTCTGGCAGATGATCTCCTCTTTCTGCAACGCGGAAGGAGGGGCGTACCCGATGCCTTCTTTATCTTCTGTCTGAATCGCCACTCCACAACCTACACAAACTACTTCGCTCACTTCTTTTCCTCCCACTCAAGCAACCCTTTCCGCTTGAAAAACTTCATGATCCTTCTTTCGACTCTTCTGTTGAATTTCGTAAAGAAACCGTCAGACTGTGCCACCGGTACAACAAGAATGGTATGGAATCCGTTCCTGTTCCCGCCAAGAACGTCCGTCAACAGCTGGTCACCGATTACAACCGTTTCTTCCTTTTTTACTTCCATTTGCTTAATGGCGCGTCTGAAAGCACGCCCCATAGGTTTTCTTGCCTGGAAAATGAAAGGTACCCCAAGGGGATCTGAGAATGCGCCAACTCGTTTTTCATTATTATTCGAAACGATCGTCACAAGAATTCCATTTTCCTGCATTTCTTTAAACCACTGGATCAACTTTGGCGTGGCATTGGGCCTGTCCCATTCCACAAGGGTATTATCCAAATCCGTAATAATGGCTTTGATACCTTTTTCCTTTAAATAGCCAGGACGTATGCTGAATATGTCCTGAACCTGTTCATCAGGTAGAAAATGCTTTAACACCGTCTATACACCTCAAATTTCTATGTCATTTAGTACGTACTTTATCCTTAATTAAATTAATGATAACCAATTTTACTTGCAGATTCAAAATAAACCATATTATATGGGCATGGTCAATGAATATGACAACTATTCATAAATATTTTTCGACAAATTTCAAGGCGCCTCGATGCTGTGGATAACCTTATTCACACTATTCACTCAATCCAGGCAGGCGCAGTTTCCAGTTGTATACAGTTTAACCACAACTTATCCACCGGAAACTGTGGATAACGGAACGCTTGTTCTAAAAAAAGTTATTTGGTAAAGTTTAATTACTACTTCAAAACATACAAACAATATGTATCTGATTAAAAATAAATGCCGCTCCCGGAGGTGAAATTAATGAGGAAATTATCGGACGAACTACTGTTGGACTCTTATTACAAAGCACGCCAATTAAAACTGAGCTCTGAATTTATCCGCCTCATCGAAATGGAAATTCACCGTCGATCACTATCACATCGCATAAAAGCAACTTCATAATAAACGGCTTTACTGAGCCGGCTACAAGAAAACGGGACGGATTATCATATCCGTCCTTTTTCTTATTCAATAAAGTTACCAATCTTTTCCCCCATCTTCACTTCACGGGGGACGGATTTGCTGCCCAAAAATTGAAACTTGTCTTTTTCAAATAATAGAATGACTGTGGATCCGAAGGTGAAATAAGCGACCTCTTCCCCCTGTCTCCATATGTCACTTTCGTTTACATACTCGACGCTGTTTACAAACATGGCACCTACCTTGACGACGGCTACTTTGCCCTGCCTGTGCTGCAGCTCGGTGATTTCACGGTAATTTTTAGCGAGAACGGCATTTCCGTATAGAAGCCCCGAATCATTGACCGGATAGGAATGTCTCCCGAGTGACCATCTGTTCAGCACAGTTCCGTCAACCGGACTGTGAATGCGGTGATAATTCGAGGGGCTTAAATAAAAGACGCCGAACCGTCCCCCTATATAGGATGAAGCTTTGTCGTCCGCACCTAACATCTCAAGAACAGAATAGGCCTTGCCTTTTACCATGATCTCAAGCTCATCAGATATCGGACCGGTTTCTGCCAGGAGTCCGTCAACCGGGCTCACAGCATCATTTTCACCAAATTGGATGATCCTTGCATCCTCTTTAAGCTGTCGGATAAAGAAATCATGAAGTGTTGGATACTCCCCGATTTCATCCTGAAGTTCGTCAGTATCGATTTTGTATGTACGTATGAACCCGGGAATAAAAGGCTTGCTCAGACGGGACTGCACGAACTTTCTCAAAACAAAAGACGACCACTTTTTATTAGTCAATTCAATACATAATCGATAGATTGATTGTTTCACGATGGCTCCTTTCAGTTTACAAAACGATACGTATAGCAATTTACTAAGTATATAATAAATTATCATTATATACTATATGGTGAGGAATATTCTTTAATGGATATCATTTTCTTACATGCAAATGCATATGGATTTTTAATAACATAATAAAAAGGGGTGACTGCCTGTTGCTGCTCTCCGATGTCGTTGACCAGACCGTAAGAAAACTGAAATCACAAACTGCAAATCTAGTAACATTAACCAACCTGTCCCTCGGAGGATTCAGTATCATCGCGACTTTTCACCACCAACTGAATTTAAGTCTGATGCTCATTTTCATTGCTGCGTTAACCGACCGTCTTGACGGGATGACCGCAAGAAGACTGAATATCGAATCCGAGCTTGGAAAGCAGCTTGATTCGATGAGTGACATCATTTCATTTGGCGCAGCTCCTGCATTGCTGATTTATACTGCTGTATTGAATGAATTTTCGTTTCCAGGCATGTTTTTCACGATTTTCTATATCGGATGCGGCGCTTTCCGGCTTGCCCGTTTCAATATCACGGAAAATACCGGATATTTCACCGGACTGCCGATCACTGCTGCAGGATGCCTGTTAACACTCAGTTATTTAGCCATACCAGTCATACCTGATGTATTGGTCTTATTCATTACGATTATTCTATCTTTGCTGATGATCAGTTCGTTTACGCTTAAAAAAGTGTAAAAAAAGGCCCCGCGAATCGCGGGGCCTTCTTTATTGGTTTGATTCTACTAACATTGTGTGTAGTACCACCAGCCGCCAAAGAGGAAGAGCAGTACGAGCAGGATGACTGCGAGTGCCAGGAAGAACCCCCCACCGCCGTAATACGGAGGGCAATAATAAGGATAACCGGGATAACCATATGGCATGAGATTACCTCCTTACATACTTACTGTGATTATTATATGAGTCCAAGACCACTCCGGTATGGGCAAATACCCTCATAATTTGGCCGACAGCCTGTATACTTTTCAGGGACGTGCAAGGTGGCGCTTTCTGTTTCATATGCTTCTATATAAGTCCTTCATGGAGGTGTAAATATGTCTGGCGTTCTAACAGCACTGGGGTATTTTTTCAAGGAACTGATATTTCTCGTTTCTTATGTAAAAAACAATGCATTTCCTCAGCCCTTATCTTCAGCGGATGAAAAGAAGTATTTGCGCAAGATGGCTGAAGGAGATGACCACGCACGAAACATGCTGATCGAGCATAATTTACGTTTGGTCGCACATATCGTCAAAAAATTTGAAAATACAGGCGAAGACCCAGAAGATTTAATTTCCATTGGGACCATTGGTTTGATTAAGGCAATCGAAAGTTACTCTGAAGGGAAAGGTACAAAGCTCGCAACCTATGCGGCGAGGTGTATCGAAAATGAAATCCTCATGCATCTTCGGGCGCTTAAGAAAACAAAAAAAGACGTTTCCTTGCATGATCCGATAGGACAGGATAAAGAAGGAAACGAAATAAGCCTGATCGATATTTTAAAATCAGAGACAGATGATGTGATTGATACCATTCAATTAAGCATGGAACTTGAGAAAGTGCGTAAATATATCTGTGTGCTGGATGAACGGGAGAAGGAAGTCATCGTCGGCCGCTTCGGTTTGGACTTGAAAGAAGAAAAGACCCAAAGGGAAATTGCAAAGGAATTGGGCATTTCGAGAAGCTATGTTTCAAGGATTGAGAAGCGTGCACTAATGAAAATGTTCCACGAATTTTACAGGGAAGAGAAAGAAAAGAGGGGAAAATGAAAAATCGCACGGAGGTATCCGTGCGATTTTTCTATTCAGATTTTCCGACTGATCTACTTATGGACCAGCCGGATATCCATTTAATTTTGTTTATGGCTTAATGGTCACTAGCAGCCTGGATTATTTTCTGTGGGACAGCAGCTTTCTTCGTTGTGGTCAGTTTCCACTTCTTTGATTTCTATGCTGCAGCAGTGCTTGGATTCTTTACCTTTTTCCCCTAAAAAGATTTTAACAAAATTCATTTTCACCCAACTCCTTTATTCGATTTAAATCAAATATTTTTGATTTATTGTTTATATCAAATTTATTTGATATATAACAATAGTATATTATCGATTTTTTAAATGCAACTATTAAATCAAAAAAAATTGTTTTAGTCACTTTTGTAATTCGTCCAACATAAAGTAATGTGAATAAATCAAAAAATGTTGATTAATTCCTTGACACATGAAAATATTGGATATAAGATGAGTATATCAAGAAGAATTGATTAGAAATGAGGTTCCGGCAATGAAGAAGGAAATACCATTACAAGACATATCCAAGCTAAAGATGTTTGAAACGTACGAAGCAAAATTTAAAGCGATCGCGGATCAAAAAAGACTTCAGATCATGAACATCTTGACCGAAAAAGGAGAAATGTGTGTTTGTGACCTGGCTCCGCTTATGGACATGGCCCAGTCGAAACTTTCCTATCATCTTAAAATTCTACTCGATGCAAATATCCTCACCAAAGAAACCAGAGGTACATGGAGTTACTACTCTTTGAACCAAAGCGAGATTAATCATCTCTTATCCGCCGAGCTATGTTGTCTGTTCAGGCCGACATGCTAATTTTTCTGATTTATATCAATTTTTTTTGATTAATACATCAACTTATTTTGATTAATTTAATTGGAAGGGGAAAATTAAGATGTGGGGAGAAACACTAAGAAGCTTTTTTGAGATTGCGCTTGAATTAACGGTTTTGTTTGTATTCATTTCATTTGCCATCAGTGCATTGCAAGGATTCATCCCTTATGAAAAAATCGAGAAGCTGATATCTGGCAGGAATAAAGCATGGGGCGCAGCTGCTGCCATCGTTTTTGCTTTCATTACTCCATTTTGCTCCTGTTCCACCATTCCTGTGGTTGTGAATATGCTGAAAAAGAAAATGCCTTTTGGAATTGTCATGATCTTTTTATTCGCTTCCCCCGTATTGGATCCAACCATCCTCACCATCATGGGAGTGGTTCTCGGATGGAAAGTGACACTGATTTATACACTGGTCACTGTCTTCTTCTCTATCACCGTTGGACTTATTTTAGAAGCATTAGGATTTGAGAAATACGTCAAAAATGTCATGATGTCAGGCTACAGTGAGGAGGAAAAGAAATTTTCCTTGAAGGGAGCAATGAAAGAAACCCTTCAATTAATAAGAAGTGTATATCCTTATCTTATCATCGGGGCTGCAGTTGGTGCAGTCATCCATGGCCTGGTCCCTACTGAATGGATATCTGGTTTCTTTGGAAGAGATCATTGGTGGTTGATTCCGATTGCAGCCATTATCGGAGTTCCATTGTATATACGGCTATCCAGCATGATTCCCATATCACAGATTTTGATCTTGAAAGGAATGGCCCTGGGGCCGGTGATGGCAATGATGATCAGTTCAGCAGGAGCAAGCCTTCCTGAAGTGGTCCTGCTCAAATCCATATTTAAGAAGGAGCTGGTTTTCATCTTTGTGCTATCGGTAATCTCGATGTCAACCGTCTCCGGATTCATCTTTTATTTAGTCTAATGAACAGTAAAGGCAGCTGCGCAAAAAAAGCAGCTGCCTTTTAATTTACTTAGATTAGTGTTTCGCAGTTTTGATAACGCAAGGCTTTTATTCGCCCGTTTCAGCAAAACGGCTGATTCTTTCACCGATTTCATCACGTACACGCTGGAAGAATGCCCATTTCTCTTCTTCGGTTCCTTCTGCTTTCGCCGGATCATCAAATCCCCAGTGTTCCCTTTTAACATGCGGCGGTGTCATTGGACACTTGTCTGCTGCGTCCCCGCATAGAGTAACAACTAAATCTGCATTATTTAAAATTTCCGGGTCGATGATATCGGATGTTTGATCTGTGATATCGATATCCGCCTCTTTCATCGCCTTTACTGCATTTGGATTCAATCCGTGCGCCTCGATGCCGGCACTGTATACGTTCCACTCTTCACCTAAGTGCTTTTTTGCCCAGCCTTCAGCCATTTGGCTTCTGCAAGAATTACCTGTGCATAGGAAATAGATGGTTTTCTTTGACATGTTGAATCTCTCCTTTAATGTTTGTTAAATAATTAATAACCATATATAGAGCCCGACCAATGTAATGAACAGGGTTGGGATGGTCAAGATGATTCCGGTTTTAAAATACGTCCCCCAGGAGATCTTCACTCCTTTTAATGAAAGAACGTGGAGCCATAATAATGTAGCGAGTGACCCGATTGGCGTTATCTTCGGTCCGAGATCGGATCCGATGACATTCGCATAGATGAGCGCTTCACGGACAACCCCGGTAGTATCAGTATCCGCAATCGCAAGGGCATCAATCATGACGGTCGGCATATTGTTCATAATGGACGACAGAATCGCCGCGATGAATCCCATTCCGACTGTAGCCGCGAATAAACCTTGGTCAGCAGTCATCTGGATGACATCTGCCAGCACATTGGTAAGCCCTACATTACGAAGGCCATACACGACGACGTACATTCCAATCGAGAAAAACACGATAGCCCACGGAGCGCCTTTGATGACGGTCTTCGTATTGACAGCTGCACTCCTTCTCGCCATTGCCAAGAAGAAAATAGCGACAATCCCTGCAATGATGGACACCGGAAGACCGATAAATTCACTTGCAAAGTAGCCAATCAATAAAACGCCCAGAACAACCCAGGAAAGGCGGAACATTTTCTTGTCACGGATCGCTTCAACCGGTTTTTTCAGCTGGGAAACATCGTAGTTTTTTGGAATGCTTTTTCGGAAAAATAGATAAAGAACCAGGATACTTGCCCCTAAGGAAAAGAAGTTCGGAACAATCATCCGGGAAGCAAACTCTACAAAACCGATGCCGAAAAAGTCAGCGGAAACGATGTTCACCAGATTACTGACGACCAGCGGAAGGGATGTCGTATCAGCAATGAAGCCGCTGGCAATGATGAACGGAAATACGAGTTTCTCACTGAAGTTCAGGTTACGTACCATGGCTAATACGATTGGTGTCAGGATAAGAGCTGCTCCATCGTTTGCAAAGAGAGCTGCCACAACCGCTCCCAACAGTGAAACGTAGACGAACATTCGCACGCCGTTCCCTTTCGCTGCCTTTGCCATATGCAGGGCAGCCCATTCAAAAAATCCAATTTCATCAAGTATGAGTGAAATGATAATGATTGCAATAAATGCCAGTGTCGCATTCCAAACGATTGATGTGACGTCCACCACATCATTGAAATCGACGACCCCTGCAATCAGCGCCAATACAGCTCCGCCGCAAGCGGACCATCCGATGGAAAGCCCTTTTGGCTGCCAGATGACGAGGACGAGGGTGATGAAAAAAATCACTGATGCTAAAATGATCATAATTATATTTTACCTCCTATTATTCACAAGAAATGCGTAAGCCCTGCTCTTCCAATTCCTTCAATTTGAAGTCTTGGTTTGGAAGGTGATTGAGAAGGCTTTGGATCAAGGGGAAGAATTCGCTCTCCCGATTCAGGGAGTAGATAATCCACTGACCCCTGCGTTTTTCTTTTACAATCCCCACGTCCTTTAGTTTCCGTACGTGTTGACTTATGGCAGGTTGACTGGCCTTAAATATCTCCACGAATTCACATACGCAGCAGTCATTGGTATCGAGTATCTTCACCATCGTCAATCGGGTTTTATCTCCTAATAATTTTAGTACTCCTGCGGTTTTATCGATTTCAACAGAGGATTCTTTCATCAGCTTACCTCCAGACTATCTTAAGTATCAGTATATTATTCTATGCTTATATAATATTTCACTTATATATGGATTACAAGTATTTTTTAGTTGAATTTTCATTTTAAATTTTAGTAAAATTTATGAAAACTTCTAATAGAGAGTGTGGATATCTAATGAAAAGATTATTCATTGAGGAAATGATACCTGAAGACTGGGCAGTCGTAAGAGAGATTTATTTAGAAGGTATAGCTACTGGGAATGCAACATTTCAAAAAGAAGCCCCCTCTTGGGAACAATGGCACAAGGGTCACGCCAATGAGGGCAGGATTGTGGCACGTACAGCCGATTGTTTACTGGGCTGGGCTGCATTGAGCCCGGTTTCCGGCAGATGTGTTTATAACGGGGTGGCTGAAGTAAGTGTCTATGTTTCGACTCAACATCAGGGTAAAGGAACAGGCAGCCTCCTACTTGATGCTCTGATAAAAGTCAGTGAATCTAATGGGTATTGGACCCTGCAAGCTGGAATATTCCCTGAAAATGTATCAAGTATCAAATTGCATGAAAAGCATGGATTCCGCGTTGTAGGCCGACGTGAAAAAATTGGTAAGATGGGCGGTATTTGGAGGGATACTCTTTTGTTAGAAAGGAGAAGCAAAACGGTAGGTATCAGTTAGCTATGAGTTTAAAAAAGCGATCCGTGTAAGAATCGCTTTTTTAACTATCTATTCAATGCTGTCATCTAATCTACGCTTACCTCAGCAGCAATGATCATCCCGATCACAGACGTCAAGACAAGACCCATTATCATGGAAAACATTATAATCACTCCTTTTTTTGAGTCAGGAATCAACGTTCCTTCTTACTATTAATGTATCACTTTCAACCACCGTTTCACCGGTCAAACGTGAACAACTTTTAACTAATGCATGACAGAATTGTGACCGGCTCCAGTCGCCTTGAACAATCGGTGTTACCATTCAATAAGAGGTTAGGACAAAACTTAAAATTCAATGTCTAAAGACAAACATTTTAGAGTGAATTATAAACAACGCTATTGATTTCCGTGCAAGACTTCGCTTTCCGCGGGTAGCCCGTGAGCCTCCTCGGCAAGCCTGCGGAAAGAAAAGCGGAGGGGCTTTGAAGAGAGGCGGTTGGCATAAGGCGAATTGTCCACGAAGGGGCTCTTTGCCTTCTTGGACGATTTGACTTATGACATGTGCCTCTAAGCCCCGCAGCTGGACAAGTCTCACATAGGCTACTCTCCCCGCAGGAGTCTTCGTCTTGCACTCTAATCATCCGCTGAATGAGCTAAACCCTAAGTGTACAATGAATAAATTACAAAACCCGAACTAATCTGCCTCATCTAATGCAGATTAATTCGGGTTACTTAGATTATATCACTATTGTCCCAGCCCATTTTGATCATCTGTCGTTTCTTTTTATTTTTTTATGAAAGACAGCTGTCCAGACTAAAATATTCAGAAACAATTCTTCCACCCTCTTTCGTATATCTAGGCAGAATCCTTCTCTACCCATAGCGCATTTCTTCTCTTCTCCTGAATGTTCATCATATTTCATTCTCCTCTCCTTATTTGCTTTCAATCCCGAGCATTAATAGATGTGTGTTGTAAATTGCTGCTTTGTTTTTGTTTGTTCGTAATGCTTCATCACGTTGCAGTTATGTTCTGCTTCCTCGAACGATTCTTGTTTCTTTTTAAACGTAACCGTCATGAATAAAAGATTCAGTGTCATACTTATCACCCCTTTCAAAGCCTTTTTCAGGCAGTAAAAAACCGCACAGAGCTTCCTTTCCCCGCACGGCACAAAAAAGCCGCAGGAAAGTGCATTCTCCCCGCGGCTTCATTTAAATTATAATCCAGAATTAAATGAAATTCATCCCACAAGCGGTCGAATGGTTTAAACGATATTCTGTTGTTTTAAATTTCTTTGCAGCAATGATCATTTCCTTCGACCTCCTTTAGTGTTTTTTTCTTACATTGGTTAGTATATCCAATTCTCCATGAATTGTAAACATTTTCTTTTCAACAAATTTCGATTGATGCAGCATGCTCTATCATACTATTCCCTTGCTTCATATGCGAGGCGGCAGATGCTCTATTTTTAATAAGAATGGGTGATACAAAAAAATGAACCCTTAGAAGGGTCCATTTTTTTGTCCAGCACCATCGCTTAGCCAATCGAGACGTTCAGTCCGCCCAATGAAGTCAAAGAACGACTTCACAGGACGGCCCTCCAACGCTTGTCGGTGCTAAACAAAGCGCTTCCGCTTTTCTTATTCATCCACAGACTGCAGATCTTTTTTATATTTTATCGCTTTGGCAAAGAAGATAAGTGACAGTCCAAGTAATACGATGGTGCCTGACATCAGGATCATCGTTTTGATTTCCGTCACGGTTTCTGAGGGAATCACCACACCGAGATACATGAATACACTCAGTGCGAGCAGTGTGAATCCATACCGCTTGAAGTCATTCATTTTATCTTGCAGTTTCTTCTTATTTAGTGTGTGCTTCATTTCGCAATCACCTACTTTTGAACTAGTAATCTCTCATTCTATGGTAACATATGCAGACAGACAGCCTGCCATGTAATTGATACCAGTTCTTCCAATGGGGATTTAGCGCGATAAAGCTCTTTCAAGATCTTCAATCAGGTCTTCTGCATCCTCTAACCCAACCGAGATCCTTACAAGCCCGTCGGTAATTCCCAGCTCGCTGCGGCGCTCCTTAGGGATGGAGGCATGTGTCATGCGGGCCGGAACGGAAATCAAGCTTTCCACCGCTCCCAGGCTTTCAGCCAAGGTGAAATATTTAGTATTGGTCAATAGACGGTCGGCATTTTCTTCACTTCCCACATCGAAAGATACCATTCCGCCAAAGCCTGAAGCCTGCTTTTTCGCGATATCATGATGCGGATGGGTTTCAAGACCAGGATAATAAACCTTTGAAACCTTCGGATGCTGTGTAAGGTACTCAACGATTTTCTTCGTATTTTCTTCATGTTCTTCCATTCTGAGTCCGAGCGTTTTGATCCCTCTGATGAGGAGCCATGAATCCTGCGGCCCCAATACGCCGCCTGTGGAGTTCTGGACAAAGAACAGGTCTTCTGCGAGTTCTTCAGAATTTACGACGACAAGCCCTGCGACTACATCACTGTGACCCCCGATGTATTTGGTCGCACTGTGGAGTACAATATCAGCTCCGAGGCTTAACGGGTTCTGCCAATATGGTGTACTGAACGTATTATCAACAATCGTCAATAGGTTATGTTCCTTCGCAAGGTTGGCAGCCGCTTCAATGTCGGTTATTTTCAATAGAGGGTTTGTAGGAGTTTCAATATAAACCGCCTTTGTATTGTGCTGGATTGCCTTCTCGATATTTTTGAGATCACTTGAATCGACGAATGTTGACTCGATGCCAAGGCGGTTCAGCACTTTCGTCATGACCCTATATGTTCCGCCGTACACATCATCTGTCAGCACGACATGATCTCCGCTGTCAAACATCATCATCACGGCCGTTATGGCAGCCATACCAGAACCGAATGCAAACCCTCTCTTCCCGCCTTCGAGATCCTTGATGAGTTCTTCGAGGGCATGCCTTGTCGGGTTACCGGAACGGGAGTATTCAAAACCTTTATGTTTACCCACTTCATCCTGCTTGTAGGTGCTTACTTGATAAATCGGTGTGGAAACGGCCCCTGTCTGCGGATCGAGTCCAACTCCACCATGAATCAGCTGTGTTTTCTTTTTCATGATCAGATTCCTCCTTCATATATTTTCTTGCTTAAGTAGCGTTCACTTGAGTCCGGGAAGATCGTTAAGATATGGCTTCCTGGCTTTGCACTTTCTGCTTCAATCAGGGCCGCGTGAAGTGCTGCACCCGAGGAACTTCCTGCCAGAAGGCCTTCCCGTTCTGCCAATTCCTTCACCCTTCTGAATGCGTCCTCATCTGTGACGGTATGGATCCCGTCAAAGTATGAAGCATCCATATAAGCCGGAAGGAATTCCATTCCGATCCCTTCGGTTTTATGCGGTCCGGAGGTTCCACCATTCAGAATCGATCCTTCGGGTTCCACAATGACCGTCCTGATTTCCGGGTTCATTTCCTTTAAGTACCGTGAAGTCCCCATGAATGTCCCGCCCGTGCCGGCACCGGCAACAAAATGATCGATCTTGCCGTCCATCTGTTTCCAGACTTCCGGCCCCAATGTTTTATAATAGGTGGCAGGGTTGGCTTCATTTTCAAATTGACCTGGATAGTAGGAGTTCTCGATTTCTTTCGTAAGTTCCTTCGCTTTATGAATGGCACCTTTCATACCCAGTTCAGTCGGTGTATGGATGATTTTCGCTCCCAGTGCTTTCATCAGCTCCTGCTTTTCGATGCTGAATTTTTCAGGGATGCAAAAAACCGCTTTGTATCCGGAATTCACAGCCGCAAGCGCCAGCCCGATTCCTGTATTCCCTGCTGTCGGCTCAATGAAGGTGCCTCCAGGCTTGATTTTCCCTGATTGCTCCGCTTCCCTTAGTAATTCCAGCCCCAGACGGTCCTTGATACTGCCGCCCGGATTGAAGAATTCCAATTTGGCAAATAGACGGACACCGTCCTTTAAAGAAAAATGTGTAAGCTCCATAATAGGGGTATTTCCTATCAGCTCGTGAACACCATTGTACACATCCATACCTATCCCCCCTTTATTCGAAAATGAAAAAAGCCGACCTGTGCAGCCGCTGCTTCCAATTCTTCCATAGCACACAGCAGTATTACGGCTGCTGTCTGAAGAAGAAAGAGAAAGTGGGGTGCCCGGGTCAGCTTTTTTCTCTATGTTTATATGGATTCCACTATGTTCATTACCATCTTGGCAGAGTGCAGGGCTGCTTTCTCCAGGTACTGCTCGAAGGAGACGTCTGATTCCTTCCCTGCAATGTCTGATAAAGACCTGATGATCACGAACGGGACCCCGAATTGATGGGCTACCTGTGCGATCGCAGCTGCTTCCATTTCAACGGCCTGAAGGCCTGTGAATTTATCACGGATCGCTTCAACGCGTGCAGGATCATTCATGAATGAGTCACCTGTTGCGATCAAGCCCGATACGACCTGGGCATCGCCCAGTTCACGCACACTTTCCACTGCGGCTTTCTTCAGCTTTTCATCAGCAGTGAATGCAGCCGGCAGCTGTGGAACCTGCCCGTATTCGTATCCGAACGCAGTAACATCTACATCGTGATGGCGAACTTCTGTGGAAATGACGACATCACCTACATTCAGTGAAGGATCGAATCCTCCAGCTGACCCGGTATTGATGATGGCGTCCGGTTTAAAGTGTTGCAGCAATACAGCCGTGGACATTGCGGCGTTTACCTTTCCGATTCCTGAACGGAGAAGGATTACTTCTTTCCCTTTCATGGTTCCGCTTGTATATTCACACCCGGCAATCGTTTCGGTTTGCGGATTTGTAATGTTTTCTCTAAGTAAAGCTACTTCTTCTTCCATTGCTCCAATGATGGCGATTCTCACATTAAAACCTCTTTCTATTGTTTAGTCGCCTCCATGATCCAGACAAAGTTGTTAATCTGCCGGAAATGAACGGAAAACCCCTTTGAAGTCAATAAACTTTCCAGGACATCGAGCGTTGTATAATATTCCCGTTTCAAATCTTCTGCAAGATTCAGAAAGCCTTTATCCAAAGCTTGATCTATGGCGGCCTGATAGTGCTGCTTCGTTTCAAACATCGTATCAGCAAATACTATTTTACCACCTTGTGCAAGCAAGTTTCCATAAATGCTAAAGGCTTTTCCTTTTTCTTCGTCGGTCAAATGATGAAAAGCATATGTGCTGACAATCGTGTCCGCCCCTTCATCCAGTTTGAATTCCAGGAAATCCCCGTCTAAAAACGGGACTCTCTCCCCGAGCTTCTGCTGCCCGATCAGTCTCATCTCAGGGGAAGGTTCAAACGGAATCACGTTCAAGCCCGCTTCAGCCAGCTTTTCTGTCAGATTACCTGTACCAGGCCCGAATTCGACTACCGTGCCTTGTGATAGAGATACGACTTCCTCGAGAATTTCCTCATATTTTTCAAAGACTGCCTTGTACTCGGCATCTTTCCCTGCGACCGCATCATCGTATGAATCCGCCCAGTCTCCGAACAGATCCAAGAACTCTCTTCCCATCCTAAGCACCCCAGTTTTAAATAAAGTTTATAATTCCTATCAATATACTATGAATTATTTTTAAAACTGTTATTAAATTATCATATACCTATGACAAATTCAACAATTATAAATTGTAAAAATAGCGATTGCACTCTAAAATGGGAGTGGAACAGTTTGAAAATGACGTGATACAGGAGGAATACCCATGAATATTTCATTCGATTTAATTCAAGATAAAGTGGAGTTCTTCGAAGCCGATCGATTACAGATCCTCGAGAAAAAAATAGAAGAACAAATCGAACACAACAAAGCGATCATGCTCGGCGTACATTCCGTTCAGCATCAAGTCGCGATTGATGAAAATGGAAGAAGATACTACACAGCCGCCGTCCATTTCAAGGTGAATAAATAAGAAAAGCGGAGGGGCTTTGCTCAGAGGCGGGTATCATAAGACAAACCGGACGGGAAGGCGTTCTTTGCCTTCTTGGCCGGTTTGGCTTATGACATGTGCCTCTAAGCCTCGCAACTGGACAATCGAAAAGCGGAGGCGGCTTGATCAGGAGCGACAAGCATAAGATGAACTTACCGGAAAGGCGCACTTTGCCTTTTTGGTAAGGTTAGCTTATGACCTCGAGGCTCTAGCCGCCGCAGCTGGACAATTAGAAAAGCGGAAGCGGCTCGCTCAGGAGCGACAAGCATAAGATGAACTTACCGGAAAGGCGTTCTTTGCCTTTTTGGTAAGTTTAGCTTATGACCTCGAGCTCCTAGCCGCTGCAGCTGGACAATAAAAAGCTCCGGGCATTACTCCCCGGAGCTTTCTTCTGCTTAATCTTTATCGTTTTCTTTCAGTTCTTCAACTTTTGTCGGCTGCCATCCTTGTCCGTCTACCCACTGCAGGTATACGCGATAAGCCGTGGCACCGCCCTTTTCAGTCACGGTACCGATGGATTTTTGCGGTCCGCCGTTACCTTCGATGAACCATACCGTCATGTTGTCCTGAGGAATGCCGGTTGCATAGGATAGAGCTTTCTCTTTTTCCTGCCAATCGACACTGCCCGTCTCGTATGAAGACACATGATCCCCTGACTGCTCAGTTCCGACAGGCTCCCAATCAGGATGCACAATCGTTTTTGACACATTTGGTTCGGTGCCTTCTTCTACCTGAGCATTACTGTCGTCAAGGGCAACAGATTTCTTCTCCCCTGATGCCTGTTCTTTCTCTTCTTCTTCTTTGTTTTTATCTTCTTCTTTATTTTTATCTTTTTCTTTATCATCTTCTGTTTCGGTTGATTCCTCATTCATGGAAACTGAGTCGTCATCATTTTTTTGACCCGTTTTTTTCTCTTTATTATCTTTGTCTGCACTGTTTTCAGTGGTGTTTTCGCCGCTGTTTTCAACACTTGTCGATGCCTTATCTTTATCTGAATCGTTACCTGTCAGAATCGTCGCGCCTACAACGACGATCAAGAGGACAACAACAGCGATTGATATGTTTAAGACTGTATTGGTTTTATTTTTAGAGCGTCGGTCTAACCGAGAATTATATTTCGCCATAAGACTCCCTCCTATTATCCTAAACATTTTAACATGATAGAGTCTGAAGAATAAAGCGAAACATATACCATCTTAAGTACCATTTTCTAAGTTCCGGCGATAAATGACCTCTTAGGAACGGGAAGTTTTACTCATTCACGGAGTTTATGGACAGCATCCACACTATCTTTGAAAATCGGGTAGATGCCGCCTTCATCGATGTGAACATCCATATTGACAGCGACGAGCGCATATTTTGGATTTTCAAATGGAAAGTAACCTGCAAACCATTTATTATACAATTCCCTGCCTTCACTCTCTTTCCCTGTCTGGGCCGTTCCGGTTTTGCCGGCAATCGGGTAAAGGGCGGTGTCCAGGTAAGGGGCGGTGCCTTCCGGCGAATTGACGACCCCACGCAAATACTGCTGAAGCTTCATGGCCGTAAATGGAGTGATCTTCTCTCCTTCCATCTTCTTTCGTGGAAAAGAAAACATGCTTGTCCCGTTTTGATAATCGATGGACGTCGCTGCATTGACCATATACTTTTCTCCTCCCCTTGCGATGGTTGCCATCATATTGGCGAGTCCGAGCGGAGTCACCCTTACTTCCCGCTGCCCGATTCCGGTTTGAGCGATGTAATTCAGATCTTTGCGCTCATCATCTGAGACAAAGACCCTTCCTTTGCTTACCGGCAGCTGTGAGAATTCCTCATAATGGAACACATTCCCTTTCCAAGCGATGTCCCCCAATAGACCGAGCTTTCCTGCGTATTCTTCAAGGGAGTACGGGTCTTTTACCACAAGTTCTTTGGCAAGGTCGGCGAAAGTCCTGTTGCAACTGACAGCGATGCTCGACTTAATATTAATCATGCCGTGCGGCTTTTCAGCAGGGGCTCCATAGATACCTTCATCACAGTTGAACATCCGGGATTCATCGACAATCCCTTCATCCATCGCAGCCGCAGCCACGACAGTCTTAAAAACGGAACCCGGCGCCAGTGCTTTCAGCATGTAATTATCCGCTCCCCCGCTGAAGGGGTCACTGCTTTTCATAGTCGGACGTGAAACATCCGCAAGTATCTGACTATTTTCTATATCCAGCAGGAGCAGGCCGCCTTTTTCAATTTTGTACCGATCTGCCACCTCTTCCAATGCTTGCTGAATGTCCATGTCGATGGTCGTTTTGACATTGAGGGGATAAAACGGATTGGCAGGAGCCAGATACTTCACATCTGCCCCGAATAAAGGTCCCCCGTTTGCATCAACGTGATAGATCAATTTTGACTGTTCTTCTGAAATCAGCCATTCATCAAAGATTTCCTGCATGCCTGTCACACCTATCTTCTGGTGTATCCCTTTCACTCTATCAGGATAACGTTCATGAAACTCCTCAGTGTTTTCACCCGTTATGCCAATCAGCTGAGATGCAGGAATCGTTCCGTTCTTGAATTTCCTCGTAACGGCAAATACACCTTGTATCTTCAGCCCGTTGATTTCATTCATCTGTTCTTCAGAAAGCTGAAACGCCTCTTTCCCACCGAATACAATCGGTCCTTTAGCTTGTTCAATTTTGGTTTCAATGATTTCAGGAGTCACGTGGATGATACGCGCCACTTCCTCAACCGGCCAATCCATCCTTTTCAAAAATGGAAATAAGACCAGCACGTTTTTCTCCTGGAACGTAAGCGGCTTCCCATTGCGGTCAAGAAACTGCCCTCTGCCTTCATCTATGACGAGCTGCTGCGTGCGCTGGGCCACACTCTCTTCAATCAGATTGATTTTGTGCTTGGAGAACGACTCTGTCTGGAATAACTGGAGCTGCATCAATCTGGCAGACAGCAGTATAATCCCCAGAAGCAGCATGATGCTGAGCCATCTGATCCGTTTTCGTATCATCCGTCTTCACCTCGTCTACATTGTTGACGAGATTTTAAAGTTCTAACCGTTGCGGATAAGTATGGGACCTACTAGAATCCGGGAGTCCGATAGGAAGGATTGGGGGTGGTGTGGGGACCTAAGTGTAGGAACCTAAATTAGAATAATTATTATAAGATCATAAATCAGGATTTGGGATCGTATTTTCTGATTTAGGATTGTATTTTTTGATGTAGGACTGTATTTTGTGAATCAGGATCGTATTCTCCGAATTAGGATCATATTTGCTCTTCCTAATAGATTTATCACCTTGCAAAGGATGGATAAAGAGACGAAAAACTTACAAACCCTGAAAATATGCACCAACTTGTATAGATTCCTTTAATATTGCTTCTATTTCCAGCATTTTTCGAATGATGCAGCTGATTTATCCACTAAGAGTTTCATTACAACAAACATTAGATAACTCTGCAAAAAAAAGAAAGAAACCCTGTAAGAGTTTCTTCCTCATTCAAAATCAATCAGCTTACTTCCACAATCTTGACGCTCATTTCCCCGCCAGGAGTCTGAACGGACACTTTTTCGCCTACTTTGTGGCCAAGAAGGCTTTTCGCGATAGGGGAATCATTGGAGATTTTCCCTTCGAATGGATCTGCTTCCGCACTTCCGACGATTGTGTATGTTTCTTCGTCACCGTCAGGCAATTCAACGAACGTGACTTTCTTACCCAACTGGACTGTATCTGAATTCATGTCATCTTCCTGGATGATCTTGGCGTTCCTGATCATGTTTTCGAGCGTTGAGATACGGCCTTCCACGAATGCCTGCTCGTCTTTCGCTGCATCATACTCTGAGTTCTCGGAAAGGTCACCGAAACTTCTGGCGATTTTGATGCGCTCCACTACTTCCTTACGTTTTACCGTTTTAAGATTTTCTAATTCTTTCTCTAATTTTTCTTTACCCTCTAATGTCATCGGGTATACTTTTTCTGTACTCATGACCCTCTTCACTCCTTAACTGTCTTAAAGCTTCCCAGGCTTTAGTATGTAGTGCTTCATGATGTCTTGAAAATGTAAAGGCAGGGAATGAAGGGACTGGTACTTCACCTTCATTCCCCGGCACCTTTACATTTTGGGAATTAAACCTATATATGTTTATCTATGTTATCGTATTACAAAAATGACTTTTGTTCAAGAATTGTTTGAATTTTTGTTACCATTAAATCGATTGCCACGTGATTATGACCGCCCTCAGGGATGATGACATCTGCATAACGTTTAGTCGGTTCGATGAATTGGTTATGCATCGGGCGCACCACCGTGATGTATTGATCGATCACTGAATCGATTGAACGGCCTCTTTCTTTAATGTCTCGCAGCATCCTTCTGATGATGCGGAGATCGGCATCCGTATCGACATAAAGCTTGATATCCATTAAGTTGCGCAATCTTTCATCTTCTAATACTAAAATTCCTTCTAAAATGATGACATCCTTCGATTCAACCGTTATGGTCTCATCTGACCTGGTGTGCATTTTATAGTCATACACCGGCTTCTCGACGGTCTGGTGGTTGAGAAGTTCATTTAAATGCTCAATAAGAAGATCATTATCGAATGCAAGGGGATGATCATAATTGGTCTTCAACCGCTCTTCGAAAGGCAGGTGGGATTGATCTTTATAATAATAATCCTGTTGCAGCATTAAAATCGAGTGTCCCTGGAACTGCTCATAAATGGCTTTTGTCACACTTGTCTTTCCAGACCCCGAACCTCCTGCCACACCAATAACAACGGGTTTATGTTTCATAATAATTATTTGTTCTCCTTTCGCATCATGTTGTCAGCGTAAACTCTCTGATCAACTTTGAACTTCACAATTTGAAGCGGATGGCGTGCAACGTCCATCTCATTTCCTTTTTCATCCCACATCTGTCCGATCACTTGAGTGAAATTGGAAATCTCAGGCCCGAAAAACTCCACTTCCTGTCCGGATTTAAAATGATTCCTCTGCTGCAGAGTGACGATTCCTGTATCCTCATCGTAATCAAGCACCAGTCCGACGAATTCAAAATTCGTATTCTTTTTATCATGAACTCCGAACATCTGCTCTTTGAACCCAGGGACGCCCTCGAAGAAAGCAGGGGCTGCTTCCCGGTTGGCGCATTTTTCGAGTTCTTCAAGCCATTCTTTCCTGATTTTGAAGTTGTCCGGATCTTTACAGTATTCATCGATGACCTTGCGATAGACGCTCACCACTGTTGCAACATAATGGATCGATTTCATGCGCCCCTCGATTTTAAGACTGTCGATTCCGAGTTCTATCATTCTTGGAATGGATTCAACGAGCTTCAGATCTTTTGGACTCATGGCGAAAGGAGCATCGTTTTCACTGAATAAAGCTTGTTCATCACTGCCTTCAAGCTGATAGAGATCATAATCCCACCGGCAGGATTGACAGCACCCACCCCTGTTTGAATCACGCGCTGTCATATGATTGCTCAATGTACAGCGGCCTGAATAGGCAATGCACATGGCTCCATGGATGAAAGTCTCGATTTCGATATCCACTTTTTCCTTCATCTCACGGATTTCTTCACCACTTGTTTCACGCGCCAATACAACGCGGTCAAGTCCTTCTTCTTTCCAGAACTGCACTGCTTTCCAGTTCGACAAACTTTGCTGGGTGCTTAAATGGACTTCGACTTTCGGGGCCACACGCCTGCAGGTCTCGATGATAAGTGGATCTGCGACGATAATACCGGCAACCCCTGCTTCCTGGAGGCCCATCAAATATTCTTCAAGGCCATCCATATTTTCATTATGAGCGAAGATATTTGTCGTTACATAGATCTTTGCATCATACTTTTTGGCAAACTCCACGCCCTCTTTCATTTCTTCCAATGTGAAATTTCCTGCATTCGAGCGGAGACCGAACTCCTGACCGCCGATATAAACTGCATCCGCGCCATAATGCACGGCAATTTTCAATTTTTCAAGATTACCTGCAGGAGCCAATAACTCCGGTTTCTTCACGATAACACGTTTACCGTCAACAACGTTAGAGATTGGTTCTTTTACAACCATGGTCAACGTAACTCCTCCGTTCTTTCCATCTTTCAAATGTCTGATTAATAGACCGTTTCTTTAAAGAAAAATCCTGTATCCAAGGGACGGTTTTCTGGCTGAAGCTGTTTTGCTTCCTCTAACAGCCCGTCCTTCTGCTCCTCGTAGAGATCTTCATCCTGTACAAACAGATCAATCGCTTTTCTGTACAGTTTTGTGATTTGCACAAGATATTGAGAGGATTTCAATACACCGTCAATCTTGAAAGAATCGACACCCGCTTCTATCATCTCCCCGAGCTCATCTATGATGCACATGTCATTTGGGCTCATGATATGAGTGCCGTTCTCATCTTCGAATATAGGATATTTATTGTGACGTTCCTGATCATGAAGAAACATATTCTTCTGCTGCCTGCGGTTCTCCACTTCCATCACTTTACCTTGATATTCAAAATAGTTGCCGAGGAGGGACCGTTTAGACTGAAACATGCATGTCATGCCATGGACCTGGACCTCGATTTCCACTTCCGCATTTTCCTTGATTTCCACAATGGAATCCATGCTGAGTTCACGGGCAAGCACCGCACGCGCAGCACCTTTTCTCCCCCAGTAATTGCATGTATACCAGTTTGTTGCTGTTGTTTCCGTGTTCCAGTGAAGCTTCATATCGGGTGCCGCAGTTCGTGCTGCCATCAAAACGGCAGGGTCTCCGAAAAGGACTGCATCTGCCCCCGCATCCTTCAAGAATGAAATGTACTCTTCAAGGTCAGCGACCTTATCATTATGGAAAATCGCATTCATCGCGACGTATACCTTCTTGCCCAGGCCGTGGGCGGTATCTAAGGCCGCCTTTACTTCTTCTTGTGTAAATTCCCCTGCAAGTCGCAGCCCGTATTTTTGTTCTCCGATAACGAATGCATCAGCCCCTGCATGAGCTAAAGGTTCGATATCTGAAAGGGATGTCGGTGTAACCAACAACTCCGGCTTCTTCACTTCCGTTCACCTCTTTTTTTACTGATGGCAATCCCATCCCCCACCGGCAGGATGGATGTTTCATACTCGTCGTGGCTCATCAGCCACGCATTATATTTCTGAAGTTTCTTCACCATATTCCTGATTCTTTTCTGTTCGACTTCATCTTCCGCTACAAGTCCCTTGAATAAGACATTATCGGAATAAACGATCCCGTTTTCTGAAAGCATCGCTGCATAAAGGTCGAAGAATTTCTGATACTGGCCTTTTGCCGCATCAATGAAAATGGCGTCAAAAGGACCGTTTTTCCCTACTTCAGCCTGCAGTTCAAGAGCATCGCCCAAAAGGGTATGAATGCGGCCTTTATGGCTCGAACGTGCCAGGAAGTCCTGTGCGGTATTGTACCTTTCTTCGTCCCGTTCAATTGTCGTTATTTCCGTTTCCGGAAGGGCTTCGGCCATCCTTAATGCCGAGTATCCGATGGCCGTACCGATTTCCAGGATCCGGGCCGGTTTCTGAATGGACAGTATACCAAGGAGCGCTTCAATACCAACGAGTTCCATGATAGGTACATGGTGTTCTTCAGCATATTGTTCCATTTCCTCCAGGAGGGGAGAACGTTTCGGGGTAATAGATTCTATATAGTTAATAACCTTTTCGTCCATCATATGATTTCACGATCCTCGCCTATTAAACTGCTGTACCTCTCCTGCACAACATGAAAAGAAGAAAGCTTCTCTGAGCTTTCTACTTCAATCATTATCCACAGGAGATAACGCATCTTTATGAAAAATAACTTGTACTATTTTAACACAGGAAGAAGAGGAAAGCGAATGTTTCTTTCCTCTTCTCCCTAAGCCGAACGTTATTCACACCATGCATTGCAGGGAGTGTCATTCGGATTTATTCGTGATATATTTTGCTTTCTTTTCATTGTGTTCTTCAAGTGTTTCTGAATAGTATACAGATCCGTTTGCAGAAGCGAGGAAATAATAATAATTGGTATCCTCAGGCTGCAGGGCAGCTTCAATTGAGGAAAGACCGGCATTCGCAATCGGTCCTGGCGGAAGTCCTTTCACTTTATAGGTGTTATAAGGAGAATCCACTTTCAAATCATCGTAATTTGTACGTGGTTTATGCTCACCAAGTGCATAAAGGACGGTTGGATCGGTTTGCAGCGGCATTTCTTCCTCTATACGGTTATAGAAGACACTTGAAATTTTTCCTCTGTCTGCTTTCTCGGTCGCCTCTTCTTCAATCAGGGAGGCCATTGTTAATAATTGATGCGCCGTATACTCCCTTTCGGTAATGGAGTCACGATACTGCGCCAGCACTTCATCCGTTTGATCGAGCATTTCCTTTAGTATGTCTTCCAGAGGAGGCTTCTTTTCATAGAAGGAATACGTAGCGGGATAAAGATACCCTTCGAGCGGCCTCTTGATTTCTTTATTATCTATTTCGTCTGTAACCAGGTTCGGATATTCCTTTTTTAGTTGCTCGAGCCATTTCTTATCATTCAATTTCTTCTCGACTTCTTCTTTTTTATACGGAGAATGATCTGCTATGATTTCTGCGATCTGATCCAGTTGAAGTCCTTCAGGTATGGTTATTTTAAATTCAGCTTTCCTCATGACCTTTCCGGTCTTTAAGCTGTTGACGATTTCATTAAGTGTCATCGATGGTGTCAAATCATAGGAACCTGCCTGAAATCCAGACTCATTGTTGAATTTCACATAGTATTTAAAGACTGTCGAATTCTTAACAATGCCCTTTTCTTCAAGGATCTTTCCTATCGAAGTGACTCCCGATCCGATCGGGATCTCCACATTCACTGGTTTTGTATCATCCGGATCTACCGGTTTCAGGGCAGAATTCACGTAAAGGTATCCGCCGACAGCCGTGCCCCCGATTATGATGATCAGCGAAATAAAGATAAGTCCGACGATTTTCCGGATGACTTTAGCCTCTTCCTGTCTTTCCAATAGTTTTTTAGTAAGCGTTTCTTTTATTTTATTTTTATCTTTCATTTTTCCATTCCCCCTTTCGAGCAAAAAAGCGGGATATCCGTGATAGTGTTTTCGACATCATCTCCCCTATTATACAATATTTTGCACAAAGTGAAACAGGGACCGGCAAAAAGGATAAAAATTATCCTTTCACCGGTCCCTGTCCACTATAACCTGGCAACAAAGCAGGGGCTATTCGCCTTCTTCTTCATCCAGGAAGGTATTCAGCATTTCTTCGATCATGTCCCACTCTTCTTCAGTTTCGATCGGCTTCAATTCGCCTTCTTCACCTTCATCGCCTGGTACGAAAGCTGAAGCATGAATTTCGATTTCTTCTTCGTCATTTTCGTCTGCTCCAAGCGGGTAATACAGAACATATGACTTGTTGAATTTGTCTGACTCAAATGTGAATAGGACCTCACAAAGCTGTTCATTTCCTTGTTCGTCCACTACTGTAATTTGTTTTTCTCCGTGTTCCATCGAGCATTCACCTCATTATTTTTGACTGTCCAGATATCCTTGCAGGATCATCACTGCAGCCATTTTATCGATTACTTTTTTACGCTTCTTCCTGCTGACGTCAGCTTCAAGGAGGACTCTCTCAGCAGCCATCGTACTTAAGCGTTCATCCCAGTACTTAACCGGGATGGAAAGTTCGCTTTGTACAAGTTCACCGTAAGCCTGTGATGCCTCACCGCGCGGTCCGATCGTATTGTTCATGTTTTTAGGCATGCCGACAATGATCGTATCCACTTCGTACTCATCGGCTAATTCCTTGATCCGGTCAATTCGAAAGTTGCCTTCTTCTTCGTTGATCTTCACTGTTTCGATTCCCTGCGCCGTCCAGCCGAGGGCGTCGCTGATCGCAACGCCGACAGTTCTCGAACCAACGTCCAGTCCCATTACACGCATGTATTATCCCTCTTTATGCTGTCTCAAATACGATTTGACTAATTCTTCGATGATTTCATCACGTTCCAGGCGGCGGATGATATTTCTGGCGTCTTGATGTCTAGGGATATACGCAGGATCCCCGGATAATAAGTACCCAACAATTTGATTGATCGGGTTATACCCTTTTTCCTGAAGCGCATCATGAACTTGAAGCAGGACTTCCTTGACATCATGTTCAAATGGCTCGTCGGAAAAATCAAATCGCATCGTTTTGTCAAAAGAACTCATTCTTTGCACCTCTCTTCAGGCTTGTCTTTCAAACAAACGAATTGTTCATCGTTACCTTCATTGTACACCACTTTAATGCAGAGTTAAACGGATTTCACCCATTCTTCTGCAAATTGCAGTGCTTCCTCAAGTTTTTCAGGGTTTTTACCGCCGGCCTGTGCCATATCAGGACGGCCGCCTCCGCCGCCTCCGCATCGGGATGCCACTTCTTTGACCAGCTTGCCGGCGTGGTAACCTTTGTCGACGAGATCTTTCGTCACGCCTGCAATGACATTAACTTTTCCATCCCCTGAAGTACCAAGGACAATGACAGCAGATCCAAGCTTCTGCTTGAGATCATCCATCATCGTACGCAATGTATTACTGTCCGCGGCGCCGACTTTAGCCGAAAGCACGTTGATGCCATCGATTACTTTCACTTTATCAGTTAAACTTCCTGCTTCTATGTTAGACAACTTCGCAGCCAATGATTCATTTTCTCTTTGAAGATCTTTCATTTCAACCATCATGCTGTCCACTCGGCTCACGATATCTTTAGGGTTCGCCTTCAGTTTATTTGCTGCTTCTTTGAGGAGAGCTACTTGATCGTTCAACAGCCTGTAAGCATTTTCGCCCGTGACGGCTTCAATCCGGCGTGTTCCTGCCCCAATGCCGCTTTCAGACACGATTTTGAACAATCCGATTTCAGATGTGTTAGAAACGTGGCATCCTCCGCATAGTTCAAGGCTGAACTCCCCGATGGATACAACGCGTACAACTTCACCGTATTTTTCACCGAATAAAGCCATCGCACCCATTTCTTTTGCCTCTGCCAGAGATTTAAGATCTGTATTCACGGTCAAGGCTTTCCATACCTGCTCATTCACGATACTCTCGATTTTTTCCATTTCTTCAACAGTTACTGATCCGAAATGAGAGAAATCAAAGCGAAGGCGGTCAGGTTCCACAAGTGAACCGGCCTGGTTTACGTGCTCACCAAGAACTTCCTTCAATGCCTGGTGCAGAAGATGTGTAGCAGTATGATTCTTCTCCACGTTCTTCCTGGAATTCCGTGAAACTTTTGCTTTTACTTTTTGATCCTTTTTCAAGGTTCCTTCTTCGACGACTGCAGAGTGAAGGTTTTGCCCATTTGGTGCTTTCTTAACGTCGGTTACATATACACGCACACCATCGCCTTCAAGATATCCTTTATCCCCGATCTGTCCGCCGCTTTCAGCGTAGAAAGGAGTCTGATCGAGGATGAACTGGAACTCCTGGCCTTTATCGACTTTCGGCTGGCGTTCTTTATCGACCAGTACCTCAAGGACGACAGCAGTTGCTTCCAGGCTGTCATAACCGACAAATTTGCTTTCTGCCGTGATATCACTGAGGATGCCTCCCTGCACCTGCATGCTCCCGACATCCTGGCGAGCTGCACGCGCTCTTTCACGCTGGCCTTCCATTTCCCGCTCAAAGCCTGCATGATCGACTGAAAGTCCTTCCTCTTCAGCATATTCCTCCGTTAACTCGACAGGGAACCCGTATGTATCATAAAGTCTGAATACATCTTCCCCCGGGATCGTATCGCTTCCAGCTTTCTTCTCTCTTTCCACAATGGAAGAAAGAATCGCAAGACCTTCATTCAATGTTTCGTGGAAGCGTTCTTCCTCGTTTTTCACCACTTTTTGGATGAATTCCGCTTTTTCTTTTACCTCTGGATAGAAATCGACCATGATTTCTGATACGACAGGTACCAATTCATACATGAACGGACGATTGATTTCAATCTGTTTTGCAAAGCGGACGGCACGGCGGAGTAAACGTCTTAACACATAGCCGCGGCCTTCATTTGAAGGAAGAGCCCCGTCACCGATTGCAAACGAAACAGTACGGATATGATCGGCAATCACTTTGAAAGCTACATCGATTTCTTCTTTTTGACCGTATGTGCTTCCTGAAATTTTTTCGACCGCCTTCATGATCGGCATGAATAAGTCTGTATCGAAGTTAGTCGGAACTTCCTGAACGACGCATGCCATCCGTTCGAGCCCCATTCCGGTATCGATGTTTTTCTTCGGAAGCGGTGTATATGTTCCATCAGGATTATGATTGAACTGGGAGAACACAAGATTCCATACTTCAAGATAACGATCGTTTTCCCCGCCGGGATACAGCTCGGGATCTTTAGGGTCATCGCCGTATTCCGGACCGCGGTCGTAGAATATCTCTGTATTCGGTCCGCTCGGGCCTTCCCCGATGTCCCAGTAGTTCCCTTCGATGCGAATGATGCGTTCGGCAGAAACACCGACTTTCTTGTTCCAGATTTCAAATGCTTCTTCATCCTCCGGGTGGATGGTGACCGATAATTTTTCAGGATCAAACCCGATCCATTTTTTATCCGTCAGGAACTCCCATGCCCATTCAATCGATTCTACTTTGAAATAGTCGCCGATCGAGAAGTTTCCGAGCATTTCAAAGAATGTATGGTGGCGTGCAGTTTTACCGACATTTTCAATATCATTTGTACGTATTGACTTCTGGGCATTGACAATTCTTGGATTCTGGGGAATGACACGCCCGTCAAAGTATTTCTTTAATGTCGCCACACCGCTGTTGATCCAAAGAAGCGAAGGATCCTCATGCGGCACGAGTGAAGCACTTGGTTTTACACCATGGCCTTTTTCTTTAAAGAAATCTAAAAACATTTGGCGGATTTGTGCGCCGGTTAACTTGTTCATTTTAACTCCTCCTTTAGTTATGCAGGTAAAAAAGAATACAAAAAAGCCCTCATCCCCAAAAACAGGGACGAGAGCTGACTCGCGGTACCACCCTGGTTGTGAATATCATAAAAACGATATTCACCCCTCAAACACCTTAACGCGGTTCAACGGCAGGTTTTTCCTGCACTCCGGATTAGCTTTCAGTCATCCTTCATCTGGAACTTCTTTCAGCCTGGGAAGTTCCTCTCTTATGTGCCTTTGCACTCAGATGGGCTATGACTTACTGGATCCATCGACATTTTCGTCATGTAAACTTTATTGTATATGTTGGATTATAGAAATATTGAAACCTTTTGTCAATGATATCCCTCTAGTTTTTTGCATGGAGGAAATGAGTCCTTCCATGTATGAAGGCCACCTTCAGTACAGCAAGGACCGGGACGGCCACGATCATCCCAAGGATTCCACCCACTTCGCCGCCGATGATCAGGGCACCCATGATGAACAAAGGATGCATATGGAGGCTTTTCCCGACAATCAAAGGTGACAGTATATTCCCCTCAAGGAATTGCAGGACGAGGACCAATATGACCACATAAAGGATCATTTTCAGTGAAATCGTGCTCGCAACGAGTATCGCCGGAACCGCTCCGATGATGGGCCCGAAATAAGGGATGACATTGGTGATACCCATGATTACCCCCAGTATCAAAGGATACTTCATCCCCATGAACCAAAGAACGGCTGCAGACAGGCCTCCGATGACCAGACAGACAAACAGCTGGCCCCGTATATACCCACCCAGTGACTCATCAACATCCCTTGAAAACCTGAGCGCACTCTCCCTCCATCTGACAGGCGTAAGTTCCCAAAAGAATTTCTTTACTTTTGTTATATCCTTTAAGAGATAAAATGATACAAACGGTACGATCGCAACGATGAGCAGGCTGTTCATCAGTTTCAGAAGAATCGCGATCAGAGCGGCCACAAGCCCGGTAAGCCACGCTTCCATCCCTTCGATCCTGTCATCCAGTTGAGACTGGATGCCGTCCGGCCATGTCGAAGTTTTACTTTGGATATAGTGAAGCCACTTTTGGTATTGAGAAGTAAACATCGGTGCATTTTCCGAAAGATCCTTTAATTGATGGATGATGATGGGGGTTCCTTTATAAAGCGCGTACCCAAGCCCACCGAAAAAAAAGATATAAATGAGCATGATGGCAATGCCTCTGTGGATACCCGCTTTATGAAGTTTTTCCACAAGGGGGTGAAGCAGATAGGCGATGAAGCCCCCGATCGCAAATGGAAGAAGGGAAAGGATCACTACTTCAAGGACCGGATGCCACACGGGTTTGAGTAAAAAAAGAATGTAAAGGAACACGGCACAGACGAGTGCAATGGACAACCTGTAAAGCCATTTCGCATATGTTCTTGTTTCCACTGCCACCCCTCCTTCTTTCCCTTATTGTTAGAATCACGGGGAGGTTTTTATACCACAAAATAAAAAACTGACCCACCTGTAAAGGAGAGTCAGTCAATAAATTTACTTTAAAACATCTTTTTCATTTGTTTGCGAAGCCTTTTCACTTGCTTTCTGTTCATCATATTTGATCGCTGGGAATAAATTGATGCAGCGATTCCAGCTCCAAAACCAACAATTGATGCGAATGTACGGTTCAAGAAAGACACCTCTTCCTAGATGAATTGGCGGTCTTCCTCATCGAACAAGTCGTCTAAAGAGCTTAATGATCCATCTTCTTCCACCTGATGAGTGTGGATGACTCCTTTTGACAAGGAAAGTTCTATGAAGCATCCCCAACAGTAATATTGGTTGATCCCGATCTTCCCTATATCTTTGCTCTGACAGTTTGGACATTTCATCGTAAGGTCACCTCTATTGCACCAGCAAAACTGGAGATTATTCCCTACCATCGTGTCCAGGAAAAGCGAAAGATATACATGTTCCCGGGAAAACGCGCCCAAACGGCACACTTTTCGTACACCGTTCTTATATAGTGTGAGGCATTTCCGCCAATTCATGAGGACAACCTTTTTCCATTGCAGCCAACTAATTTTCACGATTTGATATAATGAATACTTAGTACGTTACATTGCGCTGCAGGCACTTGCTTTCCGCGGGGAGGAAGTTGAGCCTCCTCGGCGTTCCGCCTGCGGGGTCTCAACTTTTCCTCTATCTCCCGTCGGAGTCAAGTGCCTTCCGCTCCATTCCACTCTCGGTTTTAAAAGGAGAATATTGTATGGGAGTAAAATTAAGGCTGCACTAAATGCCGGGACAAGTGTTTTAATAAAAAAAAAACCGAACTGTGTTGCCTTTAGCAGGCAATACAAGTTCGGGTACTATGTTTGATGGCACAGCTAGATGATAGCTCTGTTTAGCGGTTGATTGGAGTGCAAGACGAAGACTTCTGCGGGAAAAGTAGCTTATAAGAAAAGCGGAGGGGCTTTGCTCAGAGGCGTGTGGCATAAGACGAAGCGACCACGAAGGCGTTCTTTGCCTTCTTGGTCGGTTTGACTTATGACATGTGCCTCTAAGCCCTGCAGCTGGACAGGTGAGACCCCGCAGGCTTGCCGAGGAGGCTCACGGGCTACCCGCGGAAAGCGTAGTCTTGCACGGAAATCATGAGCGGTAATCAAAGCCTGTACTATATGTTAGTCTTTTTTCAATTATGCCCAACCTTCATTTAGGCATATGCTAAACAAGTTCTTCTGCGGTGATTTCGTTGGTGTAGTCGATTTCGAAGCCGAGATCTTTCAGCATTTGGTGATCGGCCGTTTCCTGCTGGCCAGCCGTTGTCAGATAGTCGCCTACAAAGATGGAGTTTGCTGCATACAGTCCCAGAGGCTGAAGACTGCGGAGATTCACTTCTCGTCCGCCGGAGATCCTGATTTCCTTTGTCGGATTGATGAATCTCATCAGGCATAATACCTTCAAGCAATATCTTGGATCCAATTCATCTGTACCCTCAAGCGGCGTTCCATCGATGGCATGCAGGAAATTGACCGGAATCGAATCTGCATCCAGTACTTTGAGACTGCGTGCCATGTCCACTACATCCTGAAGACTTTCCTTCATCCCGACAATGACTCCGGAGCACGGGGAAATCCCCTGCTTTTTTGCTATCTCAACCGTATTGACGCGGTCTTCATATGTATGGGAGGTCGTGATTTGCTCATGATGGTTTTCAGATGTATTGATATTGTGATTATATCGATCCACCCCGGCTTCCTTCAGTCTCTCTGCCTGGTCTTCTTTCAACAGGCCAAGGCAGGCACATACCTTCATGTCATAGTTTTCTTTGATTTCTTTTACTGCCGAAACCACTTTATCTACGTCCCGATTGGTCGGACCGCGTCCGCTTGCCACGATGCAGTAGGTGCCTACATTCAATTTGTGTGCTTTCTCCGCACCTTTAATGATCGTATCTTTGTCCACCATTGCGTATTTCTCAATCGGAGCCTTTGAAACAATCGATTGAGAACAATATCCGCAGTTTTCCGGGCAAAGGCCGGACTTGGTGTTGATGATCATATTCAATTTAACTTTATTGCCATAATAATGTTTCCTGATTTGATAAGCACCGTTCAGGAGCTCAAGCAGCTCCCCGTCCGGGCATTGCAGAATCGATAACGCTTCGCCGTCGCTGAGCTCTTTTCCCTGAATTACTTCAAGAGCAAGGTCCTTCCATGAATGATCCATAACATATTCCCCCCAAATATTATTATGCTGCGCGATTCACATTTCTGAATGTACTTTTTGACAACACTGTTTTTTCCAGGCGGTGTGCCATGATCCCTGCACAGACAGCAAGGATGATATCCTTTGGAAGCGGGACAAGCATCCACGACCAAACGAGTCCGTAAGACAAGCCATCTGGAGCTTGCGCCCACAGCTTGTATGCTGCATACATCCAGTTGGTCCCTGCCACATAGTTGAACACCATTCCTGCCAGGGCTGCGACCACATAGGCCTTGATTCCTTTATGCTTTTGAATGATTTTCCCTGTTATATAGGCCGTTAAGATATAGGCCAGGATAAAACCGAATGTCGGGCTGAAAATCGATGAAAATCCTGCACCAAATCGCGCGAATACCGGTACCCCCACCAAACCGACCAACGCATAAACAGTCATGGAAATCGCCCCGATCCGGCTTCCTAATATGGCACCGGCCAAAATGGCAAAGAACGTCTGGAGCGTGATGGGGACTCCTCCGATGACGAGGAATGGTACGAAGGATGTAATATTGGCACCAACAGCCATAAGTGCCACAAACATACCTGCCAATGTTAAGTCAATGGTTCTAAGTTTTCTGTTCATTTCTCTCTTCCCCCAACGTTAAAGTTAATTACTATTTAAGAATATCGTTCTCCCCGAGTTAATGTCAACCTAAATTAAATGAAGGTTTACTTAAAAGCTAAAAAAAGGATAACAAACAAGGATGGCCGGCACCCTCGATTGTTAACCTTTGTAAAACCAGTATTTATTCAGCTTCCATGAAATCATAAGGGGTAATCCCTTCCATCCCGACCATCGGATCTTCATTCATTATGATCTCTGCCGCAGACAGACCTTCTTTATCTTCATCAACTTTCCCATCTCCGTCATTGATGAGGGAAAGTTTTTCAGTCAGTGTCGTCTTACGCATAAAATCGTCTTCTCTCTCCACACCGAGTTTAAAGGCATCGAGTTCACCGCACAGGATCAAAAATTGCTTGCTCCTTGTTATCGCAGTGTACAGAAGATTTCTGCGAAGCATGCGGAAATAACTTTTTACGACCGGTAAAATGACGATGGGGAATTCGCTTCCCTGTGATTTATGGATCGAACAGCAGTAGGCATGGGTAATCTGGGTCAGGTCCTGCCTTGTATACGTGACTTCAGTACCCTCATAGGAAACGATGATCATGTCCTGTTTTTCGGTGTTTTCTTTTGCATAGAAAATCGAGACGATCTCCCCGATATCCCCGTTGAATACATTGTTCTCAGGCTGATTCACCAGCTGCAGGACTTTATCACCGATCCGGTAGTGGACATCCCCGAAGGTTATTTCCTTCCGGGTCCCATCATTGGGGTTGAAAATTTCCTGAAGCAGCTTGTTCAGGCTGTCAATACCCGCAGCCCCTCTGTACATGGGAGCAAGCACCTGTATATCCTTTGGTGTGTAGCCCTTTTTCTTGGCGTTTTCGACTACCTTACGGACAACTTCCGGAATCTTATTCGTCCGGCACGGGAAGAAAGACCGGTCCTTCTGCTGCTTTGTCAGGTCGGCAGGAACCTGCCCTTTTTTCATACTATGGGCAAGCTCAATGATCGATGAACCCTCCTCCTGACGGTAAATATCCGTCAATCTGACAGTGGGGATCACCCCCGACCCCAGCATGTCCTTAAGGACCTGCCCGGGCCCAACCGAAGGGAGCTGATCTTCATCACCGACAAAAATGACCTGAATATCATCGGGAAGTGCTTTCAGGAGCTGGTGGGCGAGCCAGGTGTCCACCATCGACACTTCATCGACAATCAACAGTTTTCCTTCTATGGCACGTTCCTCGTCACTCTGAAAGCCTTCCTGCCCATTCCAGCCGAGCAGCCTGTGGATGGTCATTGCCGGCAGACCGGTCGATTCAGTCATGCGTTTGGCCGCCCTCCCTGTTGGGGCCGTCAACAATACAGGAAAAGGTTCATCTTTATAGTCCTTTGGATCCAGGGAACATCCGTGAAGATCGGCGAAAAGTTCCACGATCCCGTTGATGACCGTGGTCTTCCCCGTACCCGGGCCCCCTGTCAAGAGGAGCATCGGTGACATCAATGCCGTTTCGATCGCTTCCCTTTGGGATGGGGCATACTGGACTCCAAGCCTGTCCTCAAGTGCCCCCAGAGCCAGCAGGAACTCCGATTGCGGGAATTGATCTTCATATTGCTTTTGGGATAGAATTTTCTCGATGCTCGTGACGATCCCTTTCTCGGAGAAGTACAGAGAAGGGACATATACCTTTGAACCTTCTCCGGCCACCTTGCTTTCTTCTTCGAGCGATACGAGTTGAGTGGATATCTCGGTATATTCTATTTTTCCCGGCTGGCTCTTCTCAAGAAGTTCCTTTACCGTCATGATAAGCTCTTCTGCTTCAAGGAATACATGCCCCTGCTTCACGCAGACTTGTTCGAGGGTATAAAGGCATCCGGCCTTTATCCTGTCCGGATGACTTCCGGAAATCCCGATTTTCGAACCCAGTTCGTCAGCCCTCGTGAAACCGATCCCTTCAATGTCTTCCACCAATTTATATGGATTTTTCTGGATGATTTCCAGTGTCTGTTCTTTGTAAGCCTGATAGATCTTCATGGAAATCTGCGGACCGAATCCAAGATCATTCAAGGCGATCATCACACGTTCGAGTCCCTGATGCTCCGTCAGCGTGTCATAAATGTTTTTTGCTTTCTCAGGGGGAAGTTTAGGTACTTCATCGAGCACCCCGGGGTTTTCAAGAATTTTTGAAATGGCATTTTCTCCGATATGCTCTACAATCTTCTCCGCTGTTTTTTTACCGATACCTTTAAACAGATCGCTCGATAGATAATGGACGACCCCCTGGATTGTCTGCGGGATCTCTTTTTTGAAATGATTCGCATGAAATTGCATACCGAATTTCGGGTGTTCCTGGAAGCGTCCGTAAAACACATATGTCTCTTCCTCATGTATGCGCGGGAAGTGGCCTGTGATGACTGCTTCCTTCTCTTCATAAGAATGGTTCGTCTCATCCACCCGGATCCTTACAACGGTATACAGATTTTCCTCATTATGAAATATCGTCACAAGATGCCTGCCCTTGATATACGTTTCTTCATCTCCAAACAGCTTCATTGAATCCTGCTGGCTCAAGGTTTAGAAACCCCCTAACTATTCGCTCTTCAATTTCTCGATCATCTTGATGCCGTATCCTGCCAGCATATGATCGGGCTGAATCTCGACCGCTTTATTAAAATACTCAAGCGCCTTGTCTGCATCATCCTTATACCCTGCATATGCCACTCCCAGATTATAGTAAGCATCTGCATGTCCCGGGTCCTGTTCAATGACCTTTGAAAGCTGACCGATTGACTCCTCATACGCTTCAGCCTGCGCAAGGCATAATCCAAGCTGGAAGTGTGCTTCGATGTCTTCTTCATTGAGCTCCACACTTCTTTGCAGGTAGGGGATGGCAAATTTAGGCTGCTCCAGATTAACAAGGCTTAAACCAAGCATGAAGTAGACGTCTGCATTTTCCATCCCTTTATGGACAGCTTTCTCGAATTGATCCTTTGCAGAATCATAATCCTCTTCATTAAAGTATAGATTACCAAGTGAATAGTACGCAGCAGCTGCATCTTCGTCGACCGAAACCGCCCTTTCGAAGAAAGACTTTGCTTTTTCATTGTCACCGACGGTCAACAGGACATTTCCGAAGTTGATATATCCCACTGGATCTTTCGGGTTTTCTTCTATTGCTTCAGTAAAGAGTTTCACCGCTTCCTCGAGTTTTCCTTCCTGCAATAACTCGACTCCTTTTAAGTTCTTATCCATTTTCAGCACCTCTATCATATTATTATGTATTTTAACCAGTTGATTTTCAGGTTCGAATTGCTCTCAGTATACCATATTTGCACATGTGAAAGAGCGTAAAGAAAGGACTGGGACGAAGGATAATAACTCCCTTCTTCACAGTCCTTATCATTCTTAACCCGCAGGCATCATCAGCCTACATAGGTCAGTTGCTTTTCGTCTTTATAGATGGTATCGATCGTTCCGCCGCCGAGACATTCGTCTCCATCGTAAAATACAACGGCCTGTCCCGGTGTTACGGCACGGATCGGTTCATCGAAGATCACTTTTGCCTGCCCATTATCGAGCGGGACCACCGTTACAGAATTGTCAGCCTGACGGTAGCGGAATTTAGCCGTACATTTGAATTCAGACGGTTTATCTTTGTCGGACGTCCAGTGCACATCCGCAGCAAGGATGGAGTCGGAATACAATGCAGGATGTTCAAATCCCTGTCCAACATACAGTACATTACGTTCCAGGTCTTTTCCGATGGCGAACCATGGATCTCCGGCACCGCCGATCCCAAGGCCGTGACGCTGTCCGATAGTATAATACATCAATCCGTCATGATTGCCCATCACTTTGCCGTCCATCGTTTCCATATTGCCCGGCTGCGCAGGAAGGTAATTGCTTAAGAAATCCTTGAAATTCCTTTCACCGATAAAGCAGATTCCCGTACTGTCTTTTTTGGCAGCGGTCGCCAGTCCTGCTTCTTTCGCAATTTCCCGTACCTTTTTCTTATCGATCCCGCCAAGCGGGAACATGACTTTCTCAAGCTGATCCTGCCCAAGTTGATTGAGGAAGTAGGTTTGATCTTTATTGTTATCGACTCCGCGGAACATCTTATATTCCCCATCGCGGTATTCGACCTGGGCATAGTGCCCGGTTGCAAGATAATCTGCGCCTAGTTTCATCGCGTGCTCAAGAAATGCCTTGAATTTGATTTCTTTGTTGCACATCACATCCGGGTTCGGCGTCCTGCCGGCTTTGTATTCATCAAGGAAATAGGTGAATACCTTATCCCAATATTGTTTTTCAAAATTGACAGCGTAGTAAGGGATTCCAATTTGATTGCATACGCGAATGACATCATTATAATCCTCGGTCGCTGTGCATACTCCATTTTCGTCCGTGTCATCCCAGTTCTTCATAAAAATCCCGATGACTTCGTATCCTTGCTCTTTCAAAAGAAGAGCAGCAACTGAAGAGTCCACACCGCCGGACATCCCGACGACCACTCTTGTATCCTTAGGGTCCTTATTCATTATACGCCACCTCCTTATTCCTTTTGCTTTCTATATCTTCAAGGGAATCAGGACACCAATCGTCCAACCACCTTGGCAACTTCAATTGCAGCCTGCTCAATCTGTGCTTCTGTATTCCCGAGGCCAAAACTGAAACGGATTGAATCCCTCGTCCTTCCGGATTCATTTCCGAACATGGCAACCAATACGTGGGAAGGTTCAATCGACCCTGCCGTACACGCTGAACCGCTCGATACGGCAATGCCGGCCATATCCAGATTCATCAGCATCGATTCAACATCCGTTCCGGGAAAGCTTAAGTTTAGCACATGCGGTAATCCATGCTCAAGAGAACTGTTCTCATCGAATTCAACATTTTTTTCCATCAATGTCTTACGGAACAATTCCTTGAAACCTTCATACATAGCACTCTTCTCGTCCAAGCTCTGCTGGGCGAGTTCCACGGCTTTTCCCAGTCCTGCTATCGCCGGTACGTTTTCCGTACCTGCACGCCTCTTACGTTCCTGCTCGCCACCGAATGTACCGGGCTGGAGATTCACGTTTTGACCGCAGTAAAGGAAACCGACTCCTTTAGGTCCGTTGATTTTGTGTCCTGAAACCGACAGCATATCGACGCCAAGTTCGTTTACATCGATATCCATCAAGCCGAATGCCTGCACTGCATCGGTATGGAAGTAGGCATCATGATCTTTCAGGAGCTGCCCGATTTCCCTGATGGGCTGAATGGTTCCAACCTCGTTATTTCCATACATGACCGTCACCAGGATCGTATCCTGCCGGAGGGCATGTTCCAGATCTCCCAATGAAATCCTGCCTGATTCATCAACCGGGAGATACGTAACCTCGAATCCTTGTTCTTCTAAATGCCTGCATGTATGAAGGACCGCATGATGTTCAATTTGAGTGGTGATAATATGCTTCCCTCTGGATGCGTTGGCATGTACCGTACCTGTGATGGCTAAATTATCAGCCTCGGTTCCGCCGCTTGTAAAAATGATTTCATTATAATCCGCCTTCAAGCTCCTTGCGATTTTCGTCCGTGCCTGATCCACAAGATGACGGGCCGAACGGCCAAAAGAATGGATGCTTGACGGGTTACCGAATGTCTCTTTCATGACAGCCGTCATTTCTTCTATGACTTCTGCATGCATCGGGGACGTAGCGGCATGGTCCATGTATATTCTTTCCATCTTCAGGCACCTCCTAGATATAAAACATGTATGCGTCGGATTCGCCGTCATCCGAGTGACTGGCTAAATCTTCGATTGTCGTATTATCCAATACATCTTTAACTGCATCACGGATACGGATCCATAATTCACGTTTAGCAGGCTCTTCGTCTTCTATTCCTTCAACAGGGCTGATCGGCCCTTCGAGGATACGGATGATATCCCCTGCCGTGATTTCGGATGGTTCATGTCCGAGGACATACCCTCCATAAGCCCCGCGGATGCTTCGCACAAGTCCGCTGTTCCTGAGCGGTGCCACCAGCTGCTCAAGATAATGTTCCGAAAGCTCATGCTGCTGTGCAATTGTTTTCAGGGAAGTCGGCCCCTCCCCATGACGCTTAGCCAACTCAATCATAATCGTCAAGCCATACCGGCCCTTAGTAGATATCTTCATTATTCCTGCACCTCTTAAATTCTTATAATCACTAGTCTAAATTCTATTAGATATATCTTATTATTTTTATCAGTAACCTTTGTTATTATAGCATATCCGTTCATTCACTGTGAAAAGTATCAATTATATGTGCGTCCGGGCGGTATCATTTCCTAATGGGGGTGCGCTGTGATAAAGTGATGGAAAGAACACTAGTTTGGAGAGATTTGTTATGGCTATTAAACCCCTCGCCTTCAGGATGAGGCCGCGGACAATCGAAGAGATCATCGGGCAGCAGCACCTGGTGGGAGAAGGAAAGATCATCGACCGGATGGTAAAAGCAAAGCAGCTTTCCTCCATGATATTATACGGCCCCCCCGGAATCGGTAAGACTTCGATTGCAAGCGCCATTGCCGGAAGCACTAAATATAGATTCAAAACATTGAACGCAGTCACAAACAATAAAAAAGATATACAGATCGTCGCGGAAGAAGCCAAGATGTCAGGGAAAGTCATTTTGCTTCTTGATGAGGTACACCGTCTGGATAAAGGAAAACAGGATTTCCTGCTTCCATACCTGGAAAATGGGATGATTACATTGATCGGTGCCACAACGAGCAATCCATACCACGCGATCAACCCTGCCATCAGAAGCAGATGCCAGATTTTTGAATTGAAGCCGCTCTCGGTAGACGAAATGAAAACAGCTATATACAGGGCGGTTGAGGATAAGGAGCGGGGCCTTGGGGATTACTCCCTGGAAATATCAGACGAAGCCGTCCATCATTTCGCAAGCAGCAGCAACGGAGATGTAAGAAGTTCGCTGAACGCACTTGAACTTTCGGTCTTATCCACTTCTCCCGACACGGACGGTGTGATTCACATCGACGTCGGCATCGCAGAGGAATGCCTTCAGAAGAAAAGCTTTTCCCATGATAAAGACGGCGATGCGCATTATGACGTATTAAGCGCTTTTCAGAAATCGATACGGGGAAGCGATGTGAATGCCGCACTCCATTATTTAGGAAGACTCGTCGAAGCCGGCGATCTGCCGAGCATCGCCCGCCGGCTGCTCGTCATTGCCTATGAGGATATCGGCCTTGCCAATCCATCAGCAGGGACCAGGACGCTTGCGGCTGTCGAAACGGCTGAAAAAATCGGATTTCCGGAAGCACGGATCCCGCTGGCCAATGCCATCATCGAACTCTGCCTGTCGCCGAAATCGAATTCCGCCATTCTTGCAATCGACGGGGCTCTTTCTGATATCCGTAAAGGGAAAAGCGGGGAAGTCCCGGATCATCTGAAAGACGCCCACTATAAAGGGGCCAGTGAACTGGGAAGAGGAATCGAATATAAATATCCTCATGACTATGATTCAGGATGGGTCCCGCAGACCTACCTGCCGGACCGGTTGAAAAACGCACGCTACTATACCCCTAAATCGACCGGAAAATTCGAGCAGGCCATCGCAGGCGTTTACGAGAAAATCAATAAACAGATGAAATAGTGAATGTGAGCCAGACCTTTTTATGGGGTCTGGCTCTTTTGACACCATCGGGCTGATGTCACATACACTGATAAAAAGTCCGCGGAGGTCATGCCGATGATCATTCTGAAAGACGGCTCTTCCACAACCAATCTGAAAGGGCTGCCCGCTTCAGCACCACTGATTCTGAATGCCCTTGAAAAAAGCAAAATACGCTATGAATACAATGACCTTAAAGAACTTTCTTTCGAAGTGAAGATGAGGGACCGAATCATAGAAAACAGCAGATGGCTGAACAACAGTGCTGCGACGTTTTCTGCCTTTGCGTCATCATCCTTCAATCCTTACTACTGGATCAAAACCATGAGCGGGTACCGCCTGCGGCCGGGCAAGCGGCCATCAGCTGCAATCAGGGACGTATTCGAAAATCCGTATTTGTACAGTTTCGAATGTGTGACTACAGTTGTCCTGCTTTACTATAAATCCATCCTTGATACGATACGGCCTGAATATTTCGACCGTCTTTATTCTCCCATGCTCATTTGGGGACATAATTACAATGATGCCATGCACATGGAGACATATGAAGGAGTAGACAACATACCTGGAGATGTACATTACTTTTATAATCCGGATTACGGAGATCCCATCTGGATGGGTGAAAACGCCGTTTACCTGGGGCCTGACCAATATTTCGGGCATGGCATCGGGATCGTCACACATGATAAGATGATTGAAGCACTCAATACCCTGAGAAAGGTAAACGCGACTAAATCTGCATATCTGCTTAATCAGACAACAAGACTGAATTTCTCTGAACTTTATAAGTACTCATAATAAAAGACGGTCCTCATGGAGACCGTCTTTTTACAGTAAAATTGTTGAAAAACTGTCGGGCTGCCTTCAGAGATATTCCTTACTAGGCTGCCACATCCCGCTTCCTGAACACAAGGAATGCAAGGAGCTGGAAAATGGCAAAATAGATCAGCAGCATAGTGATCGAGAAGCCCATCGTCATCCCCTTTACCATCGGCTGACTGAAACCGGTGTATTGGGTCAAATCGGTGTTGGCGAACAGGCTGTATTTCGCCCAGTCGAATTTCATTGCCAATAACCCTGTCGCATTAGATCCCATGAATAACAGGAATAGTGATAGACCGATGGCAAGGGAAGAACTTCTGAATACTGTCGAAATCATGAAAGCCATCGTTGCCATCATTGTTACATCAATCGATTTCAGAAGATATGTCTTAATTAAGTAACCAACCATATTCTGCTCGACTACTTCCCCGTCGATATACGCCAGATGAACCGATTGGCCCGTGCCTCCGAACAGGATCAAACCGATCAGGAAGGAGACGGCGAAAAGAATAGCCAGCATCGTCACTCCGTACAGGATGACCGTAATATATTTTGAGAGTAATATCTTTGTCCGTGAGATAGGGCGGATCAACAACAGCTTGATTGTTCCCCAGGAGAATTCACTTGCCACAATGCCCGCGGCAACGATGATTGCAAACAGTCCGACGAGCGTCACTGCGAATCCATTTGTTTCAACAAATGTCCAAACCGTTTCTTTTGTATTGGGTTCAATATCGTTTTTGATTCTATACTCGTTGATGGCAATATTTTTTTCGAACATACCTTTGCTGTAATTATCCATGCCGTTTTCGGATAGAACCTGCTTATCACCTTCCACCTGGGCGGTGAGCTCCTGCTTCCAGTTATCCGTTTCTTTCACTTTTGAATCTTCATATTTCGTGAATGCTCCGACCACCCCGATTATCAAAATCAATATACCGAGCATGACCCAGGTGCCGACCCGCTTGAAGATTTTCATCCATTCGTTCTTGATCAAATTAAGCATGCAAGACTTCTCCCTTCTCATTCGTGATTTCAAGGAATCTGTCCTCTAGTGACTTCGCTACCTGCATGACGCTGTATATTTCTACGCCGTGTTCAACGAATGCCTTGACCAGCTGAGGCACCTGTTCCTTTGTGATCCCCGTTTGCAGTTTCTTGTTTTTCATTTCGAACACAAGTGAAGGATTAAAGGTCTTCATGACCGATCGTGCCTTTTCTTCATCATTCACTTCAAACTGATAGACAAGTTCCTTCCCGTCCACAAAATCCCGCACTGTCTGCACGTCCACAAGCTTTCCTTTTTGAATGATCCCGATGCGGTCACACATCATCTCCATTTCGGAGAGGAGATGACTGGATACGATGACAGCCATGCCTTCTTCCTGTGCCAGCTTCCGGATATAGGCCCGGATTTCACGGATACCGGCAGGATCCAATCCATTCGTCGGTTCATCCAGTATCAGGATTTTTGGTCTGTGAAGCAGGCACTGCGCGAGGCCGAGCCGCTGTCTCATCCCAAGGGAATATGTCTTGACTTTATCTTGGATCCGATCGGTCAAGCCGACCAGTTCAACCACTTCCTTGATTCTTTCTTCCGTTATCCCTTTCTGCATCCGCGCGAAATGCTGCAGATTTTTGTATCCTGACATGAACTTATAAAGTTCCGGATTCTCTACGATGGCCCCTACAGATGAAATTGCCCCTTCGAAGTCCTTCTTGATGCTTTTACCGGAGATCAGAACATCCCCCTGCGATATGCTCATGAGTCCTACAATCATTCTGATTGTGGTTGTTTTCCCGGCTCCATTCGGTCCCAGGAATCCAAAAACTTCTCCCTCATACACATCAAAAGAAAGGTCATCTATGATCTTTTTTCCCTTAATAACTTTTGAAACGTTTTGTAACTTCACAATCGTATTCATTCTTCTCTACTCCCTTCAGCAGTCGTTTTTTTCAACCATTGCAGCACTGATAATCCTTCTTCTTCCCTCAGCTTCTCCACGTCGCAATGACCTTCGATCCTGCCATTGTGGATGATATAGGCTTCATCGAGGATCGCTTCGATTTCATCGATCTCATGCGTGGCGATGATGACCGTCTGATTGCCAAAGTCGATGTATGAGATGAGACTCTTCACGATCGAATCCCTGACCATCGGATCAAGGCCCGAAAACGGTTCATCCAGTAGAAGCACATCTGTATTACGGGACAGGGTCAGGATAAGTTTCAATCTTCCACGATTTCCCTTTGATAAATGTTTAATTTTTTTATTTTTATCTAGATCCATGAAATCTGACAGCTCATATGCTTTCTTCCTATCAAAATCTTTGAACTGAGAAGCATAGAAGGAGATCATTCCATCAACGGTGAACGCTTCGTAGAACATATCAAGCTCTGTCAAATAAGCGACTTTATCCGCAATCTTCCTGGTTACTGCCCCTCCGCTCACGGTTACGATTCCGCTGGTCGGAATCACAAGACCCGCTATCATCTTCAGAGTGGTTGATTTACCACTGCCGTTAGGACCCAGCAATCCGTATATTTTCCCTTTCTCAAACTGAAGGGTGGTGTTTTCAAGTGCCGTCCCATGACCATATTTTTTTGTCACCTCTTGAAACCGAATCACGTCTATTCCCCCTCCCCATACTTTTCAAGGCTTTCGATCATTTGCTTCTGTGATAGACCGAGTTCTTTCATATTGCGGATGAATTGCTCCACCACTTCTTTTTGAACTTTCTCGTTCAGCACCGATAGAATCTCCTCGTTTTCCGTCACAAACGTCCCCTGTCCTCTCCTTGTCTCCACAATGTCCATCCTTTCTAATTCACTGTACGTTCTTTGAATGGTATTCGGATTTACCCCTGACTGAATCGCCATCTCCCTGACGGAGGGAAGCTTATCTCCCGGATGCAACTCTTTTCTGACGATTTCCCGGATGATGCGGTCTGCTATTTGCACGTATATCGGCTTTGATGCTGTATATTCTTCTGTCATACCTTACACCTCGACTTTACGGTCTAATAACCAGCAGGAAATGATGAACAAAGTGACCATGACAAGCCCTTCAAACGCGAAGGGAAGGATTGGAAACGGGATGATTTCACTGTAAAACCCGGCATCGGCATTTTTCTGCCCTACTGAAAAAGCAAAGCCTGCAGGTACATCGATTGTCCACGCTTCAAAAAGCTTTTGCACCCACCCGAAGCTCATCAACATCGCTGTTATGCTTTGATAGATAATGATAAACCCCAATATGAACAGCCATCTTATGTTTTTGATGGCCGGGAATTTACCGAGTGCGTAATAAAATGTCCAAAAGAAGAATATCCAGATGGAAAAATTAATAGCTGCAGCTGTGATCCCAAGATTGAATAAGATCCCTTCTTTAAATGGCCAATAGGAAAAGAAGTTCACTGTATCCGGCAGGCCTGCAAGGCTGATGACCCCCAGAATATCAACCAGTAAAAAAGAAGCGATTGAATAAATGAAAGCAATGATCAATTTGGGAAGGATCAGTTTAAAACCGCTTTGCGGACTGTGCAGCCAAAGCTGAGTCTTTCCTTCCACTCTAAGCATCGAGAATAAAATGACCGGCATGACGGCAAGATGGAAAATCCCGAGCATAATGACAAACACAACCACAACAGTCGGTTCGCCTGTCACCCTGCCAAGTATCAGCCCCAATGCATAAATGAATAAGATAATGGCGATCCAGCCGTAAAACCATATTTTCGATGTTTTAAAATCCTTCCAAAGAAGTCCTTTAAATGCGCTCATATCCGACTCTCCCTAAAGTGTTTTTAGTGTTCTAGTTAGATAGTACACTATGACACATTTGAAAGTCAATCCCTTTTACATAAAATGGGTTCATTAATTTTATGGGTTGTGTAAAGCTATAAAAAAGCATATACAGGGAGGAATATCATGAATTCTTCAAGGAGAGGCTGGACAGATTCCGAGGAAAAACTGTTAATTGAAACAGTGGATTCTTTTTTGGGAAAGGGACTTGCAAAGAAAGCGGCGTTCCAGGAAGTCGCTGCAAAAATAAACCGCACCACGGCGACTTGTTCGCATCACTATTATTCAATCAGGAAAAAGAAAGCACCGGTAACAGACGATTCTCCCCTTACCCTGCAGGATTGTATCCAATGCCTGAAAAACATACAGCAGCCTGATTCCCTAGCCGGGGAAAATGATAGGCTGCAGAAAGAAAAGAAGGAGCTCCTTTATGCTCAGAAAGAGTTGAAGGTCAGATATGAGAGTCTCCTGAAAAAACAAAAGAAGCTGCAGCAGCTGCTCTCAATCCTTAAAGAAGCGGAGCATTACAATGAGGCTTCATCCAAACCCGTCATCCATTGAAGCTCCTACATGGACAAAAGTGATTTAGACAAATTAAAAACCCGAACTAATTTGAATGCGATGAGGCAAATTAGTTCGGGTTTTTAATTTGTTCATTGTACTTTTATGGCATAGCTCATTCAGCGGTTGATTGGAGTGCAAGACGAAGACTCCTATCAGGAAAGCGGAAGGGCTTTGAAGAGAAACGTGTGGCATAAGACGAATCGGCCACGAAGGCGGGTTTTTGCCTTCTTGGACGGTTTGGCTTATGACATGTGTCTCTAAGCCCTGTAGCTGGACAGTTAATCCCTCGGGAATCTGTCTGGAGACTCACGGGTCACCCGCGGAAAGCGTAGTCTTGCACGGAAATCATTAGCGTTGTTTATAGTTCACTCTAAAATGTTCGTCTTAATACATTGGATTTTAATTTTGTCCAAACTTCTTTTCTCTTATTTATCTTTCACTCGTTTGATTTCGATATCTTTCAATAGCTGATTCACAACGTAACTTGCCTGGATCAATCCTGCCACAGATGGAACAAAAGCATTTGAAGAAGGCGGCATCTGTGCCTTCCTGATCTTGGCATCGTCTTTCCCGACTTCCTTCCGTATGTCTTCACGGATGACAATCGGACTTTCATCAGAGAATACGACAGGCACACCCTTTTTGATTCCTTCTTTCTTCAAACGTGTACGAACGACTTTCGCAATCGGGTCCGTATGCGTTTTACTGATATCGGCAATCTGGAAGCGGGTCGGATCTGTTTTATTTGCCGCACCCATACTTGAAATTAACGGAATATCCCTTTTCAAGCATTCTTTCATAAGATGGATTTTGTATACGATCGTATCGGAAGAATCAATCACAAAGTCCAAGCCATGGCTGAAGAACTCTTCATATGTTTCTTCTGTATAGAACATCTTCAATGAGATGACTTCACATTCCGGGTTAATATCTTTGATGCGATCGCGCATGAGATCGGCTTTTGGCTTTCCTACAGTTGAAAGGAGTGCATGAATCTGGCGGTTTACATTTGTGATATCAACATCGTCTTTATCCACGAGCACGAGGCGGCCGACACCGGAACGCGCCAATGCTTCTGCTGCAAAAGAGCCCACTCCGCCGATTCCAAGAACGGCAACGGTGCTGTTCTTGAGGATATCGAGTCCTTCCTTTCCGATCGCTAGTTCATTTCTGGAAAACTGGTGTAGCATTCGATCAACTCCGTTATAAGTATTCGACTAGGTTTATACTGAATTAGAATAAAGGATAGCAGGGGGAAAATCAACTTGAAAACTTTTCTGAGCTTTGTCTTCTATTTCCGCTTTTGATTTCCGTGCAAGACTTCGCTTTCCGCGGGCAGCCCGTGAGCCTCTAAACTAATTCCAAGGTAACTGTCCAGCTACAGGGCTTAGAGGCACATGTCATAAGCCAAACCGACCAAGAGCCTTCACGGCCGATTCGTCTTATGCCACACGCCTCTCTTCAAAGCCCTTCCGCTTTTCTGATAGGAGTCTTCGTCTTGCACTCCAATCAACCGCTGGAGTCAACTTAAAAAGTCGAATGTACTATAAATCCCCATCTATCCTAACTATACCGCCATCATTCTCATTATTACCTTTCTCTTTCAATTGGGCACATAAAAAAACCAGGCAATGCTTCAGCCTGGTTTTATATCAAATAATGTTTCATTTCAATTGAAGTAAACGAGTCCCAATTGTGCCGTCGCTGCGATTCCTTCGTTTTGAACCCGCTCTCGGCAGGTGGGTGCTTTGCTCTGTTAGTTGTAAGTCCACTGAAAGAGGCATGAACGCGTAACAGAAACGACAAGCTCCCAAAGTTTTAATTGTTCGGTCAAAACTATCAGGGTTAACGTCGTACACATCAGGACTCGTTTGATTGTTTAAATCATATCATAAGAAGTTTGAATTTTCAATGAATGGCCCTTAGGAACTTTTACTCATTCTTCAAATCAAGTGATAATGATAGTTCCTTCAATTGAGCTTCACTGACTCCGCCCGGCGCTTCCGTCAGCATGCAGCTTGCGCTTGCCGTCTTAGGGAAGGCGATGGTATCGCGCAAGTTGGTGCGTCCTGCAAGTAGCATGACCAGACGATCGAGGCCGAGTGCGATCCCGCCGTGAGGAGGCGTCCCGTATTCAAATGCTTCCAACAAGAATCCGAACTGCTCCTGGGCTTCTTCTTTTGAGAATCCAAGTACTTTGAACATCTTCTCCTGGATGTCGCGTTCGTAGATACGCAGGGATCCTCCCCCGAGTTCATATCCATTCAACACAAGGTCATATGCTTCTGCACGGACATCGGCAGGATTTGAATCGAATTTTTCAAGGTCTTCGCGCACAGGCATCGTAAACGGGTGATGCGCTGCATAGTAACGATTTTCTTCCTCATCGAATTCAAGAAGCGGCCAGTCTGTCACCCAAAGGAAATTGAATTTACTCTCATCAATCAATTCAAGTTCTTTTCCTAATTTCAAGCGAAGGGCTCCCAATGCATCTGCTACAACAGATTTTTTATCTGCCACGAATAGAAGCAGGTCACCCGTTTCAGCCTCCGAAGCAGCAGAGATTTGGGATGCATCTTCTTCTGAAACGAATTTTGAAATTGGCCCTTTCAAACCTTCCTCCTCAACCTTCAGCCAGGCAAGTCCCTTCGCTCCATAACGTGCAACGAATTCAGTCAATCCGTCAATATCTTTACGGGAATACTTTGAAGCAGCCCCTTTGACATTAATCAGTTTCACCTGACCGCCTGAACCGACTGCTCCAGAGAAGACTTTGAATCCTGAATCCTTCACGATTTCAGACACGTCGACAAGCTCCATCGCAAAGCGGGTATCAGGTTTATCCGAACCATAACGATTCATGGCATCATCGTAAGTCATGCGCGGGAACGGTGTTTCGACCGTCAAGCCCTTAGCATCATTCATGAGCTTTTTCATCATATCTTCGACAAGCGCCATGATTTCCTCTTTGTCCATGAAGCTCATTTCCATATCGATCTGGGTGAATTCCGGCTGGCGGTCTGCGCGGAGATCCTCATCACGGAAACAGCGTGCAATCTGATAATAACGGTCAAAGCCTGAAACCATCAGCAGCTGCTTGAAAATCTGAGGGGATTGCGGCAGCGCGTAGAATTCACCGGGATGCACGCGGCTCGGCACCAAATAATCACGTGCCCCTTCTGGAGTGCTCTTTGTCAAGATCGGCGTTTCGACATCCAGGAATCCATTGTCGTTCAAGAATGAGCGGAAAGAAGACGTCACATTGTGTCGCATTTTAAATGTATCAGCCATGACAGAACGGCGAAGGTCGATATAACGGTATTTCAGACGGACATCTTCGGACACTTCCATTTGGTCGTCAATCATGAATGGAGGCGTCTTTGCTTCATTGATGATGTCCACTTTATCAACCTGGATTTCTACTTTCCCTGTCTTCAGGTTGGGGTTGACCGTACCTTCCCCTCTTTCGACAACCGTACCGGTAATGCTCAGCACATATTCATTCCGGATCTTCTCGGCAAGATTCAGCGCTTCTGCCGAGTGATCTGGATTGAATACAGCCTGTACGATTCCTTCCCTGTCCCTGAGGTCAATGAAAATCAATCCGCCGAGGTCCCTTCTTTTCTGGACCCATCCCTTGATTGTCACTTTTTTGCCAATGAATTCTTCTGTTATTTCACCGCAGTATGCTGTTCTTTTTGACATTTTGTTCTCCTCCTTGATGAATTCCTGCATTTATTTAGGATAATTTTCCTTTAACCGTTTCAACAAACTGTTCAAGGGCGATTTCTTCCTGCTCCCCGGTTGTCATGTCTTTCAGATTGATTTTATTTTCTTTCAGCTCATCGTCGCCGATCACTGCCACATATTTGGCCTGGCTTCTGTCCGCCGCTTTGAACTGGGCTTTCAGCTTCCGGTCAAGATAATCCTTCTCGGAAGAAATACCTTCTTTTCTTACAGTGTGAAGAAGCTTTACAGCATAATCCTTGGCTTCTTCGCCAAGCGCAACGATGAACAGATCGATTCCCTCATTGATTGGCAGGCCGACTCCTTCAGCCTCCAGTGCTGCAAGCAGTCTTTCAATACTGAATGCAAAACCGATTCCAGGCGTTTCAGGGCCGCCGATTTCTTCGACAAGACCGTTATAGCGTCCGCCTCCGCAAAGCGTCGTGATCGCCCCGAAGCCCTCCGCATTGCTCATGATTTCGAATGCTGTGTGATTATAGTAGTCGAGTCCCCTTACGAGCGTTGGATCCACTTCGAATTCTACGTCCATATCTTTAAGATAACGCTGGACTTTTTCAAAATAGTCCCTTGACTCATCATTTAAGTATTCGAGGATGGACGGAGCCGTTGCCATCAATTCATGGTCACGGTCTTTTTTGCAATCCAATATCCTCAATGGATTTTTCTCCAAACGGTTTTGACAATCGCCGCAGAATTCATCGATCCTTGGCTTAAAGTGGTTGATGAGAGCTTCCCTGTGTGCATTCCTGCTTCCGGAATCCCCTAGACTGTTGATGACCAGCTTCAACTGTTTCAATCCCAATTCCTTATAGATGCTCATTGCAAGCGAGAGCACTTCCGCATCGATTGCCGGATCTTCACTCCCGAGTGCTTCGACACCGAATTGAACGAACTGGCGGTAGCGGCCTGCCTGCGGACGCTCATACCTGAACATCGGGCCGGAATAGTACAGTTTCACAGGCTGACCCGGATTCCCGTACATCTTATTGCCCACAAACGACCTCACTACTGATGCCGTACCTTCAGGACGGAGTGCAAGGCTTCTTCCTCCCCTGTCTTCAAACATATACATTTCCTTCTGAACGATATCCGTTGTATCACCGACACCCCTTGTAAATAATTCGCTTGATTCAAAGATCGGTGTGCGGATTTCTTTATATTGATAGGCATGGCATAGTTTTTTTGCCGTTTCCTCTACATACTGCCACTTCTCCACATCCCCGGGCAATATATCCTGGGTACCTCTAGGTATTTGAATGGACACGTTGAATTCCTCCTTAGAACAAACTAATTTATGTAAATAAAAAAAGCCCTCGATCCCTTGTCATAAATAACAAGGGACGAGAGCTGTTATCCCGTGGTGCCACCCTAATTGAGGCCTGAAAAGACCTCCACTTGAGCCAGTTAACGCCTGGTACGTTCATCTCCTACTAGTAGACGTTCAGAGCGAAACCTTCCCGAGTGTTCATTCACTAAGGCACTTTGCAGAATGCTTTCAGCCGCGGCATTTCCTCTCTTATCCAAGTGGTTCTCTCAGTTACTATTCTCGATCATCGGTTTTATAAAATGTTATTTTATTTCTATAATGATACGTATGGCATAAGTTCATGTCAAGAGGATGAACAAAAATATTTATCAGGACCTTTCCATTTTCTTTTTCAATAACTTAACTTCCCTCAATGAAAGCCCGAATTCAGATGCAAGTTCGACATTGACCGCATCTTTCTCCCGTTCTACAAAATGATGAAAATCCAAACCGAATAACTGGTTCTCACTGTTTGAACTCATAAAATGTTTATCACTCGACCTCATGCAGACCATCCTTTCACCTATTCATATCTACTATCATTTCCAAATACCCAATTTTCTTTCGCTTTGAAGGAATTTTAATTTTTTTATCGTATTAAAACGGTAATGGCATTTTTTTATCGGGGTGCAATAAAAGTTCCTTTGCAGACTCCGATAAAAAGTGAGTAAGGAAAATCAACAGAAGGCGGTGAAAAAAATTAAAAGAATTACAGCAATCATCCTTGTTTTATTATTGACAATCCCCATCCAGCTGCCAGCAGAAGTTCAAGCAGTTGGAGGAGAGGTATCAATCGGGACTGCGACGCTTAATGTCCGTACAGGGCCCGGCCTCAGTTATCCAGTCTTGACTCAAGTACATAGGAATCAAGAGTTCAGCATTGTCGAGACGAAAGGCGACTGGTACAAGATTACGACCGGAAGCGGGGATGGATGGGTCGCCAACTGGCTTGTCATCCGTGAAACTGGAGAGTCGTTGGATGAACCCGGACAGCAGGGGACCGTTAATACGAATGGTCTTCGGTTACGCAAAGGGCCGAGCACTTCCGATTCTGTCGTCACAGTCCTGAATAAAGGCGACGAAGTGACAGTATCGAAAGCAGACGGCAGATGGCTGTCTGTGCAGTCCGGCAATGCAGAGGGGTGGGTCCATGAGGATTATGTCACCCTTACAGGAGAATCAGATGAAACAGAGGAGTCCGTTTCCCCTTCTTCTGCCAACTCCTTTGCCACAATCAGCGCAAACTCCCTGAACGTAAGAAGTGAACCTTCCTTGAACGGGGAAATCGCAGGCAAGGTAAATGAAGGTGAGCAATATGCCATCCTGAATGAAAAAAATAATTGGTATGAGATCCAGTTTGCTGACGGCAGTTCAGGCTGGATAGCCAGCTGGTTTGCAGAAGCAACCGGTGAAAGTGTAAAGAAGGAATCCACTTCCCCTGCTCAGGGAAACTTTGAAGAATTGACCATCCTTCATGACGGAACAAATATCAGGAGCAGTGCCGATGTTCAGTCCCGGGTAGTCAAACGGGCGGACAGTGGAGAAACGTTCACTGTAACAGGCAAGTCAGGTGACTGGTATGAAATCCGATTAGATGATGGCAGCGCTGCTTTTGTGGCAGGATGGATCGTTTCATTACGAACAGCCAGCGGAGAAGAGACCTCCCCACCCAGAAAATCAAGCGGAGGGATCAGCGGGAAGCTCATCGTGATCGACCCTGGTCACGGCGGGCGTGACAGCGGGACGATCGGTACCAGGGGGACACTTGAAAAACTGATAACGATGAAGACAGGCAAGCTTCTTGCCGATAAGCTGGATCAAGCGGGTGCAGAAGTCGTCATTACAAGGAAAAGTGATGAATATGTGTCACTTCCTTCCCGAGTCTCTCTGTCCCATTATTATGATGCTGATGCGTTCATCTCTATCCATTTTGACAGTATCAATGATGGCAGCATTGCCGGTCATACGACTTATTATAATAAGGGCTATCAGGAAGAACTTGCTTATGATGTGCATGAAAGCCTGGCAAGCCGTCTGCCTTCCAGGGACCGCGGCGTCCGAATCGGCGATTACCATGTCATACGCGAAAACAAACAGGCCGCTGTATTATTGGAATTAGGGTTCCTAAGCAATCCAGCCGAAGAAGCCAATATGACTTCCGGATCTTTTCAGGACCTGGCTGCGACAGCGATTTACCATGGTTTGAATGACTATTTTTCTGATTGAATTTACAGCAAAAAAGCTGCCTCCCAATTGCATGGGAAGCAGCTTTTTTTGTTTATTTACTTTCCAGAATAAGCGTGACGGGGCCGTCGTTCGTCAGCTTTACATCCATCATTTCACCGAAAACCCCGGTTTCGACCTTTACATCGTTTTCTTTCAGCACTTTGTTGAAATATTCATAAAGCGGGAGGGCATGATCGGGTTTTGCCGCTTCCATGAAGTTCGGCCTTCTGCCTTTACGGCAGTCCCCGTATAATGTGAATTGTGAAATGGAAAGGATCTCCCCCTCAACATCCAGCAAGGAGTGATTCATCTTTCCGGATTCATCCTCGAACACCCTCAGATTCACTATTTTATCTGCTAAATAGCGGGCGTCTTCTTCCGTATCACCGTGGGTGATTCCTACCAGGAGGACAAATCCCTTTTCGATCTGCCCGGCCACTTCTCCGCCGACAGTCACAGAGGCTTCTTTGCTTCTCTGCAGGACGACTTTCATGCTCGAAACCTCCTAGTTCATGATTCTGCGTACAGCATACACATCTGAAATTTGTTTGATCCTCTCCACTACCCTGTGAAGATGGGAAATATTCTGTATTGAAATGGACATATTGATAGTTGCCATTTTATTTCTGTCAGACCTGCCGCTGACGGCAGTGATATTCGTCTTCGTTTCATTGACCACCTGAAGTACTTCGTTCAGGAGACCCCTTCTGTCATAACCTGAAATCTCGATATCGACATTGTACTCCTTACGGTCCTGGCCGTCGCCTTCCCATGATACCGGAATGAGGCGCTGTTCAACTTCCTCGGTCTGGACATTTGTACAATCCGCCCTGTGTACGGAAACACCGCGGCCTTTTGTAATGAAGCCGACGATCTCATCCCCCGGTACCGGGCTGCAGCATCTGGATAATCTGATGAGCAGGTTATCGATTCCTTTGACCTGGACCCCTGCATCCTTTTTCTTTTTAGGGGGCTGGGCGCTCAATTCCTTCATTGTTTCTTCGAGTTTATCTTCCTGTTCGCGTTTCCTGCGGTCCTTCTCTGTCAGACGATTGGCAATCTGAGCGGCAGTGATACCGTTGTAGCCGACTGCTGCATACATATCATCTTCATTCGAGAAATTAAACTTCTCGAAAACTCGCTTGATATTCTCAGAGGTCAATATTTCTTTTACATCGAAATCCTGATTCTTGATTTCTTTTTCTACAAGGTCCCGGCCTTTTTCAATGTTTTCTTCTCTCCGCTGCTTCTTGAAGAATTGCTTGATCTTATTTTTGGCCTGGGATGTCTGTGCAAGCTTCAGCCAGTCCTGACTCGGGCCATAGGAGTGTTTGGAGGTAAGGATTTCAACGATGTCACCCGTCTTCAGCTTGTAGTCGAGGGTGACCATCTTCCCGTTCACCTTGGCACCGATCGTCTTGTTGCCGATTTCTGAATGAATGCGGTAGGAAAAATCGATTGGAACTGATCCGGACGGTAATTCAAGTACATCTCCTTTAGGAGTGAAGACGAACACCATATCAGAAAAAAGGTCGATTTTAAGAGACTCCATGAATTCTTCAGCATTGGCTGATTCATTCTGGAATTCAAGGATTTCCCTGAACCACGAAAGTTTCTTTTCAAAGGAAACTTTATCGTCCACATTTTTACCTTCTTTATAAGCCCAGTGGGCAGCTACACCGTATTCAGCGATCTGATGCATTTCAAGCGTTCTGATCTGCACTTCGAGAGGGTCGCCCTTTGGCCCTATTACAGTCGTATGAAGGGATTGGTACATATTCGGTTTCGGCATGGCGATATAATCCTTGAATCTGCCGGGCATCGGCTTCCAGCATGTATGGATGATGCCGAGCACAGCGTAACAATCCTTTATGCTGTCAACTACGATCCTGACGGCAAGCAGATCGTAAATTTCATTGAACTGTTTATTCTGAAGGGCCATCTTCCGATAAATGCTGTATATATGCTTGGGACGTCCGGAAATTTCCGCTTCGATCTGCACATCCCCCATCCGGTCTTTGACTTCATTAACAACGTCATCCAAGTATTCTTCACGCTCGGCACGCTTTTTCTTCATCAGATTGACGATCCGGTAGTATTGCTGCGGGTTAAGATATCTCAGCGACGTATCCTCGAGCTCCCATTTTATTTTCGAGATCCCGAGCCGGTGGGCAAGGGGTGCGAAGATTTCCAGGGTCTCATTTGCGATCCTTCTCTGCTTTTCCTGAGGCAGATGCTTCAGCGTTCTCATATTATGCAGGCGGTCTGCAAGCTTGATCAGGATGACTCTGATATCCTGGGCCATCGCCACAAACATTTTCCGGTGATTTTCAGCCTGCTGTTCTTCTTTTGACTTGTATTTGATCTTACCCAGCTTGGTAACCCCGTCCACGAGCATGGCGACTTCTCCATTGAATGCTTCTTCGATTTCTTCCAGGGAGATGTCGGTATCCTCAACCACATCATGAAGAAACCCGGCTGCGACAGTCGATGGATCCATCTCAAGGTCTGCAAGGATGCCTGCGACTTGAATGGGATGGATGATATAGGGTTCGCCGGATTTGCGGTATTGTTCCTTATGAGCTTCTTTGGCAAATTCGTATGCTTTCTGTACCATTAGCACGTGCTCATCATTCAGATATTCTTTTGTTCTATCGATAACCTGTTCAGGGGTTAGTACTTGATCTTTGGACATGATCAAAATCACCTTTGTATTTAAAGATTTTCAGTGCTGTTTCAAATTTAATGATTGTTACTATTATCAAAAAAAAACATGGTTCTGTAAAGGGTTTAAGGTTAAATTCTCAGATCCCCTCTATTTTTGTCGGATTATGTCGAATATTAATCAACAATATAATTATATAAAGTTCTTCTAATACCGCTTTTGATTTCCGTGGAAGACTACGCTTTCCGCGGGTAGCTCTTGAGCCTCCTGATATGAACGAAACTTTCAAGAAACAGATTTTGATTATGTTTTTAGGCAACCTTAATTAGAAAAGCTCTTTTTGGTTTCTCGACTTATTAGATTACATTCATCACCGCTATTGATTTCCGTGCAAAACTCCGCTTTCCGCGGGCGGTTGGTGAGCCTCCTCGTCGCGATGCTCCTGCGGGGTCTCACCTAACACGCTTTTCCCGCAGGAGTCTACGTTTTGCACTCCAATCAACCGCTGGAATCGGTTTTGAATATGGATAAGTTTACACACTTCCATCCTGAAAAAATAGATTGTAACTTATATTCTTTTGTCTTTATCCTCCTTTTTTATTTGATGGAACAGAAGGTAAGAACACGGCACGAAGGCAAAAATCCTACTGCGGTTAGCACTCTGATATTCGTGGGTTTTCACATTTTATCTTTCCGTATAAAGGCCTGATCCACTAACTCGGAATGTGAGTTAATCTATTTAGATATATCACACAGGAGGCACGTGGATTATCCTTTCCGGTTTAAAATTTTGAAACTATCTTTTACTTATATAAAAAAGAACTGACATTTGTGATGCCAGTCCCTTTGATTATGTGTATAGTATTGACGGTGACGATAGTTTTTAGATGATTAGTATTGCATTAATGTAAGGACTTCGTATCCTTCTAGTTTGTCACGGCCATCCAGGTATGTGAGTTCGATGAGGAATGCACAGCCTGCGACGATTCCGCCCAGTTCTTCCACAAGCTTGATGGTGGCTTCGATTGTGCCGCCGGTTGCAAGCAGGTCATCTGTGATGAGAACGCGCTGACCGGGTTTGATTGCATCTTTATGGATTGTGAGTGCATCTTTTCCGTATTCCAACCCGTACTCTTTCTTGATCGTTTCACGAGGCAGTTTCCCCGGTTTACGCACCGGTGCAAAACCTACGCCGAGTGCGTAAGCTACAGGGCAGCCGATGATGAAGCCCCTTGCTTCCGGTCCGACGATCAGGTCGATTCCTTTTTCTTTTGCATATTCTACAATTTGATCTGTAGCATATCTATAAGCATTACCATTGTCCATCAGGGTGGTGATGTCTTTGAATTTGATTCCTTCTTTCGGCCAGTTTTCAACAATTGTAACGTATTGTTTTAAGTCCATGCTTCTACTTCCTCCTCAAATGTAACGGACTCTTTTATCCTTTCATTAAACCAAGCCTTCAGCTCACTGTAAGAAGAATATAACAACTCATTTTCAAGTTCATATTGCTGCTGTTTCTTCTGATATGCCGGGGACTCTGATAAGTCTTTCTTGGTTTTTACAGGATTAAGAGAAATAAATCCATTGTCTATTGTAACAAACTTCAATTCAAAAAACACCTGCGACATGAAATCTATTGTTTCTTTGGACCATCCTTTATACTTGGCAAGATCATCTCCATGCTTCTTCAGATCGAAAGAGCCGCGCTTGGATAGAAATGCATAATACCATTTGAAATGCTCACGTGTCGGCATCGTACTGAAGAAATGGTCTTCATCCTGAAAGAAATGGGCGTAAATGCGGTGTGGACGGCCTTTTCCGACTATTGTCTTCACGAAGTCCTGAGATGATGGCATATCGAGAAACACGATACTGGCACCCGCTGTCGAGATATCGCTGAGTGCGTCCTCATCTTCGATCAGAAGGACATCCTCTCGCTCTTTCATATTCAGCTTCTCAAGTGTGGAGGAATGGAAACAGAATATTTTTTTATTTTCAGCCGGCACCTGTTTCTCCCATTTTTCAACCTGCCTGATTCCGCGTACGTCAAAAAGCTGCCACTCTTCTATCTTAATATCATGAAGGAAAATCTGCGGTTTTTTTCGATTATTCCACTCATTGATCGACAGCTCGCCGACGATGGAAGCTTCAGAAAATGGAGTGATATGGTCAGCCAGTTCGCCAAGCCCGAAGCCGACACCATCCAATTTAGCAGAATCATTTCCGAGCAATACTTTTAGATGATTTTGATTAGAACCGATTTTCTTATAGTGTTCAATGGAAACATTTTCGATGACCCATTTAGGTTTTGGGTTCTGCATCCCAAACGGAGCCAGAAGACCGAGTTTTTCAATCGATTCAATCGAAATTTCCTCCATTTTCACAGCAGCATCCATGACAGTGACAGGAATGAAGTCTTCTTCAGTCAGTTCATTTCGTGCAATTTCATTCAGTCTGCTGCGAAGGTCGTGTACATCATCAAGTTTAAGCGTCATACCCGCGGCCATCGGATGTCCCCCGAAATGAGGGAGGATGTCACGGCACTTCGATAAACTGTTAAATAAATCAAATCCTGCGATGCTGCGGGCCGAGCCCTTTGCCTGCCCTTTCTCTGAATCATAGCTCAATACGATGACAGGGCGATAAAATTTATCCACCAACCTTGACGCCACGATCCCGACAACCCCGGGATTCCACCCTTCCTTACCGATTACGAGTACAGAGTTGTCTTCGAGGGGGGAATCGTATTCCACCATTTCGATTGCTTCCTGAGTCATTGTATTGACAATGGATTGTCTTTCCTTGTTCAACGCATCGACCTCTTCTGCGAGCGCCTTTGCTTCTTCCTCATCTTCTGTGAGCATAAGATCCACTGCAGGATCTGCGTCACCCAAACGGCCGACTGCATTGATCCGGGGGGCAATGGTGAAACCGATCGATTCTTCGGTCATTTCATGCTGATGTGCATTCGCGGCTTTGCACAAAGCCTTGATCCCTTTACGTTCCGTTATGCGGAGTTTTGAAATCCCCCGCTTTGCAAGCACCCTGTTTTCCCCTCTCAGCGGCACTAAGTCAGCGATCGTGCCGATCGCAGCAAGGTCCAGCAGATGGTGGGGCAGTTCCCCATAGAGTGCATGCGCCAGTTTAAAGGCGACGCCCACCCCTGCCAGTTCTTGGAAAGGATATTCCGAACCCTCGATTTTAGGATGGATGATGGAATAGGCCTCCGGCAGGGCAGGTCCTGGTTCATGGTGATCCGTAATGATCAGATCAATGCCGATTTCTTTGGCTATTTGCGCTTCATGTACAGCTGAAATCCCTGTATCGACCGTGATGATCAATGTGAATCCTTCATCACCGGCCCAGCGGAAAGCTGCTTCATTCGGTCCGTATCCTTCACTGAAGCGGTTCGGGATATAGAATTCCACCTCGGCCCCGATATCACGCAGAACCGTCATCATGACAGATGTACTGCTTACTCCATCGGCATCATAATCCCCGTAAACAAGGATTCTTTCGCCATCATTTACTGCCCGTTGAATCCGGTCGACCGTTTTTTTCATATCATTGAATAAAAACGGGTCATGGAACCCGTCACCTGAATCAAATAAAAAATCCCGAGCTTCTTCCACTGTCGTCAAGTCCCGGTTAAGTAATAATTTCGCAACAAGCGATGGTATTTTTAATTCTCTTTGAAATTCCTCTATCTTGTCCTGGTCAGATTCTGCAATCTTCCAGCGTGTTTTAGAATTTAACATACGTTCACTCCTCAGCCTTACTAATTATACAAAATTGAAGGAGGTTGTTCAATCACCCGCCCTTTGGAAAGCAAAACAAAAACCAGCGGCGGCTGCCGCTGGCTTTTGTCATTCCCCTGTTTCCCCGATTGAATCAGGAGCCTGTTTCTTCAAGGAAGTTTCTTCCTTCTTTTTTGCATTTCCATTTTCTGCTTGTTCTTTTAAGATAAGGTTCTCTTTTTCCAATGTTTTGACTTTACGCTGCACGACATACAACCGAAATAGACCGACGGAACCTATGATGATGCCTCCCATCAGCACAGAGCCCAGTATGACCAGGATAAGCGGCCATTCAGCCTGGCCGAATAAATAATTGACCGTCACCGGATCGACATTGATGACTGCAAATACCGCCACGATCAGCGCAAATATGATGCCCAAGAGTAATGTCCATTGAAACTTCATCCTGATTCCTCCCCTACATTAAATCCACCGAATCCACTGAATCCCCTTCTGTTGGATTATATGGATTGATGTGAACAAATACGTCATTTACATTCGATTCTTCCAGAAGCTTTTTCTTTACGGCTTTTCCTACACGATGTCCCTCTTCCACTGTCATGAAAGGATCGACGCTGATTTTCAGATCGATGATGACATAGTGGCCGTGTTCCCTTGCATGGAGCTCGTTAATTTCCTTGACTTCCGGCACAGTTTCCACAATCTTTCTGAACGGAACGATATCTTCTTCATGAAGGACATGATCCAGTGTATTATGTATGGATTCCTTTCCAAGATGCCAAGCCATTTTCAGCACAAGAAGTGCTACAAACAACCCTGCCACCGGATCGGCGTAAACCAGCCACGGGATACCGAGTTTTCCTCCAAGAATGGAAGCTGCGATCCCTATAAGTGCAGCAATGGACGAGAATACATCTGAACGGTGCTCGTGTGCATTCACGATCAAAGCATCACTCTTTAACCTTTTACCCAATCGATATTTATATTGAAACATTGCTTCTTTCACAATGATGGAAAAGATGACGGCATATATCGCAATCATCCCCGGTGGTGATAAGGGGTGAAAAAAAGATTCAATCGACGACTTTCCGATTTCGATGCCGACCAGAAATAATAAAACAGCCACAATGATTGCTGCAATCGATTCCGCTTTCCCGTGCCCATAAGGATGGTCCCTGTCCGGAGGCTGCTTGGCAGCGCGCAGACCGATATAAACCGCCAGTGATCCCGCTACATCTGAAGCAGAATGAACGGCATCCGCGATCAGGGCCCGGCTGTTGCCTGCCACTCCCGCCCACCATTTGATGATGGCAAGAAGTATATTCCCCACAATACCGATCATGGCTGCAAATTCGGCTTTTTTAAAACGATCTTCAGGATTCATGAAGTTCCCTCCTCCTTCCTCTTTCGTTTCTATTGTAACCCAACACCAATGAAAAAACGCGACAGTTCACCATAGCCCCCAAAAGTAAAAGATCCGGGATACTGTTATCCCCGGATCTTTTTAGGTGATATTAAACTTGCGGTTCATCCGACCACTTTTTCTTTTCTTTCACCGTTTTGATCGTGCCTTTTTTCTTAAGTTCCTTTTTCTTCATGACCAGCCACAACTGAGCAGCGATGAATACAGAAGAATAAGTACCTGCGATCAATCCGACGAGCAATGCGATCGAGAAGTTCAGGATCGATTCGCTTCCAAAGATAAGAAGGGCTATGACTGCGATGACCACTGTCAGGACGGTGTTCACAGAACGGCCCATTGTTTGACGGAGACTCTGATTCACGACGTCTTCAATGTCTTCAGCCGTTTTAAGGCGGCGTTTTTTATGAAGATTTTCCCTTATACGGTCGAAGGTGACGATCGTATCATTGATTGAGTACCCGACAATCGTCAGTACTGCCGCAATGAATGTGATATCCACTTCAAGTCTTGTCAGACTGAAGAAAGCGATGATAAAGAATGCATCATGCACCAATGCAAGTACGGATGCCACACCCATTTTCCACTCAAATCGGAACGTGACGTAGATGATGATTCCTATTGAGGCGATAGCTACGGCTTTCATTGCATTCTTTGCAAGCTCTTTACCGATTACCGGTGATACGGTGCTGATACTTGGCTCTGCACCATACAGTTTATTGAAGTGATCTTTCAACTTCGCAATCTGATTTTTATTCAAGTCGTCTGTATACCGGACGACTGCCACGTTTTGTTCGTCCCCGGAAATGACGATATTATCAGAAGGGAGATTCACTTCTTCCAGCTCTTTTTTCACTTGTTCTGTTTTCAGGCTTTTATCGGCAAGGATCTGCATCCTCGATCCACTTTCAAAATCAATTCCCAGATTCAAGCGGAAAATAGCCAGTACGATGATACCTGCTGCCAGTAATATCCCGGATAAAGCAAAGAATTTCTTTCGGTTCTTCGCAAAATCAAACTTATCAAATTTCGTCGGCAGATCAAGCGTATCATAATTTTCGGCAAGATCCTTGATTTCACTTTGTTTGACCCCGAACCAGCCCGGCTTCTTGTTGAATACCCTGCTGTTGACCCACAGGCTGAGCAGCAGGCGTGAGCCCCAAACCGCCGTGATGAAGCTTGTCAGGATACTGACGATCAGCATGGTGGCAAAGCCTTTTACAGAGCTTGTGCCGTACACAAACAGTACAGTTGCTGCAAGGATCGTCGTCACATTGGCATCCAGGATCGTCAGGAATGATGATTTGTTACCAGCCTGGAATGCAGAGCGGATCGGTTTCCCGACTCTCATTTCTTCCTTGATCCGTTCGTAGGTGATGATATTGGCATCCACCGCCATACCGACCCCAAGGATTATCGCTGCGATTCCCGGAAGCGTCAATACCCCGTTCATCAGATCAAAGATCAACAATACGAGATAAAGATAAACGGACAATGTGATTGTGGCGATCAATCCAGGGAAGCGGTAGTACGCAATCATGAATAAGAAAATGATCGCGATGCCCACGATTCCTGCAAGGACCGTCTTATCAAGTGCCTGCTGTCCGAATTGCGCACCTACGGAAGTTGAATACACTTCATCCAGTTTCACCGGAAGGGCACCTGCGTTCAATAATGAAGCGAGGTTTTGCGCTTCTTCCACCGTGAAGCTTCCCTCGATGATGACTTCATCCGAGTTGATCGGTTTGCTTACTGCTGGGGCGGAAAGGAATTTAGGGTCCTGTTTGCCCGCCTCTTCTTTATAAGAATCTTTTCCCTCTTCATAGTCCAGCCAGATGACCAGCTGATTTTGAGGGGCCATTCCCAAAATGTCCTTCGTCAATTGATAGAATTTTTCACGATCTTTCAATTTCAATGAAACGATCGGGTTATTCTGCTCATCGAATGTTTGTTTAGCTGCACCTGATACAAGGTCCGACCCATCCAGACGAAGCTTATCATTTACGTCCCGGAATGAAAGATTCGCCTCAGTCGAAAGGATTTCCCTCGCCTGATTCTGATCCTCGACACCGGCTAGTTGAACACGGATCCGGTTTCCGTCCTCGATTTGTATATTCGGTTCACTGACACCCAGGACATTGATACGCTTGTCCAAAGCATCTGCTGTATTGGAAACTGTCTCCTTCGTGATTTCCTGTCCATCTTTCAGAGGCTTTACTTCGTAGAGTACTTCGAACCCGCCTTGAAGGTCCAACCCCAATTTAATATTGTCCAGGATGTTCTTTGCTGTTCCCCCCATTGTACCTGCAAGTAAAAATACAAGTAAAAAGAAGGCGATTATTCGGCCGCGCTTTACCATTATGTATGAATCCTCCTTGCCGTTTTACACCCAAAATTATTTCTGCTTAAATACTCGATAAATCCAACCTTATTATCTATTACAATGATTAGCGTGTCAATTAAATTTCAGACAATTCACCTGTTCTTTCCCGGACGAAGCAGTTCATTTAATTCTTCCTCATTGACCTCCTCGAACCAGTTCGGGGAGCGGTATGCCTCCACCGTTTCAAAGCTCATGTATTCCCCCGGCTTGACGGTCAGGACATCGCTGACCAGCTGGTACGTTTTCACATTCACTTCAGGCTTCTTCCACTTCTTTTTAGTCAAGTAAGCCCATAGCCTTTCAACGTCGGCCCTGCCGTACCCCAAAAGCTCAAACTCTTCCACTTTACTTGAAAGTGCTGGTTCCAATGAATCATAAAAACGATCGTAAGGATGCTGATTCGCCTTCATTCTTTGTCACCGCCTAGGGCTGAATGTTCACAATCAGCCAGAATTATGTACAACTTGTCATGCTTTGTCCACATGTCTGCATATACATTATTGTATACGATTATACCATTTTTGAGAAGGCAGGGAATATTATGTCAAAGTTTCTTAAAGGCACAATCATCTTGATGGCTGCCGCCTTTATTACGAGGATATTGGGTTTTGTCAATCGGATCGTCGTCGCCAGATTCATCGGCGAAGAAGGCGTGGGACTGTTCATGATGGCATTTCCAACCCTGATCCTTGTCATCACCATGACCCAGATCGGGCTCCCGGTAGCCATTTCAAAAAACGTCGCAGAAGCAGAAGCAAAAGGGGATATCCGGAAGGTCAAAAGAATATTGGTCGTTTCCCTGTCCACTACTTTACTCCTATCCGTCATCTTCACCCCTGCCCTTATATTGCTCGCCCCATTTTTAACCGAAACACTGTTTACGGATGAACGTATTTATTATCCGCTGGTGGCAATAGCACCGATCATTCCGATCGTGGCCATTTCCTCAGTGATCAGGGGTTATTTCCAGGGGCGTCAGAACATGAAACCGTCCGCTATTTCACAAGTCATCGAGCAGGTCGTCCGCATCACATTCATTGCCGTATTGACCAAGACATTCCTCCCGTACGGCATCGAGTATGCAGCCGCTGCCGCGATGGCAGCTTCGGTACTTGGTGAACTGGCATCCCTTCTCTATTTGTTTGCAAGCTTCAAGATCAGGAAAAAATTCAAAATAAGAAAGAACTTTTTCAAATCCATCAAGGATGGCCGACATACGTTCAGCGAATTAATGAGCGTTGCCCTGCCTGCCACGGGAAGCAGGATGATCGGATCGATCGCCTGGTTTTTCGAACCGATCGTTGTCGCTCACAGCCTTGCAATAGCCGGGGTTGCAGCATCTGTTGCCACCAAACAGTACGGTTCGCTTACCGGTTACGCCCTGCCGCTCTTGTTTCTGCCGTCGTTCGTTACATTGTCCCTGTCTCAATCACTGGTCCCGGCAATCAGTGAAGCGAATTCTAATAAAAACTATTCGCTGATTGAACACCGCCTTCAGCAGGCATTGCGATTTTGCCTGATTACCGGCGGCATCTCAGTCGTCATTCTTTATATTTACGCAAAACCTCTTATGCAAATCATGTACGGCAGTGAAAGCGGGGCTGCATTCCTTATGATCATGGCCCCGTTCTTCCTGTTTTATTATTATCAGGGGCCGCTGCAGGCGGTGCTCCAGGCTTTGAATCTTGCCAGAGCCGCTATGATCAACAGCCTTATCGGGGCTGTTGTGAAAACAGCGGTCATTTTCATTCTTGCCTCACAGCCGGCTTTCGGCATCCACGGTGCAGCCCTTGGGATCGTAACAGGTTTCATGCTTGTCACCCTGCTTCATTTCATGACGATCCTAAAATATATCCCGATGACGATCTATCTCAGGGATTATGCAAAAATCATCCTGGTGCTGGCAGCTTCAGGGCTTTGGGGGCATTATTCATTCCTGGCTCTCTTTACAGACGAAGGTCTCATTTGGAGGCTCTTGTTCGGGGTCATTTCCACAACGGTCATTTACACCGGATTGTCCATCGGCTTGAAGCTCATCATCAAGGAAGATTTGGCAAGGATCCCTTTTATCCGCAAATTAATTGTTTAACAAATAAATCCCCATTCTGACTCTGATGTTCAGAAAGGGGATTTCTCAATTATCGATCATATCAATGTGAAACTGCCCGTTATGGAAGCTGCAAAAGGATATTTTTGTGAGGTCCCTGTATCCTCTTTCCCGCAGCTCCTTCCGCAGCCAGAATGCTGTTTTACCCATCATGTCGAGATGGGGCGTCTGTACCTGGCCATCGAGGATGAGCGGGAGTGTCAGCGAGCCTGAAGACTTTTTTTCTTTTTTTAATACCGACAGGCTGCCGGACGGTTCAAGAACCGCAAACTCTACGTCTGCCAGATTGAATACATCCTTCTCCCGCAATTGGAGCAATAAATCGTCAAAATTATACCGTTGTTTTTTCATTGCTTTTTCATCTATCTTCCCATTATGGATCAGTACGGTCGGTTTTCCATCGACCATTTCCCTGAATGATTTCGAGCGCAGTGAAAACCACGCAGAAATAAATTGGACCAATACCATCACGCCCATGGGAAGTATGGTATGTATGATTGGATCCGCGGGTTCTTCAATGGCGAGAACTGCCATCTCCGCAATCATGATAAATACTACGAGGTCCAGGATGCTCAATTCCCCGATTTCCCGTTTGCCCATCATCCGAAAAATGAATGTTATCAATAAATAAAGAAAAAGCGTGCGTATGATGATGACTCCATATTCCTCCACAACTTTTCCCCCCTAAAAAACATTTCACCTGTTAGTATGGGCATTTGGAAAAAAATAATAGGAGGAATTTTTATCCTCCCATGAATGGCCGCAAATATTTAAAATAAACGTAAACGGAAGAAACAGCGAGTGATATCAACGTTATGGGCACCCCGATCAGAAGATATTGATAAAATTTGATATGTACATTTTCTTTGGCTGCAAGTCCTGCGATGACCAGGTTTGAAGAAGAGCCCAGCAGGGTTCCGTTCCCGCCGAGACACGCCCCTAATGCAAGCGACCACCAGACGGGATCCATATTCACCATTCCGAATTCACCGAATTCCTGTATGACCGGGATCATGGCTGCGACAAAGGGAATATTATCGACCACTGCAGAAAGGATGCCGGTCCCCCACAGGATCGCAAATGACGTTTTCTGCATGTCCCCGTCAGTCGCCCTGATGATCTCCCGTGCAGCTTCATCGATGAAGCCCGCTTCCTCAATTCCACCAACGAGCAGAAACAATCCAATAAAAAAGAATAACGTCCCCCACTCCACTTCTTTCAGAATACTTTCAGGAGGATAGATCTTTTCAAGCAGCAGCATCAACAGTACTGCACCTGCAATCGCCACAGTTGTCACATCGAGATGGAACATCGGGTACAGTGAAAAACCGGCAAGGACCATCAGAAGAACGGAAATCGATTGAAATAAACCATTATTCTTTTTCAAGAAATCTTTTGCTTGGACCCCTTTCAGAAGAAGCTTGCGATCTTCTTTGACGTGAATATGTTCCCTGTATACCGCGCCCATGATCAATAACGTGACGACGTAGACGATCGACACCACGGGTAGCAGGTTTTCCAAAAAGGCATTAAACGTAAAATGCTTCACCGCCTGGCCGATCATCATATTAGGTGGATCCCCGATAAGCGTGGCCGTCCCCCCAATGTTGCAGGCGAGAATGGTCATGATCAAATAAGGGATCGGCGGCAGATCCAGTAATTTGGTCAGTTTAAATAAAATCGGGACGAGCAGCATCGCAATCGTTACGTTTGCCAGAAAGGCAGAACCTGCTGCAGCAAGCAGTGAGAAGAAAACGAGCAGAGCGAGGCCGTTCCCGTTCACAAGCTGTGCCATCCGAACCGCCAGATACTCAAAAATGCCTGTTTTACTTGTCATCGTAACGATAAACATCATGGCAAACAACAGGGCGATCGTTTTCCAGTCTATATACGTGAAGAGTGCTTTTTCGATAGGGAAAGCACCGATTAAAAGCATGACGGCGCCGCCTGCCATCGCAGCGAGGACACGGTTCCATTTTTCGGTTATCAATAAAAAGTAGACAAGTATGAAGACGATAAGAACGAGAGTTGGTGACATAATCAAGCTCCTTCTGCCGAAGTGGGAGTTATTCATAAGTCTATGAGGCTTGACCATAAAAAATTTCTAGTCTTTTTTCGTTTTCCTGAGAATATGCTTGTACTAGTAGAAAAATTAACTAAGAGAGAAGAAAGGGGAGGAAAGATCATCGAAGCGAAAAAAATCGGAGGTGCCGTACTTTACGGGACTTTGACCATTTTTCTAATAGCGGTTGTGGCAAGTGTAGTATTTTCGTTGATGCTTCGTTTTACCGAGCTGACCGAAGGTTCCATATCGTTGTTTGTCACGATCATCTCATTTTTAGCATTATTCATCGGCGGATTCATGTCCGGGGGAAAAGGGAAGATGAAAGGGTGGATGCTCGGCGGTTCCACCGGGCTGATTTACACTCTGGTCGTATTCTTGTTCCAGTATTTGGGGTACGACAGCCTTTTTTCTATGGAACAGTTGGTTTATCATGGCTGTTATATCGTGACGGCGATGATGGGCGGCATCCTCGGGGTCAATTTGAGCGGGGGGCCATCAAGTAAATCTTCATGACTTAACGAAAAAAAGGCAGGTCCACTGTGCACACAGATGCGGACCTGCCTTTTCATTTACCATTATACATTGACCACTTCTCTGATCGCATTGCGATCATATGTAAGTCTGCTTCCGTCACCGCACAGGATGACAACCTTGCCTTCCTCGATGGCATCGATTGTTCCATGCAATCCTCCAATCGTGACGATTCTGTCACCTTTGGCAAGTTCACTCTGCATTTTCGTCACTGCTTTTTGACGCTTTTGCTGCGGACGAATAAGCAGGAAGTAGAAAAGCACGAACATCAGGATCAACGGTAATATCGTTCCTAAACTTTCCATTCCATTTCCCTCCTTTCAATATAAGGGTTTGACGTTACTATTAGCTTAGAAGTTTTTCGCATCCGGGCGGTTAAACCCGTATTGTTCGAAAAATTCTTCTCTGAAGTCCCCCAGTCGATCTTCACGAATCGCTTGTCTGACCTGCTCCATTAAGTTTAACAGAAAATGAAGATTATGATAAGTCGTAAGGCGTATCCCGAAGGTTTCATCACATTTGATAAGATGGCGGATATAAGCCCTGCTGTAATTTTTACATGTATAGCAATCACAGTTCTCATCAATCGGCCTGAAGTCCCTTGCGTATTTGGCATTCTTTACGACCAGGCGCCCTTCACTTGTCATCAATGTTCCGTTACGGGCGATCCGGGTAGGCAGTACGCAGTCAAACATGTCGATTCCCCTGATTGCACCGTCGATCAAAGAATCAGGCGACCCTACGCCCATTAAATAACGCGGTTTATCATCAGGAAGGTGAGGAGTCGTAAACTCGAGCACACGGTTCATGACATCTTTAGGTTCACCGACGGAAAGGCCCCCGACAGCGTATCCAGGGAAGTCCAGAGAAACCAGGTCACGGGCACTCTGCTTTCGGAGCTCTTCATACTCTCCGCCCTGAACAATTCCAAACAGTCCCTGATCCTGCGGTCTTTGATGAGCCTGCAGGCATCTCTCTGCCCATCTTGAAGTCCGTTCCACCGAACTTTTCATATACTCATATTCCGCAGGATAAGGAGGGCATTCATCGAACGCCATCATAATGTCTGAACCAAGTGCATTTTGGATTTCCATCGCTTTTTCCGGGCTGAGGAATAATTTATCCCCATTCAAATGATGACGGAAGTGGACTCCTTCTTCTTCGATCTTACGGAGCTTGCTCAGACTGAATACCTGGAAGCCCCCTGAGTCAGTGAGGATGGCACGGTCCCAGTTCATGAATTTATGAAGGCCGCCAGCCTCCCTGATAATTTCATGTCCGGGGCGCAGCCATAAATGATATGTGTTGCTGAGTATGATTCCTGCATCCATTGACTTAAGATCTTCCGGTGACATCGTTTTTACTGTGGCAAGCGTCCCGACCGGCATGAAGACAGGTGTTTCAAATGACCCATGCGGTGTATGGACGCGGCCGAGCCTGGCCCCGGTTTGTTTACAGGTTTTGATATGTTCATATTTTATTGCAGTCAAAGTGGTGATTCTCCTTCCAAATTGGGTAAAGCTTACGATTACTTTATAAACATGGCATCGCCGAAACTAAAGAACCTGTACTTCTCCCTCACGGCTGTTTCATATGCGTTGAGAACATTCTCCCTGCCGGCTAACGCGCTCACGAGCATGATCAGGGTGGATTTCGGAAGATGGAAATTGGTGATCAGCGCGTCTATCCCTTTGAATTCATAACCGGGGTAGATGAAGATATTGGTCCATCCATTTTCCTCCACGAACTTGCCGTGCTTCGAAGCTATGGTTTCCAGCGTCCTTGTTGACGTCGTTCCGACGGTGATGACCCTTCCGCCCCGCTCTTTCACTTCGTTCAATAAGCGAGCAGTGCCTTCGGAAACCTGATAAAACTCGGCATGCATGTCATGCTCTTCAATATTATCCACTGAAACGGGCCTGAATGTACCAAGCCCGACATGAAGCGTGATAAAGGCGATATGTATTCCTTTTGCTTTCAGGTCCTCCAGTAGTTCTTCCGTAAAATGCAGGCCCGCAGTCGGTGCGGCTGCAGATCCCCGTTCCCTGGCAAACACGGTCTGATAGCGGTCCTGTTCATCCAGGCGTTCACGGATGTAAGGCGGCAGCGGCATTTCCCCGAGCTCGTCGAGGACTTCATAGAAAATCCCTTCATAGTGGAACTCCAGTATTCTTCCCCCATGGTCTTTCAAACCGACACACACCGCTTTCAGCTTTCCATCGCCGAACACGATTTCAGTGCCGACCCTTACCCGCTTTGCGGGCTTAACGAGGGTTTCCCATTGATCGCCGTCTTCCTGTTTCAACAGAAGGACTTCGATATTGGCGCCGGTGTCTCCCTTTTGACCGAAAAGCCGTGCCGGAAGCACTTTTGTATCATTCAATACCAGGCAGTCTCCTTCCTCGAGGAAATCGACGATGTTTTTAAAACGATAATGTTCAATCGATCCATTTTCTTTATCCAAAACCATCAATCTGCTTTCGGAACGATGCTCGAGCGGTGTCTGAGCAATCAATTCCTCAGGCAGATGAAAATCAAAATCTTCTACATTCACTTTATGTCACCCAGCTTCTTAATCTCACCTATGAGGTCTATTTGAATCGTCCTATGATATAAAAGACAAGAGAAAGTATAACACTTAACAAAATAGATGTCATAAGTGGAAAATAAAATGTTGTATTTTCTTTTTTGATCACGATGTCACCAGGGAGTTTCCCTATTTTGATAAACTGCATCAGGAAGCCGATGATCAAGATGATTACGCCTATGATCATCAAAAGCTTCGGAAGACCTGTCACTTGGCCGGCACCTCCAGTTGAAAATGTTCATACACAAGATGCGTTACGATCCTTCCCCTCGGCGTTCTCTGAAGGAAACCGATCTGCAAAAGATAAGGTTCATATACATCCTCGATTGTATGTGATTCTTCCCCTATGCTTGCGGCGATGGTGTCAAGTCCGACCGGACCTCCCCTGAAGCGTTCGATGATGCCGCGGAGCAGCTTATGATCAATATGATCAAGACCCAGTCTGTCGACTTGGAGCAGCTCAAGTGCTTCTCTCGAAAGCTCTGTGGTTATGTCTCCGTTTCCTTTGACCTGTGCAAAGTCCCTTACCCGCCGAAGCAGCCTGTTCGCGATCCGCGGGGTCCCCCTTGAGCGTCTTGCCAGTTCTTCAGAGGCCGGCGCTTCGATCTTTGTATTCAGGATCGCCGCCGTTCTCTGGACAATTTCATTTAACTGCTCTTCATTATAGTATTCCAAACGGCACAAAACTCCAAACCTGTCCCTGAGCGGTGCTGAAAGAGCCCCTGCCCTCGTCGTGGCTCCCACAAGCGTGAAAGGCGGAAGATCCAGGCGGACTGACCGTGCACTCGGGCCGTTTCCGATGACGATATCGAGGCAGAAATCCTCCATGGCAGGATATAATACTTCTTCGATTGCCCGGGGGAGCCGGTGAATCTCATCGATGAACAATACATCGCCAGGCTCAAGGGCCGTCAGTACTGCTGCCAGGTCACCGGGCCTTTCGATGGCCGGGCCCGAAGTCGTACGGAGATTCACGCCCATCTCGTTGGCTATGACGGCAGCGAGGGTCGTTTTCCCAAGTCCCGGCGGACCATAGAGAAGAACATGATCTAATGTTTCCTGACGCATTTTTGCCGCTTCAATGAACACTTCCAGATTATGTTTCACTTTGTCCTGGCCGATGTATTGTTTAATCGTCTGCGGCCGAAGTGAATATTCAAATGAGTCCTCATTCAATTCAGATTCACCTGATACAATTCTCTCTTCCATTCAGTCTTCCTCCTTTCGCGTTTTAACTTACTTCAGCAGTAGCTGCAGGGCTTTCCGGATGATTTCATCGGCTGACAGACCCTGATCCTTCAATTTTGGCGTCACTTTCTTTATTTCCCTGTCAGAGTAGCCAAGGGCTTTCAGGGCAAGAAGTCCCTCTTCAAAGGCTTCATCTTTCTCACCTGAAGAAGATGCTGCCCCTTCATGATCATTAAAGAGATTCGGGAAGTAATCCGGTACGACATCCTGCAGCTTCCCTTTCAAGTCGAGGATCATCTGGCGGGCTGTTTTCTTTCCCACCCCCGGAAACTTCGTAAGAAAACTTTCATTTTCCTCCTCGATCGCGGTGATTACCTGCTGAGGTGCACCCGATGCCAAAATGGCCAAAGCCCCTTTGGGTCCAATTCCAGAAACATTCAACAATTTCATGAACAATAATTTTTCTTCTAAGGCAAGAAATCCATAAAGAGCGATGAGATCTTCCCGCACATGCTGATATGTAAAAATCTGCAGTTCCTGATTCTGATACTTTGAATAAACGAACGGATTCGCCGTATACAATTGATAACCGATTCCGTTATTCTCCACCACTACATACTCGGGCCCCACCTGTGCGACGGTCCCTTTTATATATTCATACATAACGTTCTCTCCCTATCTTAAAAGCGGAGGGGCTTTGCTAAGAGGCGTGTGGCATAAGACGAACCGGCCTGGAAGGCGCTCTTTGCCTTCTTGGATGGTTTGACTTATGACATGTGCCTCTAAGCCCCGCAGCTGGATACATACTTAAATACTCATTCTATCATATCTTTCCGATTAAAGACGGAAAATCCCCAGTACAAAGAAACATCTGTTCTTATTTTATCAAAAAATGATGGATTGTGAACTCAAATAGGGAGAGAAGTTTCTTTTCTTATTTCATCAAAGCCTGCACAAGAAAAAATCCTAATAGAATCCAAAAAACAGCCAGAATCTCTTTCATTCTGGCTGCTGTATTCAATGTATGAAGTTTATTTGGGGTCATTCCGGAACCGAATATTGCTTAAAGCTTTCCAGTACTTCTTCAAATTTCTGTTTGGATTTCACGGGTATCCCTTTTATTAATGTCTCATGACTGTTGCTCTCAAGCTTTTCGACATCGATTTGAAAGAAAGACTGTATAATCTCAGCCTGGCCCGGTTTTCCATTAAAGATGGACAGTACACCATTTTCCGAAATCCCGAAGTATCCGTTCGTTTTCAACAATGGGGAGATATCATCCACCTGCTTTTGGAAAATCACTTCCTCCTCGGTCATATCGATGAGCTGCCAGTCAGCGTATGCAGCCCAGAAGTCTTCCATACTCCAAATGGTCTCCTGGACGATTTCTTCACTGATTTCCCCGTCAAGATACACTCTTTCAAGCTTCACCGTCACCGTATGGGCGGAAGCAACATCAGCCTGGTCTTTTATCTGCTGTATTTCTCCCCGGTCGGCAGCCTGCTTTTCTTCTGTATAAAAGAAAGTAAAATAGAATGCGCCCAGCAAAAGCATTACCATAAACACGATTCGAATCTTCATCGTCATCGTGATCACCTCGTACTCGTTTTATGTCTTTCCTTCAATGACTAGTGTGGCCCAATCCTGTTAAGAATATCCAACATCCTCACAACTTTTATCTTAATCGCAAAAAAAGATCACCAAAAGAGACCTGCTCTTTTAGTGACCTTTATGTTCATTGATTGTTCTTCAATGATTTTATCATATTGTGGATATCCAGGTTTATTGCTTCGAACGGCCCGCCGTCACGGAGGTCATTATCAATGTTCCTCACCCGGCTGAATGTCCCTTCATCAACCACCACAGAAACAGATCTGCCGTTCAGATACGGCTTAACAGCTTTCTTAATGTTCGATTTAGTCGCTTCTTCTGCCTTTTTACTATGATCTTGAAGCTCTACAGCAATCAGCACATCAGAACCGTATGCCACTGCACGCACATCACTTACATTATCAACCTTCCCGGTAACGTCGCCGATTTTTTCGGCAAGGTCGCCTTCATAAGCTGTGTAGTACGATCTGTTGGCTTTTCGGGTATTGTCATCCAAGTGGCCGTGATAATTTGCGTCCCCGTGGCTGGCGCGTGCATCCTGTTCAAGGAAGCTCTTATCATAATCAGCCAATGGTGCAGAAGGATTCCTCGGATTGCCGTTCTCATCCTTGACTTGAAGATATTCACGTTTTTTCTGGCGAATATCCTTTCCTTCCCTGCCGACCGCTGAATGATCATACATTTCCGTCAAAGGACCATCCCGGTCGTCCTTTTCATCCCCGCCATGGCCTTCATTGGAATAGAATCCCATTGGTTCATAGGAATCCGTATATTTATTCTGAGCTTCTTCTTCGCCTGTATTACAAGCTGTCAGCCCCAACGTCATTACGGCTGTCAATGGTACCATGAATAATCTTTTATTCAATGGTGCTTCCCCCTTCAACCCGCTGATTGAGCATATTACATGCTCATCTTTAGGTTGTGAAAGAGCGGCTTTGTTCATTCCTTCTAACAGTTGGTGAGTTCTCCTACATTATGGGTGCATAATGCGGTTGATCTCTTGATTCACTTCTTGGGAAAACTGCATCCTTTGTGGGAATTGCCCGATTGTCAGCTGGACGAGATAATCCCATGCCCGCTGTTTATAAGCATAATCTTCCCTGAGGAAACGATTCCACTCCCTGAAGATATCTGTCGGGTATAATAATCCAAGGTAAAAAAGGGGTTGTTCCAAATAAAGATGATAGGCGCCCATTTGTTTTATTTCATTCAGAGACCAGTCTATATAGGGAAGGATCCGATTACAAAATTGCAGATCATCCATCAAAGGTGAGGATAGGGCCATCAAATCAAAATCGATCAAATAGATCCTTCCGTCTGTCCCCCTTAAAAAATTATGATGTGCCACATCTCCGTGTGTAATGCAGGACGGCTTCTCTTTTATTTTCAGTGCTTCAATATGTGTGATGGCATGTTTTCCCCAGTCCAGATAAGTATAAAGATAATATGGCTGGATGAAGGTTTGAAGGAAGGGGATATTACGTTCAAACTGATTCAGGCGCTTTTTCCACTTTTTCAGCCATTTGTATCTCGGGAGATTTTCCAGCCACTTCCCTTGGAAGTTCCCGGTGTAAGCGTGAAATTTTTTAAGAACGTACAGGACATCCATCCTGTCCCGTGCATTTCCGTAGCTAATCACGTCACTTGTTTCAAGCCACATCGCCAATCCGATGGGTTCACCTTCGAAAATGAGTATTTCCGTTTGATGAATGGGGTGAAAAGGCAGTACATGGGGAAAATTCTGCTGCACCAGCCTTCTGACCAGTGTTTCCTGCATGATGAACCTGCTCTGATTCGGGTATTTTTTTACAAACCATTTTCCGCTGTTACCGTGCAGCACCCACTTACCTTCTTTTAATTTTTTCAGGGATGCGGAATGATCGTTTAATTTATGTCTTAAAAAAGAAAGGAGACGATAAGTATAATCGTCTCCTCTCGGATGGATATCAGCTGTCAAGATCATCATCTTGGAAGTTCGGCATGGAGAAGGCTCTTGGTCCAAACATCCCTTGACCCATCGGCATACCCTGCCCCGGCATTCCAGGACCATACCCGTACGGGGCCTGCATCCCTTGAGGCTGCATTCCATATGCTCCTTTAGGTCCTCCGCATCCGCAGTCACCTTTATCCGAGGCTCCCATCACGCCGGATGGCTGACCCATCGGAGATTGTGCTCCCATTACGACGGACGGCTGACCCATCGGCCATTGTGCCCCCATCACTCCGGACGGCTGACCCATTGGGGATTGCGCTCCCATGACTCCCAACGGCTGACCCATCGGGGATTGCGCTCCCATCACGCCGGATGGCTGACCCATCGGCCATTGAGCTCCCATGACTCCTGATGGCTGACCCATCGGGGATTGCGCTCCCATGACTCCCGACGGCTGACCCATTGGGGATTGTGCTCCCATCACTCCGGACGGCTGACCCATCGGCCATTGTCCCGAAGAAGGTGATTCCTCCATCGCTCCCTGTACCTGTCCCGGCCACATCGGCTGGCCATGCATACCTCCAGGGAATCCCGATCCAGGCATTACAGGAGATACCGGGTAGCAATTGTCGTAAGGCATCCCTTGCCATGGCCCCTGTGAAGGCATTTGAACAGATGGATAGCCATCGCCCTCATCTGAAGCCCCCATGACTCCGGATGGCTGACCCATCGGGCTTTGCGCTCCCATTACTCCGGACGGCTGACCCATCGGGCTTTGTGCACCCATAACGCCGGACGGCTGACCCATCGGCCATTGTGCACCCATCACTCCGGACGGCTGACCCATCGGGGATTGTGCTCCCATTACTCCGGACGGCTGACCCATCGGGGATTGTGCTCCCATCACACCGTATGGCTGACCCATCGGGCTTTGTGCTCCCATTACACCGGACGGCTGACCCATCGGGCTTTGGTGCTGAGGCATGTAAGGCATCATTGAAGATTCATCATCATCGTAGCCCATTCCTTGCACCATTGGCATTTGCTGCATTCCCGGCATCATAGCACCCTGGACCTGACCACCTGGTCCCATCGGCATCCCGTATCCTGGCTGCATTCCATATCCTGGCTGCATTCCCCCATGAGGTCCTCCGAAACCGGATCCAGGCATGACGGGTGAAACTGGTACGCAATTACTTGGGTTGAAATACATAGGCTGATTGTACCCTCCTTGTGGTTGTGCAGATTGTGCCGGTTGAGCCGGCATTTGCAGACTTTCTTCTTCATCATGGATTCCTTTAACTTGATTTTGCTTTGGCATTTCTTTTTTTGGAGATTCTTCTTTGGCTTGTGGAAGAATATTGGAAGGTTTAGGCGGCATTTTCGGCTGGGCTTTTGGCTGTGGTTTTGGTTTTGCCTGCTGTATCGGTTTCTGCATTGGTTTTTGCATCGGCTTCTGCATCGGCTGCTGCATCGGCTGCTGAACCTGCATATTCGCCATATTCATCATGTAATAGTTATTGATATCGATTTCCGGGATGACTGGCTTAGGCATTTTCGGCGTAAACGGCTTCTGTGCCTCCTTCGGCATTTCTTTCTTCGGCTCTTCGGCAGCTGGCTGGGTGATCGGCTTCTGTTCTTTAAAAGGATGCTCGGCTTTAGGCATCTCTTTCATCGGCATTTCCTTCTTAGGCGCTTCCTTGGATCCGAACTTTATCTGTGCTTCTTTTTTCACGGATCCGCCTGATGCCGGAACTTTGATTTTCATGCCCGGCATAATCATATCAGGGTTCGAAAGCTGGGCATTCATTTGCTTTAACTCTTCGAAATTCACACCGTACTTCTTGGCGATTTTCCAAAGAGTGTCCCCTTTTTGTACAATATGGATTTTCACTCTTATTTCCCTCCTCAGGCATAAGTCTATATATCCTATGACAAGATAGGCAAATTGCTAATCATCTACATAAAAACTTATGAGCGGGCGAAAAAAAATATACCTGCAGGCAGCCGTAAACGTTTAAATCAATAGGAATCCGCATAAAAAAAGCAGAACAAATTTTTTGCTCTGCTTTTTTAAATCTTGATTAAACGATTATTGTAAATATCCCTTCTACACGCGTGCAAGCATTCGATCCAAAGCCAATATGGCACCGTCCGAGACATCTTTGCCTACCTTGATTATATTCTGAGGTGTTTTCTCCATGATATTCTCCAATGACCAGAGTAAGTGGGGCAGATCGATTCTATTCATCGTCAGGCAGGGGCACATATACGGATTGAGAGAAATGATTTTCTTGTCGGGATGCTCCTTTATCAATCTCTTAACAAGGTTCATTTCTGTACCGATTGCCCACTGAGAGCCCCCCGGTGCATTCTTGATCGTTTCGATGATGAACTTCGTGCTTCCGTTCATATCCGATTTTTCAACAACTTCCCGCCGGCATTCCGGATGAACGATGATTTTCATGTCGGGGTGCGTATTCCGCACCTGTTCAATGTTTTTTTCGGTAAAATTCTCATGAACGGAGCAGTGCCCTTTCCAGAGGATCACTTTAATTCCGGCCATCTCACCTTCATGGATCAGACTATTTAGAGCCGGGTCCCAGACTGCCATCTCACTTTCTTGCACTCCGAGATCCGCCGCAGTGTTCCTTCCCAGGTGCTGATCGGGCAGGAACAAGATGCGTTCTTTCTTGCCAAGAGCCCATTTCACCATTTTATGCGCGTTTGACGATGTGACTGTAGCTCCGCCGTTCTTTCCGACGAAACTTTTGATGGCTGCAGTTGAATTGACATAAGTAAGCGGGATGATCGTATCCCCGAAATAATCCTGAAGCTTTGCCCATGCTCTTTCTGTCTGATGGATGTCGGCCATATCCGCCATTGAACACCCCGCCCTCATATCGGGGAGGATGACCTCCTGATGATCCCCGGTTAAAATATCGGCTGTTTCCGCCATAAAATGAACGCCGCAGAATACGATGAATTCCGCTTCAGAGTTTTGTGAAGAGATTTGAGCCAGCTGCAGGGAATCCCCCACTGCATCGGCAAATTGAATGACTTCATCCTTCTGATAATGGTGACCGGGAATGAACAGTCGTTCACCAAGCACCCTTTTGATTTCGCGCACTCTCATTTCCATTTCCTGCTCTGTAAGGCTTGTAATGGATTCAGGAAGTGTACCTGCTTCTGCCGTCAGTTCTTCAAGCAATCCCATCAACATTCAACCTCCTGCCTTAAAACTCTCGCGCTTATATCCAAAGACTTTACTGAATGAGTCAAATATCCGAGAGATATGTATCCGACCCCGGTGGAAGCATAATCGCTCAGATTTTCTTCCGTGATCCCGCCTGAAGCCTCCGTGATTACAGCGGCAGGTACACGCGGCAGCCACTCCCTGATCTGATGCGGGCTGCAGTTATCAAACATGATGATGTCAGCGCCGCTATCGACAGCCTCGATCAATCCCTCTTCACTTTCGATTTCCACTTCAATTTTCACTGTATGACCGCAGTGCTGTTTTGCTTTTTCCACTGCGGCAGCGATCGAGCCTGCGAATGAAATGTGGTTATCCTTCAACATGACGGCATCATACAGACCCATCCTGTGATTGAAGCCCCCTCCGGCCCGGACGGCATACTTCTCCAGCATCCTGAGTCCCGGTGTCGTTTTCCTTGTATCACAGATCCTGACTCCGCTTCCTTCCACTTTCCGGACCGCTTTTCTGACAGATGTCGCTATACCGCTCATTCGCTGGATGAGATTCAACACGACTCTCTCTCCCTGCAGAAGCGTCCTCATGCTGCCGCTTACCTTGGCGATCAGCTGTCCTTCTTTCACCTCATCGCCATCTTCGACATGAACCTCTGCAGATGCTGCGGGACTCAATAACCTAAAGACCGTTTCAATGACCGATCTGCCGCAAAAGACACCGTCTTCTTTGACCATTAAGTAAAAACTGCCCTGATCGCTCTCCGCAAAAACACTCTCGGATGACAGATCACCGTCACCCAGATCTTCTTTCAAAAATTCTTCAAGCATAGATTTTAGTTTGATGTTGTTCATCCTGTACCACCTTCAACTGATGATTTTCCTTGCATAAAAAAAGGGACCGCTTAAACCAATCTTCATTATTTTCAATGGGATAATCAGAACGGATATGTCCTCCCCTGCTTTCCGTCCTTAACAAGGCGGATTGGGTAATCAGCATGCTGACCACCCACATGAGATAAAGCTGGATTCCTTCTCTGGACATGTTGTCGAGTTCTTCCCCGAACGTGAATGCCTGAGCTTTCAGCCATTCTAAATGACGGGAAAGACCTTTCTGATCCCTTATAATCCCGGCATCCCTTGTCATCCGCTCTTTAAGTTCCTGCCGGGTAAAAGTGATGCCGGGACGATGATCTCCCTGCTCTGGAGCTTTAAAAATCGTCGACCATGTTTCTGGGTGTCGTGGAGAAGAGACCAGGTGCCATGCCAGCCTTTCTCCGAAGACAAGACCTTCGAGGAGCGAGTTCGACGCCAGCCGGTTTGCCCCATGCAGACCGGTGCAGGCAGCCTCCCCGATTGCATAAAGACCCTCTATCGTTGTTTTTCCGTGTTCATCCGTCACAATCCCGCCCATTGTAAAATGGCATCCGGGGGAGACGGGGATTTTACCTTGTGACAAGGAGATTCCATGGTGTTTACACATCTTGGTAATCGATGGGAACTTCGATTCGAAATCTTTTATGGAAGTGATATTAAGAAACACCTTTCTCCCTTCCAATAATTCCTGGTTCAACCTTTCAGCCACGATATGCCGCGGGGCAAGCTCCATCTGCGGGTGGACCCCTTCCATGATCCGCTCGCCGGCATCATTGATAAGAAAGGCCCCTTCACCCCTCACGGCTTCTGAAATGAGTCCGCCTGTTTTTCCGCCAAGCGACAGCAGTGTCGGATGAAACTGAATGAATTCCATGTCAGTCAGTTCCGCCCCGGCCAGAAAAGCCAGCGCCATCCCGTCCCCCGTTACTTCCGGTGCATTGCTGCTTACCGAATAAAGTGAGCCTGCTCCTCCGGTGGCCAGTACGACATGATGGGCGGCATAACTTGCTGTGGATCCGTCCTCTCTCTTTGTTTTGACCCCGCAGCAGCGGCCCCTGTCATTCATGATCAGTTCGTAAACCATTTCACCCTGTACAAGCCTGACTTTTTCCGTCAGTGCAGCCAATAAATATTCAATGATATACTTACCCGTCTGATCGCCGCCGCTATGAAGGATCCTGGGATGACTGTGGGCCCCTTCCATTCCAAGGGCAAGCTCTCCTCCATTCCTCCTGTCAAACGGAGCGCCCTCATCAATCAAGTATTCTATTATTCTCTTCCCATCCCTGATGACGTTTTCCACTGTCTCCGGAGACTGTTGAAAGCAGCCTGCAGTCAATGTGTCCTTTACATGAAGATCAACCGTGTCCATTTTCCCCACCGGTGCCGCTACCCCGCCCTGTGCAAGATAGGAATTGCTGTCGGTCACGTGATTCTTTGTGATAATCATCACATTTAAATGGTCCTGAAGCCGGCGGGCAAGCTGCAGCGCCGCAATTCCGCTTCCCGCTATGATTACATCGTATTTGATCATATGAAAATCCTCCTGTTTATTTACAGGTGTCTTGACACATATATTTACACATTATTAAACTATTTACAAGAGTTTTTTATTCATGATGAAAAGATCGCTGACTTTGGTTCTTTAAAGGAGAATGAGAAATGCTGTATTTCGATTATGCTTCAACGACTCCGGTCGATCCGGAAAGTTTACAGGTATATGTTAAGGTCAGCGAAGACTATTGGGGGAACCCGAGCAGCCTCCATGATGCAGGCGGAAAAGCCCAGCTGCTCCTTGAAAATTGCCGGAAGAGGCTGGGTGACCTTCTCGGTGTCCCGGCGGAAGGAATTTCATTCACATCAGGCGGTACAGAGGGAAATCACCTAGCCCTCCTCTCACTCGCTTTCAGTTATCAAAAAAAAGGGAAACATATCATTGTCAGCGGTGCCGAACACTCTTCCATCCATAGTGCTGCTTCCTTCTTGGCCAAAGAGGGATTCAGAGTGACAAAGATTCCTTTTACCTCGGAGGGAATAATTGACCTCAAAGCACTGGAGGAAGCAATCACAGATGAAACAACCGTCCTTTCCGTTTGTCATGTAAATGGAGAAATAGGAACTATCCAGCCGCTCCTGGAAATAAAGAAAATGCTGAATGGCAAAGACATCTTATTCCACAGCGATATGGTGCAATCCTTCGGCAAGCTCGACCTGAAGGAAGCCGCTTCGATTGTGGACAGCTTGTCGATCTCTTCCCATAAAATCTATGGGCCAAAAGGTGCCGGAGCTGTCTATTTTCATCCTGCATCCGATATCCGCCCCTTTTTGCCGCATCAGACCCACGAACACGGATTCAGAGGGGGCACTGCCAATCTTCCTGCAATTGCCGGGTTTGTATCTGCCGCAGTAAAGGCGGCTCCCTTTGAGGATTACCGCCGCATTACAGAGATGCGCAGTTTTTTCCTCAATAAGCTGGACAGGTCGATGGACGGGGATTACACCATTTACGGCGGACAGTCCGGCCATCAGCTCCCGCATGTAATCGGATTGGGCATCAAAGGCGTGGAAGGTCAATGGCTCATGCTTGAGTGCAACCGGAAAGGCATCCATATTTCAACGGGAAGCGCCTGTCAGACAGGCAAACAGGGGATTCCCAAGACTCTTGCCGCCATGGGGATCGGGGCAAGGGCAGGTAAAGAGTTCATCCGTATTTCCTTTGGCCGCGGAACCACTCATGGCCAGATAGAAGAACTCGCTGCTGTCCTTTCAGAGATTCGACGCGAAGCTTACATTTCATAAAGCAGGTATGGTATGATTTCCTATATAAAAATAGTACGGAGGAGATAGCAGTGGCAGGTAAAAAGATTCTTGGAGATGAGAGACGTCAAGTCATCCTCGACCACCTCATAACTAAACAGGCCCCGATCACAGGAGGTGAACTGGCCAAGACCGCCAATGTAAGCCGGCAGGTCATCGTCAGTGACATCACCCTTCTTAAAGCAAAAGGGGAGCCGATCATCGCAACGAGTCAAGGGTACCTCTACATGCCGAGCTCCAATCGCGACTCGATGATTGAGCGGATCGTTGCTTGTCAGCATCCCCCTGAAAGGGCCGAAGAGGAGTTATTCCTGCTGGTCGACCACGGTGTCACCGTGAAGGACGTAAAAATCGAGCACGGCGTATACGGTGACCTGACAGCCTCCATCATGGTGTCGAACCGGAAGGAAGTGGAGCAGTTTTTAACGAAGATCCAAGAGACACAGGCCGCTTACCTTTCTGAATTGACGGACGGCGTGCATCTGCACACCCTTATGGCTCAAGACGAGGCAACATTGAAGAAAGCCGAACATGCACTTGAGGAAGCAGGCTTTTTGATGAAGTCTTATAGTTGATATGAGCCCCCGGCTGAAATTCGGCCGGGGGCTTTTTTGGAGTCTTGCAAATGGTATAGGGTATAACGATAGTCTGGAGTCTGTATCCGAGCATTTATCTGGGATTTCGAGCATAATCGGATCGCTTCCGAGCATATATTCAATTTTTCGAGCGTAAATACAGAAATTTCGAGCATGAAACTTTGCAGGCCACCCTGCGCACGTTCAAAATACCCTGCATACTCCAGATAATAGAATACAATCCTTGAATGAAAGGCATTCATGGAAAAGTCAGCCCCTTTTTATAAAAAGAAGCTGCCTTTCCGTTTATTGATCAAGCATATAGGATGAATACGTCCCGATCATCTTGACCTCACATCCAAGGGCCTCCATCTCGCTGATCGCACCCGGAAGCAATACCTCGTCCATCCCATGGGCTACGTCGATGAGGAAGAAATAATCCCCTAGCCCGGTTTTCAGCGGCCTCGACTCGATCTTGCTCAAATTGAGCTGTCTCCATGCAAAGGTGGACAGGACCTGATGAAGCGCACCCGACCGGTCTTTCGGAAGTGTCACCATCAGAGTCGTCTTGTCTTCCGATTTGTTTTGCTCAATCGCAAGCGGATGACTTTTTTTATGCAGCACAATGAAACGGGTGTGGTTATACGCAAAGTCATGGATATTCTCATGGCTGATCGAGAGTCCATACTCTTTTGCTGCCAGTTCATTCCCGATGGCCGCATTCTTTTCCCCCGGGTGCTCACTGACATATTTGGCTGCCGCCGCAGTGGAGGTTGTCTGTTCGAGGGGAGTCCCCCGGTACGCTTTGTGCAGGAATTTATGGCACTGGGCGAGTGCATGGGAATGAGACATGATCTTCTCTATTCTCCGTTCACCCCCGCTGTTCTCCGGGTGTACCATCAGATGCTGCTGGATCGGTGAAGTCAGCTCGGCCACGATGGATAAATCCGCTTCATGAAATAAATAATCGACCGTAATATGTACTGATCCCTCCAGGGCGTTCTCCAGCGGGACCACCGCATAATCAACTTCATCTTCAATGACTGCCTCGATGCAGTCCGGTATCGTCACGCATGGAACTTGATGTTCATCAGGAAATGCCTTCCTCACGGCCAGGTCCGTGAATGAAGCCTGAGGTCCTAGGTAAGCAATTTTCAATGGGTCTCTTCCTCTCGAGAAATTTATTGAACATTCTAACACGCGGATGATGGTTTTGTATATACATCTTTTTAAAAAGATAGTTGTATTAAACGCCGCTGTTGATTTCCGTGCAAGAGTTCGCTTTCCGCGGATGACCCGTGAGCCTCCGGGAAGAAAAGTGGAAGGGCTTTGTTCAGAGGAGATTAATCGGACACGAAGGCGTTCTTTGCCTTCTTGGGCAAGTTGGCTTATGAAGATCAACCTCAAAAAAAGAAGTGTCAGGCCCCTGAGCCCAACACTTCTACTTTTTCGACAAATTCCAGTCGTCTTAACCCTGCCAATAGTTCTTCCAACCCGACGGTTAGGTCCGTTACGTTCAGGGAGAGCGTCACATTCGCTCTTCCCTGCAGCGGGATCGTCTGGTGTATGGTCAATATATTGCATCCGTGCTTCGCCGTTTCACTGAGAAGATGCGATAGTGTACCCGACCTGTCTTCAAGATGGAAAAAGAGGGTGATGATCCTCTCTTTTACCACCGTATGGAAAGGGAAGACGGTGTCGCGGTATTTATAAAATGCACTCCTGCTCAGATCGACACGGTTGACGGCTTCCCAAACTGATTCAGCCTTCCCTCGTTCGATCAGTTCTTTGGCATCGAGCGTTTTTTTCATCGCTTCCGGCAGGACATCTTCACGGACCAGATAAAATTTACCGTCCTGAAATTTTTTTCCCAATGATTACTCCCCCAATATGACCAGGCTTAATCAACGAATTCAAATTCATATTTCAATAATCGGATCGTGTCGCCGTTTTCGGCACCGCGCTCGCGGAGTGCATCATCCACACCGTAAGAACGGAGCTGTCTTGCGAAACGTCTGACAGAATCCTCGCGGGAGAAGTCCGTCATCTTGAATAGACGTTCGATCTTCGCTCCGCTGACAACAAATGTACCATCAGGATCACGCGTGATTTCGAAATCCCTCTGGTCTTCTTCATGCCTGTAAACGACACGATGAACCCCTGTTTCCACTTCTTCCTGGATAGGGAATTCTTCTGCAGTCTCAAGCTTGTCTGCAACAGCAAACAACAGCTCCTTCAATCCTTGCTGGGTAAATGCTGAAATCGGGAAGACCGGATAATCATCCTGGAGTTTTTCCTTGAAGATTTTCAGGTTTTCTTCCGCTTCCGGCATATCCATCTTGTTCGCCACGATGATCTGCGGGCGTTCTGTAAGGCGGAGATTATACTGCTTCAACTCTTCGTTGATCGTCAGATAATCTTCGTAAGGGTCGCGCCCCTCCATTCCGCTCATATCGATCACATGTACGATGACGCGGGTCCTTTCGATGTGGCGGAGGAATTGGTGGCCGAGCCCCACTCCTTCATGCGCCCCTTCGATCAGCCCAGGCAGGTCCGCCATGACAAAGCTTCTTCCGTCTGCTGTTTCGACCATTCCAAGGTTCGGGACGATCGTCGTGAAGTGATAGGAAGCAATCTTAGGTTTCGCTGCAGATACGACGGATAACAATGTGGATTTCCCGACACTCGGAAAACCGACAAGACCGACATCGGCAAGCAGTTTCAATTCCATGATGATATAGCGTTCCTGACCCGGTTCACCTTTTTCGGAAAGCTCAGGTGCAGGGTTTGCTGGAGTAGCAAAACGCGAGTTGCCGCGTCCTCCGCGTCCGCCTCTTGTAATGACCGCACGCTGTCCGTGCTGTGTTAAGTCAGCAATCGTTTCGCCGGTATCATCGTCTTTCACAACCGTACCAGGCGGCACCTTGACGACCATATCCTCGGCATTCCTTCCATGCTGGTTCTTGCTCATGCCGTGTTCCCCGCGCGGCGCCTTGAAATGACGCTGATAACGAAAATCCATCAGCGTTCTGAGACCTTCGTCCACTTCAAACACGACATCTGCCCCATGACCGCCGTCCCCGCCTGCAGGACCGCCTTTCGGTACATATTTTTCGCGGCGGAAGGCAACCATTCCGTTACCGCCGTCTCCGCCTTTTGTATAGATCTTGACCTGATCGACAAACATACTTTCACTCCTAACTTATCCATCCTTCAGCTGATATCATGGTGAACATGCTATTCAACAGGAAAATGAATCACAAACGCTTCTTTTTGAAGCAGTTCTATTTCTATATTTTTTCCGCTTAGCTTGAATTTCTCAATCCATTCTTCCAAAACATCCGTTTCTTCTAGTATACCTGTGAAATCAAATATAAAACGGGGATGTTCCTCAGAAAGATTGATGATCAAAGAAAGCTGGTTTTCAGCACTGGGCTTCACACCGGATTCAAGAAGTTCCATCAATTCTTTGCAAATGAGAACGAGCTTTTGGTCATCCAGCGTGCCTGCATACCCTGCTGCCCCCACTTCGAACTCCAGTTTCACCAGATGTGTGGACCAGTTATATGTTAAAATCCATTCTGCCAATAATGGAAGTTTCAGATTCGATAGTTTCGATTCGTTCTGCGCTGTAATCACCATGGTGTCTATGACTTGCTTCGCACGCTCGATCCTGTTCAATTCAAGATTGCCTTTGATCAATTGCAAATCGTTCATCCAATCATGACGAGCATGTCTAAGTGCGTCCAGAATACCCCTATTTTCGCTCATATAATAACTCCTATACTTTAAGTGCTACTAGTTAGTATATCAAACATGAGCCTTGTGCGTATATTGTTTATGAAAAAAGTGTCGAAAGGACGGGATCATCATGTTGATTGGGTGAATGACAGGATAGATGATGCGTGGCTGGCAGTGATGATTTGAGCTGGATGGCGGTTGGAAATATGCGGGTTGTGGTTGAAGATAAATCGTCTGAGTTGAAAATAAACCTTCTGGACTTGAAAACAAACCCTCAGGCCTTAAAAATAAACCGATGAAAGTTGAAAATAAATGGTTCGATTAAGGACAAAACCGATGATGTTAGCAGTAAAACTGACAATATGGGAGAAAAAACAGCTCGAGCCGCTATCCGTGAACCCCAGTTCTGAATGAATCATCAGTGCCGGGACCGTTATATTATCAAAAACAGGACATTTATTATCAAAAAATCGATTATATTATCAAAAACCAAGGTTTTATTATCAAAAATCCAATTATATTATCAAATCCGTTATTCGACCGCCTGATCGGATATGGACCGTTCAACCACCAGCCGGCTCAACCGATACCATCCACTATGCCTATCCTATCCGACAAACCCATCTTCAAAAAATAAAACTCTAACCGAAAGTCGGTTAGAGTTTTCGTTAAAGATATGCGATTAAGCTTCATTCGCAACAGGGTATACGCTCACTTTTTTCTTGTCACGTCCCATGCGTTCGAAACGAACAACACCGTCTGTTTTAGCAAAAAGTGTATCGTCACCACCACGGCCAACGTTCAATCCTGGATAGATCTTTGTACCGCGTTGACGGTAAAGGATAGATCCGCCTGTAACCATTTGACCGTCTGCACGCTTAGCGCCAAGACGCTTAGCAATAGAGTCACGTCCGTTTTTAGTCGAACCTACTCCTTTTTTAGACGCGAAAAACTGAAGGTCTAATCTTAACATCTGTTCCACCTCCTACTTTTTGAAGGTTATTTTAATGAAATCACGATAGTCTCTTTCAATTGTCTGCAGGCTGATCACCATACCATTCAGCAGGAGCTGGACCTTCGAATCCGTTTCTTCAGGCAAGCCGTCTGGAAAGACGCAGCTGAAATATCCCCCATCGGCAGATTGCTCGATATCGGGTTCTATTCCGGTCAATGACATGATGGCATTGACGCTTCCGAATGAAACAGCAGAGGCACCGGCACATACGATATCCTGCCCATGTTCGGCAAAATCTGCATGACCGTCCATTGAGAAAGAACGAATCCTTCCGCCGGACTTCTCAACGTAAACGTTAATCATTCAATCACGCCTTACGCGTTGATTTCGTCAATTACAACTTTTGTGTAAGGTTGACGGTGACCTTGCTTACGACGGTAGTTCTTCTTAGCTTTGTATTTGAATACTACAAGCTTTTTCGCGCGGCCTTGTTTTTCAACTTTCGCTGTTACAGTAGCTCCATCCACTAATGGACTTCCTACTTTCACATCGTCGCCTCCAACGAAAAGAACCTTGTCGAATGTAACCGTATCACCTTCACCTGCGTTTAGCTTTTCGATGTAGATTGCTTGACCAGATTCTACACGGATTTGCTTACCACCTGTTTCGATAATTGCGTACATAATCGCACCTCCTTAATAAACTCAGACTCGCCAATCACAGGTGCTGGATCACTCCACACTTTAAGACCTGTTCTGAGCGGTTGTAGCACGGGTGCTACAATCAATAACATTAGAATCCTATCACATTTCGTCAGGGGGTGTCAATATAATTCCCGAAATTCATATGATCTTCGCAATATGATAATGCGGATGTGAATGGGTGATCGTGTGAAGATCCAGTTTCAGCTTCAATACTTTTTCCAGCCTTTTCCGATGGCGCTGATCACTGCCGGCAAAAACACGCAGCACATCTTCCGTCCCTTCAATGGAAATTTCCGATGCATCCGCCCCCTGATATTCCCACAGATCCCTCTCGAGCTGAAAGGCTTTGCTTTCAGGGCTTACGATCCGGCCGGTCCCGCTGCAGACAGGACATGGAACCGTCAAATAGTCGTTCAGGGACGGACGGGTCCTCTTTCTTGTCAATTCCAGGACACCGAGTTCGGTGAATCCCAATACGGTGGTGCGCTGGGAATCCCCTTCAAGGGCTTCCTTGAATGCGGATATGACTTCCTCCTGGTGACCCTTCTTTTTCATATCGATGAAATCGATCAGGATGATGCCGCTGATATTGCGGAGGACAAGCTGCTTCGCCATCTCGGCAGCAGCGAGTGTATTTGTTTTCAGCACGGTTTGTTCAAGGTCATCCTTGCCCGTGAATTTGCCTGAATTGACATCGACAACGGTAAGGGCTTCAGTCGATTCAATCAGCAGGAATGCCCCGTTATCAAGCCACACCACTTTTTTAAGGGCGTTCTTCCAAACAGAGGCTACACCGTAATGCTGGAAGATATTTTCCCTCTGCTGATAGTGTCCGACCGACCATTTCCCTTTAAAATTGGCCTCCGTCCAGTTTCTGATCTGTTCAAAGCATTCAAAATCATCCACATACACGTGCCCGCCTTCTCCTTTATCCAATTGGTTGAAGAGATCCTTATAGAAGGCATCCTCTTTTAGGAGCAGGGAAGGGGCCTTCCCTCTCCGGCTCAACCGCTCAAAAGCTTCAAACTGGAGGCGCAGTACATCTAGTTCTTCCACCAGCAATTCCCTATCCGCGCCACGTGCCTTTGTACGGAATACGACTCCTTCTTCTTCCTTCTTCCACTCATTGCCGAGCCGTTTCAATTCCCGTCTGTCCTTGTCTTCCAACTTTTTTGATACGGCGATATAATGACCCTCCGGCATATAGACAAGATGCTCTCCCTTGAGCTCGATGACGGCGGTCAGTTTCGGTCCCTTGGTGCCGGCGGCATCCTTCGTTACCTGTACGATGATTTTCTGGCCTTCATGCACACATTTCGAGATCGGCACAGCCGCCGTCCCGCTGTTATATGCCGCAACGTTTTGCGGGAAGTCCTTCTCATGGAGATATCCGTTCTTATTCTGCCCGATATCCACGAATGCAGCTCCGAGTCCCTTTTGCACCTTCACCACTTTTCCGTAATAAATATTCCCGGCCAGCGTTTCTTCCTGAGGCTGATACGTATACAGTCCGCCGACCTTTTGATCCCTACGCAGAACCCATCGTTTTTCCCTGCCTTTTCCATGCACAATGATTTCTTCCAACAGAGGCTCCCTCTTTTCTATGTAAAACAAGTCATTTTTAAAAAAAGAAAAGGATTGACTTGACGTCAAACCTTTGTGTAATATCCACTATTCACTTTAAACAGTCTGTGTGCATTCGTCAATAAAGGTAGAGAAGATCCTTCGTTTTGGCATGGGTCATCTTTTCGGCAAAGAATGCATGAAGCAGTTCATATTCATCAAGCTTTCCGACTTCCGTTCCCTTGTCCAGAACGACAAGCGGATGCTTCACACCCCGTTGAAACCGTTCCACTACCGTTAAAAGAGTATCTTCCCCTTCAATCGGCAGGGGGCGCAGATCAGCGTACTGATGGCTGTTCCCGTAATATCGCTCGAGCAGGAACTTCATGAAGTTATACCTCCTCTGCTTCCAGTCCATCCACAAGGAAAAATACAGGAATGACAGCACGATCCACAGATTTAAATGAAGCGGCGCAATCACCAGTATGGATAAATGAAACAAGATCAGGAGCGCAAAGGAACTGATCAGCGTCATTTCGTATGCTTTCAAATAATTAAATTTCAGGGAAAGCAATAAGGAAATCAGCTTTCCGCCGTCCAGTGGCCAGATCGGCAGTAAATTAAAAAGAAGCACCATAAGATTCAATCGAAAGAACAGGATGAAAAGATCCCAGCTGATGAAGCTTCCTTTCATCAATAACCATCCAGCACCCACAAGCCAGACATGCTGAAGAGGGCCTGCCGCAATCACCCAGAACTCCTCGCGAAGGGAACGGTTTCCGTGCTCATCCATCTCAGCCACTCCGCCGAAAGGGAGGAGCGCGATCCGCTTCACCCTCCAGGAAAAATAGTGAGCTGTCACCCCGTGACCCAGCTCATGAATGGTGATGATCAAAAGAAGCATGATCAGCTCAAGGAAATGAGCCGTCGCGATGCCGATCGCCATCACAAGCCAGAGCAGCGGGTGAATATAAAGTTTCTTTACTGCCGAAGTTATATTAGTCAAATGATATCACCTGTATCGGGTCGATGAATTCATCACCCATTTTGATGGCAAAATAAAATTCCCCGGAGACATCGCTTTCGCCGCTCGTTGAGACTTTCCCGACTGCGGCGCCTTTATCCACATATTCATATTGATTGACATCAATCGATTCAAGATGGCCGTACCATGATTCGGACTTATCTTTATGCTGGATGACGACGGTATTCCCCAGCTCATCCTTTTTTCCTGCAAAAATGATCAAGCCCCCCTTCATCGCGGCTACATCCTCGCCAAATTCTGTTTCCAGCATGATCCCCTGGCCATTCGTCTTAAAATTTTCAACGACTTTCCCTGCCACGGGACGTGCATATTCCTCTGTGCTCACTTCTTCAGAAGATGCGTTCTTTTCCTCCGTGCCGCCGGGCAGCAATGCCAGCGGTTTACCGAACTGCTCTTCATACCATGAGGAAATGGCGGCGAACTGGAACTCGGTTTCCAGCGTGCGATTGACTACAGTCTTCGCTTCATCGAAAACAGGAGAAGGGCTCTTGAACATGATTGCCGTGATCAGCACCATGATGCCTGCGCCGAGGATTTTCATCATGAATGTCTCTTTTTTGAATAATGGATGAAACCCTTCCGGCGGCGGCCCCCCTTCAAAGCTCGAATATCGCTCTGCCCCATATCGTTCCTCATCACTCGGCAGAAAATAAGAGCTGTTTGAATATCCCCGCTGAGTCGTTGTTTTATTCGTCGTCCTCTTTCGTTTCGCTATCCGCTTTCTGATTTCATCCGCTCGATTCCCCATGAACACCATTCCTTTTTATAAGGTATTAACCGGCCCCGCGCAAAACGAGCCTGTACTAATCTCATGCTACAATGTATGACTTGTCCGAAGGGAATATTCGTGAAATAAGACAAAACAGCGGGGAATTTGGATCGGGACTGAAGAGTGGTGCCTGGCTCAGATTGTCCGGTTTAAGCCAGCTCGGAACCGGGGTATTGAGCCTGGCTCAAATCAGGGCGTTTGTGCCTGGCTCAAATCATGCCGTTTGTGCCTGGCTCAAATCATGCCGTTTGTGCCTGGCTCAAATCATGCCGTTTGTGCCTGGCTCAAATCAAGTCGTTTGTGCCTGGCACAACAGCATCCCGCTGCAGGAAAAATAAAAAAAACCGTCAGTGTCCATTTGGACACTGACGGATTTGGAAAGTCTATTTATCTATTAAGCTTTAACACCGAATAGTCTCTTGATTTTAGAGAACATTCCCGGTTTGCTGTCTTCAAGCGATTGAAGAGGGACGGATTCCCCGAGGATGCGCCTCGCGATATTCCGGTAGGCAATCGACGCTTTGCTTGTGGAATCGAGCGCAATCGGTTCACCCTTATTGGATGATTTGATGACATTATCGTCATCCGCCACAATCCCCAGAAGATCGATGGATAAGTGCGCAGTGATTTCGTCTACATCGAGTGCTTCACCGTTTTTCATCATATGGCTGCGGATGCGGTTGATGATCAATTTAGGTGGTTCGATTTCCTCTTTTTCAAGAAGCCCGATGATCCGGTCGGCATCACGGACTGCTGAAATCTCAGGGGTTGTGACCACGATGGCACGATCTGCGCCCGCCACTGCATTTTTGTAGCCCTGTTCGATCCCCGCGGGGCAGTCGATGATGATATAGTCATAATCCTGTTTCAGGTCCGTCACCAGTTTTTTCATCTGATCGGGATTCACCGCCGATTTATCGCTGGTCTGTGCGGCAGGGAGAAGGAATAATTTATCCTCGAACCGTTTATCCTTCACAAGCGCCTGGTGGATTTTGCAGCGGCCTTCCACGACATCTACAAGATCGTAGATGATCCTGTTCTCAAGCCCCATGACAACATCCAGGTTCCTGAGACCGATATCCGTATCGATCAGGCAGACTTTCTTGCCTTGTAGAGCTAATGCTGTACCAACATTGGCAGAAGTGGTGGTCTTGCCCACTCCACCTTTACCTGAAGTAACAACTATGGCTTCACCCACATTAGCTTCCTCCTTTAAAACTCGTAATATTTGGTCTGAGATGCTTCAGTACCTGCAGGCGGTCGACGATGATCTGACCCTGCTCATCGATATAGGCACATTCCATATCATGCTGGTCTTCGTCTAGCGGCCGGTCAGGTGCTCGATTCAGGCATTCAGCGATGCGCAGCTGGGAGGGAAGCATTTTGGAAGCGACGATGACCGCTTCCGTGTTCCCGTTGCAGCCTGCATGGGCAATGCCTTTCAAAGCACCCATTATGTAGATGTTCCCTCCTGCAAGGATCCTTCCGCCCGGGTTGACATCGCCGACGATCAGCATATCCCCCGGTGTTTCGATCACCTGCCCGGAGCGGATGACACCCGTTATGGTTTCTATGTTTCGTTCGTTCATTAATTTTTCTGCTTCATTTTTTGTGACGACATTACTCCATACTTCATTCACTACCAGATTGCGTTTCTGTCTGACGATCTCCTTCAGCTCTTCCACTTGATCTTCTGTCAGATAGCGGTTGCCCGTTTGTATATTAACCGTGAGCAGCGGGGTTCCTTCCGTTTCACGATAATGTGCCGACAGCTTTTCGTCCAACTCTTTCTTCAGTTCATCGAACGAGCATTGATCATTGAGATGAAGGGTCAGTCCTTCCTTGGTACCCTTGATCATTACATTTGGTTTCTTTTTCATGGCGCGATTTTTCACCTCAGTCGTCTATGAATTCGACATTAGCTTATTTATTTCCTTTTTTCATAGGACAATTTCCGCGATTTTTATACGAAAATATAACATTACTTTCCATCATCAATCTTCAAGCAGCTGCTTCTGCTTCCGCTGCATGAACACTTTGAGTGGATAGGCAAAGATGATATAAAAGACGGCATTCAGTGCCAATGTAGGCCACAGGCGCAAGTCGGCAAATTGAATGAGCGTCATATCCGTGTGCTTGATGATGACATTGATCTGATAGACCAGGAATTCAAGGACAGAAAGGTTCACCAGCACAATCACCGCGAATACAAACAGATTATTGTGCAGCACCTTCATCATCGCATGCGTCAGGAAAACAACAAATGGAAAGAACACAAGGTAAATCCCATTGATTTCAGTATAGAAGATATCAAACAGGAACCCAAAGATGAATCCGTATAAGAGGGCCGTTTTATATTGAAAGAAACCGCATATAAAAAGAATGAAGATGATCAGGAAATGAGGGACCAGGATACGCTGATCGAATAATTCCGCGCTTGGAAAAAGGAGGACAAACAGACTCTCACTGTAGAAAATCAGCAGAGTCACCAAAGGAAGGATGAGCCTGTTGATCATTGCTCTTCCTCCCCGGTTTCCTCTTCAGCCTGTGAATCAGAAACGCCCTTCATCTCGCGGTCGATCACCATCACGTGTTCCAAGTGGTAAAAGTCGGCTGCCGGTTTGACATAAGCAGTCTGAGTCAGGCCGTATTGATCCGGCTTGACCTCTTTTACTTCACCTACAACCAGACCTTTTGGAAATACTCCTCCGAGCCCCGAGGTGATGACTTTCGAACCTTTCTCCACTTTCAGGTCGTTCGGTATTCTCTTGACCAATATCTCTTTTTTATCGCTGTCGTAGCCTTCAATCCAGCCGTTGATATCCTGTTTACCCTGAATGACGGTCGAAATGCGGTTCTTCGTATTGTTCGTGGAGATGAGCTCCACGGTCGAAGAAAATTCATTCACGCTTTTGACTTTACCGATCAAGCCAGCTGCAGAAATGACAGCCATATCGGATTTGATCCCATTGACTTCACCCTTGTCGATCGTGATCAATTCCTGCCAATGGTCAGGGTTTCTCGCAATGACCGTGGCCTGGACCGTGTCATAACTTCGAAGGTCTTCTTTTTTCTTAAGGACATCTCTCAGTTCTTCATTATCCTGTTTAAGGTCCCTTACCTGCGTTTCGAGCTTCACAAGTTCATCAAGGCGGGATTTCAGTTTTTCATTTTCCGTGTATGTATTTTGGAGATCTTTCACGTTATCAATGATATCGCCTGTGTAATTTACTGGCTTTGAAACTATTGATTGTCCGAATCCTACCATATCTTTCACAAACTGCTCCGGCCAGCTGATGCTGTCTCTTTCCCGCAGTGAAAATCCGATCAAGGCTACGAGAACGATAATACTGACGAGCAGAATGATCAATCGTTTATTCAGGAAGAATTGTGGCATGCTGTACACCTCAACCTTTATTCATTCTTGGCCTGTTAAAAACCGCTGTTGATTTCCGTGCAAGACTCCGCTTTCCGCGGGCGGCCGGTGAGCCTCCTAGTCGCTAAAGCTCCTGCGGGTTAGAAAAGCGGAGGGGCTTTGTTCAGAGGCTTGTGGCATAAGGTAAATCGGCCACGAAGGCGCTTTCTGCCTTCTTGGTCGGTTTACCTTATGCCGTGTGCCTCTAAGCCCCGCAGCTGGACAAGTCTCACCTGTCTCGCTTTTCCCGCTGGAGTCTGCGCCTTGCACTCCAATCAACAGCTAGATACAGTTTAAAAACTGTATGCTTTAACATAGCCTAATTCTATTAAATACTATATCAAAATCTTTTCGATATTGATATCATTCCAAATTATTTACTATTTCGACATTCAGGAAGCGAAAAAAGATGGGGACGCCCTAATGTACTTTAAGGAACAGTCCCCACTTCATTAAAATGAATTATTTACCGCGGTTTTTGAATAAGTGAATGTGATCGAGTGCTTTTCCGGTACCGATGGCCACACAGTCGAGCGGTTCTTCGGCGATAAGGACTGGCATCTTTGTTTCCTCACTGATGACCTTGTCCATATTGCGGAGCAGCGCCCCTCCCCCGGTAAGGACGATTCCGCGGTCCATGATATCGGCTGCCAGTTCAGGAGGTGTCTTCTCCAGGGTGGTCTTGACGGCATCGACAATCGCATAAACTGTATCGTGAAGTGCAGATGCAATTTCAGCAGCTGTCACTTCAATCGTTTTCGGAAGCCCTGTCAAAAGGTCGCGTCCTCGGATTTCCATTGATTCAATGCCCTCGGAAACCCCGGCTGAACCTACTTCCATCTTGATCGTTTCCGCCGTGCGGTCACCAATCATCAAGTTATACGTTTTACGGATATAGTTGATGATGCTGTCATCCATTTCATCACCGGCCACACGGATGGACTGGCTTGTCACGATCCCGCCGAGCGAGATGATCGCCACCTCCGTCGTTCCTCCCCCGATATCGACGACCATGCTCCCAGTAGGTTCCCAGACTGGAAGATTGGCTCCAATGGCAGCGGCAAACGGCTCTTCGATGGTATAGGCATCCCTTGCACCGGCCTGTCTGGTCGCATCCATGACGGCACGCTCTTCCACACTTGTGATTCCTGAAGGGACACATACCATTACATAAGGCTTTCTGGAAAAAACGCTTTTACTCATTGTCGCCTGCTTTATGTAATATTTCATCATGGTGGCAGTCGTTTCGTAATCAGCAATGACCCCGTCTTTCATCGGGCGCAGCGCCACGACATTCCCCGGTGTCCTTCCGATCATATTTTTAGCGTCGTTCCCGACCGCGACGATCTGTTTATTATCCGTTTGGAGTGCAACAACGGAAGGCTCGCGTACGACGATTCCTTTTCCTTTTACGTACACTAGAGTATTGGCAGTGCCTAAATCGATTCCTAAATCTTTCGTTCCAAACATTACTGGTATCTCCCTTTCTGATACAAATTGACTGGTCTCTATTTAACTAAGGAGAGTTGTCCAAACTCTTCTTCCCCGAATTTTTTTACAATAGTTGATACTTCATGACATAACGAAAAGACTCGTCCTTCAGGGGACGACTCTTTTTTAATGAGCTACGCTTGGAATCAGCATATTGTCAGTAAAAATCATAAAGATAATTATATCGTAACCATTAAAAAAATCCTAGTGTCATAAATACCCTTTTTCTTTTAAACTGATAAATTTTTTCTCGCCGATGATCAGGTGATCGAGTATGTCGATTCCGATGATGCGCCCGCATTCTACCAATCTCTTCGTCACCTCGATATCTTCCCTGCTCGGGGTGGGGTCGCCTGATGGATGATTATGCACACAGATGATCGACGCAGCCGAGCGGCGGAACGCTTCCTTGAACACCTCCCGCGGGTGGACGATCGAAGCATTCAGGCTGCCGATGAATATGGTCTGTTTGTGGAGAACTTGATTTTTAGTGTTGAGGTAAAGGCAAACGAAGTGTTCCTGGGCTAAGAACCGCATATCATTCATTACATAGTTGGCTCCATCTTCCGGGGACCTTATGCTGTACCGGTCATCGAAAGCAAGGTTGCCGATCCTTCTGCCGAGCTCGACTGCCGCCATGATCTGAACCGCTTTGGCAAGTCCGATGCCTTTTGTTTTGGTTATTTCTTCAAGGGACGCATCTTTTAATAGATTCAAACCGTCGAAGCTTGTCAGCAGCCTGTTTGAAAGCTGCAGGACAGATTCTGATTTCGTACCCGTACGGAGAAGGATCGCAAGTAATTCCTGATTTGACAGGCTGGCTGCCCCGCTTTGGATAAGGCGTTCCCTCGGCCGTTCATCCTGGGGGAAATCGCGGATCATCAAATTGTTCGGTTTTTCCAATGTTTTTTCCATAGGTCCTCCTTTGCCGGTCAGAGGAGCCTTTCTTATTGAAGATATCCCATTTCGCGGAGAGCTCTGTAGACTTTGGAAATCGGCAGGCCGACCACCGCGTAATAGTCCCCTTTTATTTCCTTGACGAGCTTTGCACCAAGACCTTGGATTCCGTAGGCTCCCGCTTTGTCAAATGGTTCTTCGGATGCGATATATTCTTCGATCTCTGCAGGTGTAAGCTCCCAAAACGCAACATCTGTTTTTTCATAAAATAGAGATTGTTCTTCACCTTTCAAGATCGCTACACCCGTATAGACCGAGTGTATTTTGCCGGACAGCATGTTCAGCATGCTTCTGGCTTCTTCGTCCGTTTGCGGTTTGCCAAGGATGGCGTCACCTAATGCAACTACTGTGTCCGATCCCAATACATAGGAATCACTGTGGTTCATTGCTATGACCTTTGCCTTTCTAAGCGCAAGTTCCGTAACTACTTCATGGGGTTTCAAATGTGGTTCAACGGTTTCATCAACGTCGCTGCTGATGGTGGTGAAGGAAAGTTGAAGCTGCTTAAGAAGATCTTTTCGGCGGGGAGATTGTGAAGCAAGTATGAGGTTGGACATTTCCTGTCAGTCCTTTCGGCGTATAGAATGAGAGATACAAAGTAATAGTACCAAATTCTGCCTCCTTAAACAAGCAGAAGGCGACAAGCATCGGTAAGCTTGTCGCCTAAGTGGTTATTTCCCGGAAAATAGTCGTAATACAGAAGTTATTGTAAACTGCTGTAAGATTCAAGGTAGCCCAGCAGGTCTCCCTGGACCTTTTCGGCATCCTCTTTCGTTTTCATGGTGACGGTCTGTTTGGCAGCATTTTGAATTGATTCTTTCATTTTGACAATCGGCTCCTGTGTTACTTCGATTGCTTCTATCTCTTTCAGCACGGGCTCAATGGATCCTGCCGCCGACTCATTCCCCTTCCCGCTCACTACTCCATTACTGCTTTCTTCAGCAAGGATGGCATAGAGGCCGTTCGCTTTCTCCAGAAATGCTTTTTCGTTATTGCTTGCCTTGATTTCCTTTGCACCAAGCTGAAAGTCCTTGGCGTATACGTCTACTCCGTCACCTTTCAGGTCTTCGCCTAGAAGCTTCGCTGTCTCGACATCGGCGGAAACGCCCAAAAGGAGGAACCACTGTCCGTCTTTTTCAACGGACGCACTGGAAATCCCTTTGGATGTCAAGGTGTCCTGCATCGCAGCGAGTGATTCTTTCGTCGAAAAGACCCCTCCCTGCAGGATAGCCGTAGACAGTTCCTTCAGCTTAACGGAACCGGCCGATTCGTTTCCTTCCGTCATACCTGCCGAGGTTTCGTCCTGCAAGGTGGCAGCGGGAGCCGCTTCCCCGTCAGTATTCGTGATGACCTTCAACGTACCGAAGCCCAGTACGGCACCGACAACAACCGCACCGATAATGGACATGATCAGATTGATAGAATCTTGGAATGGATTTTTGAATGATTTCTTATTCTTCTTTTTCTTGCCGCTCACATAATTAATTTTTTTGTATTCCTTTGGCGGTGGAGGAGTTTCATCCGCCAGGTTCCAGTCAAAGCCCGTATCCTCAAGTTTTTCTTCACCTGCCGCCGCTTCAGCATTCCCCAGCTTCCAGTCGTGGACGCGGATGTCCTCTTCATACTCCGTTTTTTCGCCATTTATTTTGATGGAGATTTGTTTCTTGCCGTCAGGTTTGTCCACCATCGCCACCCTCCCCTTATCTATTTTTTTCCATGCTATCACATCGCATAAAAAAAAGAACAAGACTTTTGTCGTCTTGCCCTAAGAGGTTTTCGTCAAATTTTTTAATAGTTTGGTATTTTCACCGCCGCTTTTGATTTCCGTGCAAGACTACGCTTTCCGCGGGTGTCTCGTGAGCCTCCTCGGCTTCGCCTCCGGGGTCTCACGTTAGCCACTTCTCCCGCAGTCATCCATGTATCGCAAAAAATCAGCTATACACCACAGAGAATGAAAATGGTTATTAGGTGGCCATACT
>NZ_JBJOSA010000010.1:0-130938 GCF_045897515.1 Rossellomorea oryzaecorticis | reverse complement strand
TCCCGCAGTGCTTTAAAGCACTGCGGGACGGGCCTCCAATTTAGTTTTCTTTTTTCCCTGTGTATACGATTCTGTTGTTTTCTTGAATAATACAAGTGAGTTTATTCGTGTGAGTGGTTCCCGGATGTATATGAGAGATGTAAAGTTCATCTAGATGTTTGCCGTTTTCCTTCTTGTTCGAAAAGAAATGTACCCTCTTTTTTCCGTAATCCCCTGCACGGAAATAGCTCTTCTTTTTCTTGATGACCCGAAAGCTTAGCCTGCTTGCAGCATAGCCATTCAGACACAGATTTCTTTCTCTTCCATCCGTTGCTGCTGTTTTCCGCTTACCGTACACTTTTCTCTCTTCTTCCGGTATTCTCATATTTTCTCCACCCTTCGTTAAGATGCAACAACAAATGACAATATTTTACTATATTATAGCACTACAGTTTTACGTAACGATATACAGACAGATACATAATTTTCATATTGAAAACATAATTACATTTTCGATATGTTGAATAATCCGAAACGAGCAGATAAAAAGATTATCTTGAAGGAAAAGGGATAGTCGGTGAAAATGATGAAGCTTGAGTTACATAAAGAACTAAGACGTTACAGAGAAGAGGTTCTTGGTCTGCAACAGACAGAAGCTGCCGAAAGACTGAATATCAGTCCAGGAGGTCTCTCGAATTATGAGAGCGGAAAAAGGGAAATCTCATTGGACACGCTGTTAAAATTCAAAGAAGTGTACAAGATTCCCACAGAAGAAATGAATCGTATTCTTTACGGGGAAGAGCGTGAAGGTTATTCAACAGATCCGATGATACTGAGGGAATCATTCGAAGATGAAGAAACGGCTGCCATCTTAAAAATGCTTGATGAACATCCTAAACTAAAAAGAACACTGGCATCGATCACCTATCAGACGGAGAAACGACAAGAAAAGTTCATAAACATCTCCGCCTCCCTGTACACCTTTGCAAAAGACTGGTAAACGTCAATTAGAGAGGGACGGGCCTTTAGCAAGCTAAAGGCCCGTCCCTCTCTGCTTTACAGTGAAAAAGCACTCTTTAACCGGGGAGGGTTTAGAGTGCTTTTTCGTTTTGTAATGTATATTCACTTTGCAGTTCTTGTTTTAGCCAATTTAACATTTTATTCGCATCCATATTCCCCTGCTGCCCTTTGTCGAATGCTTTTTGCATGACAGAGAGAACATGCTGCTCCTTGCTGACTTTCTTATTCAAAAAGACAACCTCCTACGAATTCAAACATGTTTCTACTACTTTAATACACTCTATGTCGAAATTTCAAACCTCAATTAATTGATATTTTACCAGAATTATACACCCGAGCTCAAATATAATTTTGAGAATATTTTTTTGATTTGTTACCTTTTACCTATTAAAAGAACCTATGAGCATCCGATATGATGATGGTATGGATTGAAACGGCAAAATCATTGAAAAATGGTGACGCAAAGCTACAGGGGCTTTTTTAATGCCAGCCAGCTACCAAACCAAAGGGGGAGTATTTCAGTATGTCTTTTTTAACACCTGAGGAAATGATGCAAAAAAAGAAAGCTCGTAAAATGTGGATGTACATAAGCTTATTTGTTTTTACCATCGTACTGGTTGCAGGAACAACATACCTTAGTTACCACATGTAAAAGCGTCTTGATGACGCTTTTTTATTTTCATAAACTTTCATTCTACATTTTATGGAAAAGTTCGAGGAATTTCGATAGAATAAAAGATGCATTCAAAATTTGTTGGAGGACCCATATTTATGCAAAATAAAGTAAAACTTCTTAAAGGACTAAAACAACCGTCTTATTTTTTTTACCAACTTAAAGAGATGGAAATATTAAGAGGATACCGTCAAAATATATCCATTCTTTTTCTCTTATCTGTTATTATTTTTGGCCTTATATCCTCTTTCGGAATAGGGATGGACCCTCTTTCAAAAGAGATTTCCGCACTTTCTCCGACCGCTTTTGAATTAGAAAAATCCATGTTTCTTCTCGGACGTATTATTTTGGGTTTGTTATATGCAGCCATCATCTTATTTGTCCCGGCCCTTGTTTTTTGGACAATTTCAGAGGAAGGGGAATACCGAAAGCTTGTCATCGTACAGGGACTGGTACTTCTCATTCTGTTACTTGAAAGATTGACCTATATCCCTTTATCTTTATTCCTCTCACTTGATTGGTTCTCGTCTCCCTTCTCTCTAGGAGTCATTGCCCAATACATAACGGAGAATCCATGGGTCATTTATTTCTTGGGGAGCTTCTCGTTATTTAAAATCTGGATATTCTTCATTCAATACAAAGGGCTTAAGAAGCTAACTGCACAAAAGAACTGGCTGATCTGGTTAGTCATCTTACTGACCAATCTTTTTTTCTGGGCAATTACAGCATTTTTAGCCTATATCGATTTTTCTACTTTAATTTAACGTCTAAAGGCTGGGATCATTTATGAATAAGCGCAAAGTATTATACACTGGTCTAGCTTTGTCTCTCCTGTTTGTCGGTACAAATGCTTACCTGATCGAAAAGGCAAAGAGCAAAGTTGACCGGGAAGTCCGGATCGAACAATGGGAAGCACTTGATAAAGCCGATCTACAGGAAGAGCTTCCTAAATCAGGTGTTGTCACTTCAGCTGAGGAAACTTATCTATATTTTAACGATGAATTCGGTTCTTTTAAAAAGTTCCTCGTCAAAGAAGGCGATGAAGTGAAAGCGGGCACGCCGCTGTACGAATATGAAGTGACCGACTTCACAGGCCAAAAAGATGTACTGGAATCTGAGGTCGATCAGCTCGAAGATGAAATCGACAGTATCGATGACAATATATCCGACCTGGAACGCCTCGAGAACTCACTCCCTTCTTCATTTGATGAAGAAAAAGAGATGCCGCTCGAAGCAAGTGCTCTTGAAACAGAATATGATATAAAGAAGGAAATTGCCTCTCGGGAACTCGAGATAGATCGCCTGGAAAACCAAATCGACAGCCTTGAGCGTCAGATTTCCGATCTGGAATCATATGAAACCACGCTGACCGTCGAAAGCAGCGGGGAAGGTACAGTCAAAGAACTCTCCCACTCCGTCCAGAACCCGCTGATCACGATTGCCTCTGATGCTGTGGTCGTGACGGCAGACCTGACGGAAAAGGAAATCATGGACGTGGAAGAAAACATGGACGCGAAGGTTCAGTCAGAGGTTGAAAAGAAAACCCTGAAGGGGCTCATATCGGATGTATCCACTCTCCCTAAACGGGATCCGCACATCGAAACGGACAGCATGTATCCAATTGAGATTACGCTGCAGGATAATGAAAATAAACTCCTGCCTGGACATCATGTATTTGTATCGGTGATTACCGATGAAGTGAAGAATGCATTGGTGGTGCCTGTAACGGCAGTAGAAAAGTCAGGGAAGAAAAAACATATCTGGGTGCTGACTGAAAAAGGTACCGTGAAAAAGAAAACCGTCGAAACAGGACTGGAAGTGAACGGCAAGGTTCAGATCAAGTCAGGTGTAAAAGCCGGGGAATATTATATCGTGAACCCGGATGAAATTCCTGCACTGCGAAACGGTGCGGCGTTCATTACTGCCCTTGATTGGGACAAGATCAAGCTGAGGGACTTGAAGAAGATGAAACGTCCGACAGTAATCGAAAACCTTCTTCTTGGGATATTGGAGAGAAAATAGTGTTTTGTGAGGACCCGCTCTAAAATTGAGCGGGTCTTTTTTATACATAGTCTCTTTGGGAGTGATGATACTAAGAGTATCCGAAACTTTCCAAAGGAGACGATTTTCTTATGAAACGAATCAAACCTGTACTCATCATCCTTATCCTTCTTTCCCTACTTGCATTCTCTTTCCCTTCTCGTTGCAGTTTTGCGGTGAATTCCACGAAGAAAAATGTCATCTTTATGATTATGGACGGTACGAATTCTGATATAGTCACGCTTTCACGATGGTATAAGGGTGCTGGACTTAACCTCGATAAAATACTGGTAGGCGGCGTGCGCACGTATTCAGGGGAGTCTGCGATCACGGACTCTGCAGCTGCAGGAACGGCGATGGCGACCGGGGTGAAAACGAAGGCAGATCATATCGGGATGAGCCAAGCCGGCGAGCCGGAGTTGACCGTTTTGGAGGCCGCCAAGCAGTCCGGTTATTCAACAGGGATTGTATCCACTTCCCCTATCCAGCACGCCACCCCCGCCGCCTTCACTTCCCACGTGGTTGATCGGAATGAATTCGGTGATATCGGAGAGCAGCAGGTGTACCAGAACCTCGACGTCATCCTCGGGGGCGGGGCTGCCTGGCTGAAGCCCAAGTCTAAAAACAAGGTTAAAAATGATGACGGAATGCTAAAGACGAAGCAAATATCCCGTGAAGATGGTGAAAATCTTCTTTCTATAATTAAGTCATCAGAATCGCTTTACTCCTTTACCGCATCGAGGGACGGGCTTTCAAAAAGCCGCGCTGATGGGAAGCTTTGGGGAGCGTTCGCTGAAGAGGATCTGGCGTATGATTTTGACCGTAAAGCATTGAAGCCGGATGAACCGACGCTTGCCGAAATGACGGAGGCTGCGATTGAACGATTATCCTCCAGCACGAAAGGATTTTTTTTGATGGTGGAAGGCAGCAAGGTGGATTGGGCCGCACACAAGAATGATCCGGTCGGGATGATCAGCGAGGTGCTGAGCTTTGACAAGGCGGTCGGTGAAGCATTGGAATTTGCCGAACGTGACGGAAACACGTTGGTGGTGGCTGTCACCGATCATGGGAATAGCGGGTTGACGCTTGGAAATGTGGATACAGATAAAAACTATAAGAGTCAGCCCCAGGACCACTTTGTCGGACCGTTGAAGAAAGCTGAATATACCGTTAAGGGTGCCACTTCTTTGCTGAAGGATGACCGTTCGAATTTGAAGGAAGTGTTGGGAAAGTACGGGCTGGACGGTTTGAACAAGAAAGAATATTGTGTGATGAAAGAAGCCAAGGATGTTAGTGACCTTGAGGACGAAATGGTCAAGCTGATGGCAAAGCGCGCGAATCTGGGGTTCTCTACCCACGGGCATACTGGTGAGGATGTTTTTTTATATGGGTTCGGTCCGGGAAAGCCTTCCGGTCTGGTTGAGAATGTAGAACTGCCAAGGATCTTTGCCCGCTATCTTGGGTTTTCTTTGGAGAGTTTTTCTGATTGGTATATGGATGGGGAGAAGTTTTTTGAGGAGAAGGGTTACAAGGTGCTGATTGATAAGCGGGATCGTGATAATCCGGAAATGGTTGTTTCGGGTGGCGAAGATGAGCTCCGGTTTCCTGAGAATAAGGATTATTATTTGAGGAATGGGGAGCGTGTGGAGCTGCGGAGTGTGAATGTTTATAGCGGGGGGAGGTTTTTTGTTCATTGGGAGTGATTGAGTTTAAATTGGTGTGGCGGTGCCTGGCACAATTAAGGGGGGTTGTGCCTGAAACAATATAGGCAGTCTGTGCCTGGCACGATGTGGGGATATTGTTCCAGGCACAAATCGGGCTGAGTGTGCCTGGAACAAATTAAAAATGTGAGTCAGGCTCAGATGGGCTTTTTTGAGCAGGCTCGTAATTAGTTGCCTGATTGAGCTGGTTCAAACTTAGGTGTGGCTGTACCGGGTACACCTTATTCAACCCATCATATTTAATACATCCCCTTCCACCCTTCGACATTTCCCGAGAAATATCTCCCCCATCCTTCTCTAATCCCCGCAGTTTTCCCTCTTTTATTCCATTCCCACCCCCAGATGCGTTATAATAAAAGAATGCGATTTTATAGATGGGAGAGATTGTTCGATGGCGATTCGGATCGAAGAGTTGAAGGATAAATTAATTCCGATGAGTCGGGCGATACAGGGTGAGTTGAACCCGGGTACCGACGAAGGAAGAAATATTGTCTCAAAAGGGCTTCTTTTGTTTCGCCAGAACCTGGTGTCGAATGTGAAGGTCCGGGATGAAGAGGCGATTGCCGATGTTCAGGATGTGACGCCTGTTTCGGTGCGGCTTGATTTGCAGTTCCCGCTTCTAAGCAAATGTTCCTGCCCGTATTCCGGATGGTGCCGCCACCAGATGGCCACGTTTTTTATGATTTACAACAAGGTGGCCCGCGTCAGCGAATGGATCCAGGATTGGCGCAGCCAGGAAAGCTCTCCCGATACGGATGAAAATAAACCCTCATCACTTGATGAATTATTGAAGAAACACACGGATTCCGGTGCCCTTCGAAAGGCCAGTGAGCTGTTGGAGGAGCGTAAAACCCGGGGAAACACGCCCGATGAGTGGTGGCAGTTTTTTGAGTCGCTTCTGAAAAAGGAAGATTTACAGCTTCTTGAGAGACAGCCTTATTTGATGGACGTAATCATACAGAATATCTATAAGCGATTTAATAAAGAAGCACCGTTTGAGCGTGAGTGGAAGCCTCTCTATCAGCTTTTCGCTACTTTCTTCCTGACGCTCGAGGTAGATGTTTTTTTACAGGAAAGAGAAATCGAATTGAGTCGCGAGCAGTATGCACTGTTCGATTTCCTGCTGGATGAGATGGAGGATGCAGTCGAGAAGCTTTCGGTGCATGCGATGCCGTTCAGCTTCGATCCATTCATTGCCTACTTGAAAGAAAAATCCGCTGAGATGAGTGAGGATCCGAAGCATAGCACGGAAATCAAAGCTGAGGTGTACCGGTTCATCTGGTATTATTTGTTCAAGCAAAAGGCTTGGCGACGACAAGAGGTAGGGCGTTTGGAAAGCTCTCCTTCCCAGGACGATCCTTTCATAAAGATCGCCCTGCTTCATCAATATCTGCTGCTTGAAGATTTGGATAAAGCTGAGGAAACCGTGGAAAGGATCGGGACGGAGCTTGTCTCTTATTCCGAGTTCTGGCTGGTGAAATTTGTTCTTTCCAAGCGATATGAAGGTCTGCTGCTCCTTTTAAAGGCAATCTTGGTAAGACTCCCTTCCTATATCGAAGAAAAAAGTCATTATGAGGCATCAAGCTTTGTGCGCTGGTTTGTGCGCAAGCTGCCGACGGAGTGGCTGATGGAGCGAGACCCTGTATTCTTGCGGGAACTTCTCCTGGCGATGCTGCCGTTCAGCTATTACAGCTACTCGGAGTTCCTGCTGAGTTCAAAATCCCATCGCGAATGGGTGGAGCTGCAGAAGTATATGGGCTACTCCGTAGGCGAGATGGAAAATATGGGCCTCAGCCAGGTGTATAAGGAGTCCCCTGAGCTTGCACTGCCGGTCTACTATAACGGTGTCATCGATATGATCGAGCAGAAGAACCGCGACAGTTACAAGTATGCGGTCCGCTATATGAAGAAAATCCGGACGATCTATAAGAAGCTGAAGCAAACGGATAAGTGGGATGACTACCTCCCTTACATCCTTGAAAAATATAAGAGATTACGTGCGTTCCAAGAAGAGTGCAGAAAGGGTAAGTTGATCGATGCTTAAATTGTCTTCCGTGAAGATCAATGTAGACGCAACTAAATATGGCGACCGATTCTTCCTGACTGCCGAAAACGGCGAGGGTGAAGAGCTTCATCCTTCCCAGTGGAAAAGTCAGCTGTTCCTTTGGCATGAGGATACCCATTACGGGACGCTGCTTCAAGACCGGATGGCAGATGGCGGGGTTGTCGTGTCTCAGTGGGAACTCCTCACCTTACTCGCGCTGGAGCATTTCAGCGGGATGGTCGAGTGGGACTGGGATGAAACCGGCCAGGCCTGCAATGCGATTGCCCCGGTTCTCTATGAAGCAATCGAAGCCGGACGCTGGCTCCCCCGCTTTGATGAATGGCAGGAAACGGGGATGCAGTTCCATATCCCGGATGAAGTCTGGGAAAATTTCAACGAAGACTTCTGGCAGCAGGACCTCCCTGAAGGCCCGTCCCTCGCCGCTTTAACGCAGCAATGGTTTGAAGGGTCGCTGAATGAAGCGATGGCTGCGGGCGGTTCGGAAGCGATGAAGAGGATTCAGAAGCTGAAGGAGAGTACGCTCACCTCCGAGGAACTGCATGCTTATTTTGACGAAAAGCGCTGGAGCGAGTGGATCCGCGGTGAAGAAGATGAAGAACTGCCGTTTTCAATCGGACTGCGGATTTCGGAACCGCTTGATGAAGATGAAACATGGCAGCTTGAAACGATTCTTCGCGACCGTAAGAGGGAAAAACGCGTGATTTCGCTGACGGAAGATACGGTTCCGGCAGGTTGGAAACCCTATCTCCCTCAGGTAAAAGAAGAACAGGAACGCTGGCTGAAGATGATTCCGATGCTCCGTGAGAGTGATGGTACGCTGACCGATTCACTCAGCGAACACGATGCGTGGGATTTCCTGTCTGTTTTGAGTGAAAAGTTGATTGACCTTGATATCGAGATCCTCCTGCCGTCCTGGTGGGAAGCGATGAAGGATGCGCAGGTGCTTGTGAAGGCAAAGCTCAAGAACACCGATACGAGCTACCGCCCTTCTTTTGTTGGCTTGAACGCGATGCTCGATTTCGACTGGCGTCTGTCGATGAACGGGGTCAATTTATCGGAGGATGATTTTAATAAGCTCGTAGATGACCAGAGAAGACTCGTGAAGGTCCGCGGTCAGTGGATGAAGCTTGATCCTGCGATGATCCGCCGAATCCAGCAGATGATGACAAAGGCAAAACAGGAAGGTATCTCGATCCAGGATATGCTTGAGCAGGAGCTTGTTCCGCGGGATGAAGAAGACGGAGCTTTGGATGCGGAAGACGACGAGTATGATCAGTATAAATACGCGCGCATCCAGCTCGAACTGAACCGTTCATTAAAAAAACTGGTGAGTCAGCTGACGAATGTATCGTCAATCCCACTGGTGGAAACGCCTGATTTATTTCATGGTGAGCTCCGGCCGTATCAGCAGCTCGGCATGAGCTGGATGCTGTTCCTGCGGAAGTTCAGCTTTGGGGCGTGCCTTGCCGATGATATGGGGCTCGGGAAAACAGTCCAGCTCATCACTTACCTTCTTCATGTGAAGAGTGAAGAAAAGCCGGAGACCCCTGCGTTGATCATCGCGCCGACGTCAGTGCTTGGGAACTGGCAGCGTGAGATCGAGAAGTTCGCACCCGATTTGAAAGTCCACCTCCATTACGGTTCTTCCCGTGCGAAAGAAGAGAAGTTTACCGAGCGGATTTCCGGCATGGATATCGTGCTGACCTCCTACGGGCTGTCGCATATTGATTTTGACGAGTTGTCAGGTGTTGAGTGGAGCTCTATTTCCCTGGATGAAGCACAGAATATCAAGAATGCGAACACGAAGCAGTCCCGAGCAATTCGAAAGCTTAACGGAAAACATCATATCGCTTTGACAGGAACTCCTATGGAAAACCGTTTGTCCGAACTGTGGTCGATCTTTGATTTCCTGAACCACGGCTATCTCGGCGGCTTTACACAGTATCAGAAAAACTATATCGCGCCGATTGAGAAAGACGAATCCCAAGAGAAAGTCCGCGAGCTTCAGGCAAAAATCAAGCCGTTCCTGCTGCGCAGGACGAAGAAGGATCCCGAAGTTGAGCTTAATCTTCCCGAGAAGATCGAACAGAAGGAATATTGCAGCCTGACCGCTGAACAGGCCGCGCTTTACGAACAGCTTGTTCAGGAAACATTAATGAAAGTCGAAACGCTGAGCGGTTTCGAGCGCAAGGGATTGATTTTGCAGATGCTGAACCAATTGAAGCAGCTATGCAATCATCCTGCTTTATATCTGAAGGAACCGGATCCCCGTTCGATCCTGACCCGTTCCGAAAAGATGCAGAAGCTGAAGGATATTGTGGAAGCGGCCCTTGAATCAGGTGAGGGCACGTTGATTTTCACTCAGTATATCTCCATGGGCGAAATGATCCAGGAAGTCATGAAAAAGGAATTCGGCGTTGACGTCCCATTCTTGAACGGAAGCATGGCCAAAGCCAAGCGCGACGAACTCGTCGACCGCTTCCAAAACGGCGATTTCCCGGTCTTCCTTCTATCATTGAAGGCTGGCGGAACCGGCTTGAACCTGACCGCCGCCAACCACGTCGTCCACTACGACCGCTGGTGGAACCCTGCCGTCGAAAACCAAGCCACCGACCGTGCCTACCGGATCGGACAAAAACGCTTCGTCCATGTTCATAAGCTGGTGTCATCTGGGACACTTGAAGAAAAAATCGATGCCATGCTCGAAAAGAAACAGGCCCTGAACGACGAAATCATCAGAAGCGACCAATGGGTCACAGAATTGTACGATCAGGATTTGGAATCGTTATTGGTGTTGGAATAGATTATGTATGCCCCCCTTTCATTGCAGGAAGGGGTTTTTTTGTTGTTGTTTTGTTGTTATGGATGCTGGTGTCCAAGTAACTACTACTTAGTTGATTGGAGCTCCAGGCACTCGACTCCTGCGGGAAAAGCGAGTCAAGGGAGACCCCACAGGCGTGAAACGCCGAGGAGGCTCCCGACCGCCCGCGGAAAGCGAGTGCCTGGAGCGGAAATCAACGAGCAACGTTCAGTTCTTAAAACGACAAAAAAACAGCCGGCTCCAACGGAAACCGACCCTACATGAAGACATATTGGGGAACGTACAAAACTACTTCACTGCTACTTACAATCTTCTATTTCTAACGAGGTATGTTAGAGGGATGCCGCGGAGACATGATGAAAATTGGACATTGAGACAAGACTTACAGGTTGGATAAAACGTTTAAATAGTGTTTTTTCGTATGAAGGTTTCTAAGATGAGGAATGCATTCGGGGTTCCTTAAGATGTGGTCTTGAGGGCAGGATTCGGGTATTCAAACCCTTGTTCCAGTGCAGTTACCCGTTGTGAAAGATAGAAGTTTTCGACATTAGTGCGGGCCACTTTCTTGATCAGTTCTTCGTTCAATTTTTCAAGTCGATCGATTCGCTGTTCCAGCGTTTGCAGGGTTGCCAATGGGTCCCCTCCCTTCTTTTAAAATGGCAGTTCGACAGGTTCTTTCTCCGGCGGTTTCTCAGAATACTGCTGTTCCCGGTCAGCCGCAGGCCTAGGATCCATGAACCGGATGGAATCAGCTACTACCTCAGTAACATAAACCCGTTTACCTTGATCATTCTCATAATTACGCGTCTGGATTCGGCCGGTGATGCCGACGACGGATCCTTTCCGGCAGTATTTCTCCGTGTTATCTGCCGCCTTGTTCCATATCTTGCACATGACGAAATCCGTTTCCACCTGCCCCTGCTGGTTTTTAAACTGGCGGTTGACGGCGACTGTTACACTCAGGACCGACCGGCCTTCCATCGTTTTCCTTGCTTCGGGATCCTTGGTCAGCCTGCCCACCAGGGTGACTTGATTGATCACTTTTGTTCTACCCCCTCTCTTCTGGAATGATCTCATCTTACACTCACCAATCCACGGGTGTAAAATCGGGAATTTCATAAATTCATAGCCGAATCAGAGCTGAATTCACTAAATTCACCTAGGGAGATTTGCCATTTCTGAAGCAAAATAACACCAAAAATCGTAAATCCACTTTTTTTAGCACAATTTACTTATTAGGGATTCTTTTACCGCTGTGATATAATTTTTATAATTAAACCCTAATCATAGGAGATGTTCGTTCATGAAAACCTTTAAAGTGATTTCACTGCAGGTAGTGGATAATGATGAACTCCAGGATTTTGATATTGAGGACGGTCTTATCATCAATAAAGAGGATGGGAAGAGTACGTGGCTAGTGGAAACATATATGTCTCAAAAATATCTTGAGTTTTTCCAGAAGGCTCAGCAGCAAAAGGGTGATCTGGAAATCCAGGTTGTCATTTCAAACAAGGCGAACGATCCCGCTGCTTTCATGACATCCATTCGCGGTATTAAAAAAATGAACGGCCGGATGAGTGTTTTATTTGAGGGTAAATTGAAGAAACAGCGCAATGAATATGCGGAATTATTATTGGATGACTTATTGCAAAAAGGATATACCGGGGATGAACTGGTGAAGGAATTCCGAGAAAAAATGGTATCGAAACCGCGTCTGCCTGTTACTTCAAAACCAAGCGTCTAATTTTTCACAACAATATGTAAACTTCTTATAGAGTAGCCGTTGACTGTTTGATATAATATAAGTATCGAAACGATTTTATAGGCAGGTGTCCACCATGATCGGGGAAAGAGTCAAGAAATATAGACAGGAAAAACGAATGTCTATGACGGAACTGGCTGAAAAAGCTGGGGTTGCCAAGTCATATCTGAGCTCGATTGAGCGAAACATTCAACAGAACCCATCCATTCAGTTCTTGGAAAAAGTCTCTGCCGCATTGGGGATTTCAATGGACGCGTTGTTGCATGATGAATCAGAAAATAATTCTGTTGACCGCGAATGGATCAAAATCGCAGAGGAAGCAATGGATTCCGGTATTACAAAAGAACAATTCCGGGAGTTTATTGAATTTAATAAATGGAAATTGGGCAACAAATAAAGTCTTGCAGCGAGCTGCAAGACTTTTCTTATCATACTGCTTCGTATTCCGTTTTTCTCTTTGTTTTGTTTTGTAAATAGTCCCGAATCTCTTCCTTGGATATCCCTGCAGACAATGCTTCTTTGATTAGTTCCACCCATTCTAAATCAAGTTCTTTGTTCACCTTACATACCCTCCTAAAATACAAAACAGTATTTCAGGCAGCCCAGCCATCATTGTATTCCCGCATCACTTTCCACTATGTACATGCAGCATACGGTAGATCTGTGACTTTGCGTCCCTATCTTTCAATAGGTTTGCCCTTGTCTGATGTATCCTTTGTCCTGAGTCTATTATACCTAGAACAAATAAAATGTTTTGTTGTTTTTTGTCTTTTCTGATAATTTAATTAACTCTTTTTTCTTCCACTTATAACCAGTTTATGACAAATTAAACAGTAAAATTTCTCTTTTACCGGATTTTATAAAGGTATTTGTCGAATTCCTTGCAGATTTTCACTTGATTGTTTATACCTCCCGATTATTTTTTCTCTCTGACGTTTTCCATCAGACAAGGACTTTTGAAATGTCACCCCATAGAGAGGTAACTGGGTAAGGTCGTTTCCGCATGAAGGACAAATCCACTCACCTGATTCAGAACTGCTAAAAGAATTACGGGTGCAACGATTGCATATCTTTTTATACATTCCTCTTCATCTTCCTTCCCATCATTCTTTTTTACCCTGGAGGTTCCTTTTTATTAATAAAATCATTATTCCTGTTATCAAACAGCCAATACCTAGAAATAAAATATTAAACAGATTCGTAGCAGTATTCGGAAGTTTAGGTCCCTGTGATGATACGGGCGAGGCTGATCTATTAACATCAGGATTCACTTGAGTACGATCAGGAGTTATTTTACCAGGCTGGTCGTTATCGTCTGTATTTGGATCATCAGAATCTGGATGTTCTGGAGTACCATCATCGTCTTTGGAGTCGTCATCCGGTGTGGCGGGGTCATCTAATTCGGCTATTATGATAATTTCAAAATGAGCTGATGTTCCCTGATACTCGTTTCCTAATTCATATGGCATTTTTACCATAAAGTTCAATGTGTCGGAATCGGATTTCAATAAATGCTTAGGCAGGAAACCTTTAAAGTTACGTAGTTTATCATTAAATAGTGATTCTGAGTTTTCTGAAAGTACTTCAAGTTCCAGCTCGTTAAAAAGCTTGTTATGACTTGATTTATTGACGACCCGCAAAGAATAATCTATAGATTCATTTCCCGCGTTTTCTATTGACAAGGTTCGTTCAGCCCAATCTCCGGGTTTCATGTTATTAATCTTAAATAAGAATTTATCAGATGGATGAAGAATAATATTCCCAACTTTAGATGCACTGACTGGTTGACTGCTTGTTACAATCATTAAAAGAATTATGAGAGCACTAATATAAACTTTATTCCTCATAGCCTTCCTCCTAGTACACAATTTACCCGGTGCAAAACTCCTTCGTTCTCTTTAGTGAACAACTTTTGTTCATTATAGATTATTATAAGGTTTTATTAAAATTGAAAATATATCATTTTTTCTTAATAAAGAACAACAGACTCTTTAATACTCTTATTATCTTTATTTTTCTAACTATTTCAAATTTTATTTATTTGCTTTTGTTCTATATAATGAATTAAAAGTGTTAAGGGTGAGAGTATATATGGTTGGTGACCGAATTAAAGAACTCCGCACAAATTTAAATTTAACTATTAATGAACTGGCACATCTATCTCAAGTTTCAAAATCCTATATTAGTTCGATTGAACGTGGATTACAAAAAAACCCTTCAATTAAAGTTCTGAAAAAATTAGCTGTTACATTACAGGTTCCCCTTGAATCCATCATTTCTTTTGGCAAGCATGAAATTACATTAGACGAAGAATGGATAGAACCGTTGGAGGAGGCAATCGATCAAGGCTTAACAAAAGAAGAATTTCATGAGTTTTTGTCTTTTTTCCAATATAAAAGGATGAAAAAAATCGATGAATAAACTACTAATGATATTGGTTCTACTTTTATTCACAGTAGGATTTGGAATGATTATGTATTCTGTGAAAGAAATTGAAATACATAAATACGAAGAAAAAGAGGCATTAGCGCAAGCAAAAGAGGCGATCAAAGAGGATGAGCCAAACGAATCAGTTGATTCCGTTTCTATCCAACCAAGGACAGTAAATTATGAATTTGAAAAAGGGGATACAATCGGGATACTAAACATTCCTAAATTAAAGAAAGAACTTCCCATCATTGAGGGAACAAACGCTGACGAGTTAAAAAAAGGAGTCGGTCATCACTCCTCTACAAAGCTTCCTGAACAAAATGACCAAATTTTCCTTGCAGGACATCGCGACTCTGTATTCAGGAATATTGGTGAATTGGAAAATGGGGACACTTTATCAATTGTGTTAAAATTAGGGACTTACAGGTATGAGATTTTCAATATGTATGTGGTTGATGAACATGACCTAACTGTAATCCGATCAACAAACCCTCAAGAAATTCTCACTTTATCAACTTGTTACCCATTCAATATTATAGGACCTTCCTCAGAAAGATACATCATTGAAGCAAAAAGACTCCATTAAAAAGCTCCTGCTCACTTGAGTCAGGAGTTTTAATGGATAATATCGCTGTAAAAGGGGGACTGATCTGAATAATGGGTATTTATAAGTTCTTCGATAATAAAATCAATGTCCACCCGCCTATAGTCTCTGTCAGGTAATTCTTCATTAAAAGTTTGGTAATATAATATCTGGGCAAGTTTATAATCTTCCAGTGACGGCCCTTGAGAATAACTTAGTTTTTTTTTGAAGAGTTCTCTAACTTCTCCAAAAGAAATCTTGCTTCTGCTTTACAGGAAAAGTCATAATCCGTCCCTTGACCTTGCTGAAGTTCTTCAATTTCTTTTATTTGGTCCTCGGTTGGTGTTTCAGAAAGTACTTTTTCAATCGTCTGATTGATTTTTAAAGCTAAATCCTGATGAAATTCAGGGTCGTTTTTTATTTCCTCATCTAGGCTTTTATACCATGAAGCATTTTCAGTTATGTATGATCGCCAGTCTTTAATAAAATCTTCTATATCGAATTTGTCTTCTTCCCATTGAATCGAAGCCATGTAGTGTTCAAATGATGTCTTTATAGAACGGGTTATACTTATTTTTGTACCCGATGGTAAATTTTTTAACATGAAGTAAAGTACCCCCTAACTTGGTAAACAATTCTTATTAATGTTACTATACCATAACAGTATTTTTATAAATAGATGATGCACATCTGTAAAATATGGTAATAAAAGAATATGTTTACTTTTTGCTTTGCTTATATTTAAATTTTACAATATTACGTAAAGACACGCAATTTTAACCTACATCAACCTTTATCTTATTCATTATAACAAAATAATAAAAAACAGAGACAGTCCGAACCATCTCTGCTTTTAAAGGTATTACTCGTCCTTATTATCCTTATCATTCATATCGATGTCATCTTCAATAGCATCTTCTTCAGGTGTGTTGTTGTCCTTTGTTGCATCTTTGTCATTCGGCGTGTTCTTATCTTCTGACTCAGGGTAGTTCTCGTCGTTCATATCGTTGTCATTCATGTCGTTATCATCGATATCGCCATCTTCGTCGACGTTCCCGTTGTCTTCGACATTATTGTCTTCTGGAGGAGGCTCCTGGTCGTTTGCGTTACACCCGACTAACAGCATAGCTGCAAGTGCTGATCCGCTTAGGATTGAGAGTAATTTTTTGCTCATGATGTTGGCTCCTTTCTGTTGTTGGTTGTTTTTGTGTAAGACCGCGGTATGTGGTCTTTCGTGGTTAGCTTTCCCTGAAGTTTGGTTTTTTTGCATGGATTTTTGGATTTGTTTGTGGGATTTTTGTGGTTGGGGTTGTTACTTTCGGGATGTAGTCATATATAGGGCTGTTAATACCGCTTTTGATTTCCGTGGAAGACTTCGCTTTCCGCGGGCAGCTTGTGAGCCTCCTCGGCTTCGCCTGCGGGGTCTCACATTAGCTACTTTTCCCGCAGGAGTCTTCGTCTTCCACTCCAATCAACGCTGGGTCCGGTTAAAAAATTGGGATAGTTACAAACCAACCAACTTGAAGTGATTATAGAAACAATAAAAACCAGCCCTTCTGTGATTCAAAAATCACATCAGAACTGGTTCCATCCATTTATTCTTCTTTAGCTCCAAGTGCGAACATCATTTCGAGTTCGCATGCGACTTCGCCGTCTACTGTGGCTAGGCCTTTTCCTTTGCCGATTGCTCCTTTGAAGCGGATCATTTCGACTTCGAGTTTGAGCTGGTCGCCTGGTTTGACCTGGCGTTTGAAACGACATTTGTCGATGCCTGTGAAGAATGCGAGGCGGCCGCGGTTGTCTTCTTTTTTAAGCATGGCAACCGCTCCGACTTGTGCAAGTGCCTCCACAATGAGAACGCCTGGCATGACCGGGTAATCAGGGAAGTGCCCGTTGAAGAACTCTTCATTGGCGGTTACATTTTTAATACCGACCGCTTTCTTGCCTTCTTCGACCTCTGTGATCCGGTCCACGAGCAAGAATGGATAACGGTGAGGGATGATGTCTTTGATTTCGTTGATATCAAGCATTGATTATGTACCTCCTGTTATATACAACCTTCCTTCATTGTACATAAATCACGGGAAGAATGGAATAGCAGCCCCGAATAGAAGACATAAGGCCCGTCCCTCACTGCGTTAAAGCGCTGAGGGACGGGCCTTCTCTTTATTTTTTCACGACGATGTCAATGATATGCTGCCAGGTTTCTTTTTTGAAGACGTCAGCCGGGTTGCCGTCACCGATGACGCCGTATCCGACCATCGCCCCAAGTGCAAGACTGGCAGCAAGAAGGACGATGACGAGAACGATCCGCAGCCAGATCGGAAGCATACGCACGCGTACCCATCGCTGCGGTTTTGCTTCTTCCTTTTGCTTCACCTTTTTCTCGGCTTTTATTGTTTCCCTTGTTTTCGCTTCTTGTACCAGTTCTTTTTCACTCATAGCTTAAGACTCCTTTTAGCGTATACCATTAACGAGACCCATCATCTGGTCGGCAAGCGAGATTGAACGCGCCTGGAACTGATAGGATCGTTGAACATTCAGCATATCGGTCATTTCTTTTCCTATATCCACGTTTGAGGCTTCAAGAGAATTCTGAACCATGGAAATACCCGCTCTCTCTCCGCCTGTCACATTGGTGAGCACCTCATCCATATCGACGTCGAGCCCGGCCATATTCTCGGGAAGACCTACTAAGTTACTTCCATATTGACTGAGAAACTGAGGTTTTTCAATGGAAACTATTCCTAAATTCACTTGCTCCTGCTGTCCGTTCCGCCCGGAAATCGTGAGAACCCCGTTGTCTCCCAAATCAAACTGTGAAGCATCCTCAGAAAACGTTATGTAATTATCGTTCTCATCCAAGACAGGCTGGCCGGCAGCATTCACCAGCATCGACTCACCGTTCCCCACCGGACTGACGAAGAACGCACCGTCCCTTGTATAACGCACGGCGTTCGTGTCACCTTCTTGAGCCAGCACCTTGAAATAGTGTCTTTCATTCGTCAACGCAAAATCCAGTGAGCGTCCAGTGGATCTGAGCGACCCCTGTGACAGGATAAGCTGGGCCTGTCCCAGCTTTGCACCGACGCCTGACCGGATCCCGAATGGAGTGAGCCTGCCTGTCTCATCTTTGGTTCTTTCCTGATTTCGGACGTTCTGCACCATCATTTCGGAAAATGAAGCTTCTCGGCGTTTGTAGCCGTTCGTCTCTGCGTTCGACAAATTATGACCGATCATATCCATTTGTTTCTGCAATTGTCCCAGCGTATTCGTCGCTGTGATCATGGTCCGGTTCATGTCAATTCCCCTTTATTATAAGGTATTTCACGTGAATTTTCTATTTCAAAAGGATGACTATCCGTTTACCCGGCCTATTTCATTTGCTGCCTTTTCCATGCTGCGGTCGTAAGCCTGAAGTACTTTCTGGTTCGCCTCGAACGAACGGTAAGCGGTCATCATGTCGGTCATTGTACGGGATGCGTCAACGTTCGAGCGTTCAAGGAACCCCTGCTTTGTTGAAAAAATGACGCCTTCTGCTTCAAATGCGTTTGGAAGAGCAGCATTGCCTTCTGTTGCAAACAGACCGTCTCCCTGCTTGATCATAGTGTTTGGATTTTCGGAAAAACCGATGCCCAATCGAGCGACCTCTGCTTCGTCGACAAGGATTTCCCCGTTATCACCAATCTTGAAATCATCCGATTGAAGCTGAATCCTGTTGCCATTTTCATCGAGCACAAAAAAGCCGCTGTTCGTTGTCAAAAAGCCGTTCCCGTTCACCGTCAGATTTCCGTTGCGTGTGTAATGGGGACCCTCTGCGCCTTCCACAGTCAAAAACACAGATCCTTGAACCCCTGTATCCCCATCAATCGGCATCGTCCCGTTTATAAGGGCAATATCAGCATTCCGGCCTGTTTCCTGAAGGTCACCCTGCAAAAAGTTCGGGGTCGTCTCCTGCATATAGACGCCTGTATTCAATTTGCCGACCTTCTGGTTAAAAGGAATTGACAATCCCTTCTCTGTCGCAACCTGAGCCGAGTCTAAACGCTCCAACAGCATTTCCGGAAAAGCGCGCATCGAAGCCTGGTCAGCCTTGTAACCGGGAGTATTGGCATTCGCCATATTATTGGTCAGCATTTCTGTTTTTCGCTGCTGGGCAAGCATACCGGTTGCAGCACTATAAAAACCTCGAAACATACTTCCACCTCTTTACGATTTCACTCTTCCATCCTGTTATCGGATAATCTGGATCGACTTTAACTATAATTTTGTCAGTTCCAAAAAGTTCCTGTCAGCCGATTTTTCTGCGGGCAATTTTATCAATGTTCTCAAGCATCATGCCAGTGCCGACTGCCACACAGTCCATCGGATTTTCCGCTTTAAAGACAGGTACCTTCAATTCCTCTGCAAGAAGCTGATCCATACCGTGCAATAAAGCACCGCCGCCAGTGATGATAACACCTCGGTCGATAATATCCGCTGAAAGCTCAGGCGGAGTCTTTTCAAGAACATTTTTAGCCGCCTGCACAATGACAGCGACTGATTCCTTAAGTGCTCCTTCAATCTCCTTGGAAGTAACCGTAATCGTACGCGGAAGGCCTGAAACCATATCACGTCCACGGATGTCCATTTCACTCTGCACTCCTTCCCCGTCCTCGCGATTGTCGGAGAAAACTGTACCAATATTGATCTTAATGTCTTCCGCCGTACGCTCACCGATCAGAAGCTTGTACTCTTTTTTAATATAGTTCAGGATTTCATGGTCAAATTTATCCCCGGCCATCTTGATCGACTGTGCCGTCACGATGTCTCCCATTGAAAGGACCGCAACATCCGTCGTGCCGCCGCCGATATCGACAACCATGTTACCTGTTGGATTGAAGATATCCATGCCTGCACCGATCGCAGCCACCTTAGGCTCTTCCTCAAGATAAATTTTCTTGCCGCCGCTCTTCTCGGCCGCTTCCCTGATCGCCTTCTGCTCAACACTTGTGATATTCGTCGGGCAGCAGATGAGGATCCTAGGCTTTGATAAAAAGCCTTTAACATTCAGCTTGTTAATGAAATGCTTCAGCATCGCTTCCGTTACATCGAAATCCGCGATGACACCATCCTTTAACGGACGAATCGCCACGATGTTCCCCGGAGTACGCCCAACCATGCGGCGTGCCTCTTCTCCTACCGCCAATACTTTATTTGTATTCTTATCAAGCGCCACAACCGATGGCTCATTCAGAACGATCCCTTTTCCCTTAACATGAATCAGGACATTCGCCGTCCCAAGGTCAATACCGATATCTTTCGCAAACATTTCGTGTTACTCCCTTCTACGATTCCAGTCATTTATATGTGCAGTTAATTTGTTGTATGTAATTACGTTTTAACGATAAGGTAAAACTTTCACCCAATATATTATTTTACCACAAATATGTCGAAAGTACGTATTCTTTGTCAAAAAAATGTATTAATATTGTTATTTATTTGAAAAAGGATGTTGGTTTGGTGTTTTTTGTTACAGGGAGGTTAAAACGGGTGTGGGCAGCTGTATACCGCAGTTGATTTCCGTGGAAGGCTTCGCTTTCCGCGGGTAGCTTGTGAGCCTCCTAAATCCTTATCGAGGCAGTTACTGTCTAGCTGCAGGGCTTAGAGGCACATGTCATAAGCAAAACCGACCAAGAAGGCAAAGAACGCCTTCGTGGCCGATTCGTCTTATGCCACACGCCTCTGAACAAAGCCCTTCCGCTTTTCGGTTAGGAATCTTCGTCCTGCACTCCAATCAACTGCTGGAGATGGTTGCAACCCGTTATTCCCACTACACCAACCCCCAGCCAACTTCCGATTGGTGACTGAGCGCTCGGTCAAAGATCTTCTAACTAAAAAGCGGTGCCAGGCACCGGCTTTTCCACCACAAAATAAAAACACACCAAGCGCAACGATTGCGTAGCTTGGCGTATTTTGGTCAGCTGTGGAGCTCTTCTTTTTTGTACTTTTGTTTGGTGGCTTCACCGCCTCGCAGATGTCGGATTGATTTATGATAATCAAGTATCGTTTTGACTTCGTTTGCTAGTTCTGGATTAATCTCTGGCAGGCGTTCTGTTAGATCCTTGTGAACAGTACTTTTGGACACGCCAAACTCCTTCGCAATGACACGAACGGTTTTCCTCGTCTCCACGATATACTTTCCAATCTTGATTGTTCTCTCTTTGATGTAATCGTGCACACCACTCGACCTCCCTGAATTGGATGTGAGAAGTGTGAAATGAGACTCGCTGGATCAATAATGAAATAGTATAGACCGCAATCTGCGGCAGAAAGCTTTATTTACTGCTTGGCTTCCTGATCTTGCAGCGTATGGACAAATTCCCCGGCTCTGTGGAAGTAGTAGGTTGAAACGATTCCTCACCTCAAACACTCTCTATTTTGATAGGTTTGTTTCATTTTATTAGCCGAGGTCCCCATATATGCACAAAAAAGACAATAAGGACAAGGTTTGGCGGGAATTTTCTGATAAATAAATCAGGCATATGTTCTTTCGCTGGCTGCAGATCCGGGTATCAGGTAATATTTGCAGCCGTTTACACCTGGTACAAGCATGGCGATATGTACCTGGTCCACAGAGGTGAATTTGTACCATGTACATTCGCCAATCCGCCAATTCGACCGGTGCTTCCCCCTGGTGTCTGGCTTAATCTGGTTAAGACGAGCCAGGCTCAGATCACCCATATTGAGCCTGGCTCAAAACCCCTGAATTGAGCCAGGCACCAACATCAACACAAAGACCCCACAAAAAAATAACGGGTCAAGGGACCTGTCCCCCCGACCCGCTTACTCTCAGCAGCTCTCCCCATGTATCGATTTTTCGGTCGTTAAGCAGTTCGAGGAGTTCGACGAATAGATAGGCGGTGGTGAGTGCGTCGTTGACGGCGCGGTGCCTCGGGTACATGCGGGTGCCGAAGATTTGCGCGTATCGCTCGAGATCCCGCATGTCATAAGATGGGGCCAGGTATCCGATGAGGTTCAGTGTATCGATGCTTGGGGGCATTTTCAGGCTGTACCCTGTTCGCTTCAGTTCACTCCTAAGCACAAGCTCATCAAAGCTGACGTAGTGACCAGCAAGGCAATCCGCTTTATTTTCGCCCAGGAAATCAAAGAAAGCTGAGATTGCCTCAAAGGCTGACGGCGCTTGTTCGACATCATTCGCCGTGATTCCAGTCAATTCGGCTATTTCCCGAGAAATAAGTCGATTGGGATTTGAAAATGTTTGAAAGGTTAATTTTTCTTTAACGGTTTTCCCCTCCACCAGGACTGCCCCGATTTCAAGGAGACGGTCTTCGGCGTTGACACGGAATCCGGTCGTTTCAGTGTCGAACACAATGAAGGTCATTTCCCGGATCGGCTTGTTCAGCGGGACCGTATCGTAGACAAGAGGACAGGTGAGTTTCTTTTTAGAAAAAATGAATGGAGTCACTTCCCTTCTATGACAATGAGTAATGGGAGAGCATCATGTTCTGGAATTCCCGTATCGTCTTCACGCTATAGTAGAGACTTTCCTTCTCCCTCGTTGTAAGGGTGGAGAGCTGTACCGTATCGCCTTTCTTATTTCGCTTCATCTCCATATAGAGTTTCATTACTTCTTCGAATGCTTCCTTTAAGTCTTCGCCAAAACCGGGGGTTATCGAGCCTTTCTTAACCAGGAACGCTATCTTCTCCAATGTGGAGCCGGCCAGATTCCCATGCGAAAGATTCAAGATTTGAAGGGCGTGATGGAATGGGAAAAGCATTTCTTTCTTCAGTGAGAATTCCTTCCGCTGCAACCCAAGCAGGGACCGGATCGATGAGTGCAGGACCGGGACAGGCTTTGTCTTCTCGACCTGGGCCATCCTTGCCAGCAGGATCTTCGAATTCCTCAGTTGCCGCTCCAGGGCGTCCTCAAATGCCTTTTGAACCTGCCCATCTCCGTCGATCACCCTGAAAGAAAAGAAGTTCTGCGCCTTCAACAAGGTGTCCTCAGAAGACCGGACTGACCAGCGCCTGACTCGTTCTTCCCACTGGTTCACGCTGCCTCTCCAGGCGGACTCGGAGGACATCATATGCCCGTCACATCGCCTCAGCCCGGCTTCCTCCAATTTTTCCACCACCCGTTCTGAAAAACTTCTGAAATAGTCATCAAAACGACCGCCTTCTTTTTCATATACCAGGAAATGATCCTGATCCGTCATCATGAACTGCTCTCTTCTTCCCGCAGATCCCATCACATAAAAGGCATAGCTGCAGGGCTTCGCATTTCCTTCTTCCAACAGCTCCTCTTCCGTTTCTTTCAAGACCCTCTTATACAGCCTGTCAAGGAGACCTGATATGACATCCAATATGTGAAAGACCGGGGCGTGTGCCTTCCATAACTGATGGAAGATGGATTCGATGGCAGTATCTATTTTAGTGAGAGGGAAAGTTCGATCTTCAAGCTTATGAGCACTCGTTAAAGTCCCGATATGATTAGCCTTCATCACATCGTAGAGGGTGACGATCCCTACCAGCTTTCCTTTTGCGGTGACGGGGAGGTGCTTGATTGAATGATCCAGCATCTTCCCAAGCGCTTCGTATAGATATTCCTCCTGATCAATTACGACCGGCCGTGCTGTCATGCCTTCCTTCACCTTTCCGGCAAGGGGGATGTTCCCCGCTATGTATCGGGTGACGATATCCCTCTCGGTCAATATGCCGGCAACCCCGCTGTGATCAAGTACAACAACCGAACTGACCCGATATGTCCCCATGATATGCGCCGCTTCCTGGACCGTGGCATCACTGTTCACGGTCCTGACGTTATCAATCATGATTTCTTTCACTCTTTTTAAAATCGTCGAACGTTCCTGAAGCCCGTACGATACCCCGACCCTTTCCGATAGAGAGTAATAGATATCCTGGAGCCGCCGGGACGTTTCAGTTAATAAAAATTCCTGTAAATGAGGTTCTTTCCAGTATTCCTTCAATCCACTGTAAGGGACGAGGCAAAGCTGGCTCTCTTCCTTGGCTCTCACTTCCACAGACGCGTAGACCCCTTCATCGACTTCTTCTTTTTCCATAAAAGAATAGAGCGAGGAAAGACCGACGATACCGCCTTCCGATATGACTTCCAGTACTTCCTCGGTATCCTTCTTAACCACGACTTCTGCTTCCCCTTCAATGACAAGGTAGAGACCCGTACGATTTTCCTCGCTTTTCAGGATGGTCTCGTCCCTTGCCGCGGTCACTTTTTTACATCGTGAAAAAAGGGAAAGAGCTGTACCGCGCTCCATCCCCTTGAAGAAGGGATGAAGCAGTACAGCTTCTTTAAAGGTATGATCAGGCTTTGAAGTTGACATCATCGTCCACCCAAACGTCCCCGTTTTTGAATGTCATTTGCTCAGGATAACGAAGGTTCGTCACTTCATCCTGATATTTTTGATCAGGCGCCTTCGTCATCAATGAGACGACGATATTCGCAATGAATCCGGCTGCTGCACCGAATACGCCTGCCCCTGTATCAATGATGCCGAACACATTGACTCCTGCCCTTGCCATGAATATATACGTGAGTGTGACGCCAAGTCCGACCAGGAGGCCGGCAATGACCCCTGGTGCGTTGGAACGCTTCCACCAGACTCCGAGTATGAGAGCCGGGAAGAAGGTTCCAGAGGCGAGAGCGAAGGCCCACGCAACGATCTGGGTGATGACTCCCGGAGGATTCAGTGCCACCAGACCTGCAGCAAGTGTTGCGATGACGATTGTCCATCGGGCTACGGCCAGACGGTTCTTTTCCGTCGCATTCGGCTTGAATACGCGGTAGTAAATATCGTGTGCGAATGAAGACGATATGGCGATCATTAATCCGCCGGCAGTCGATAATGCCGCTGCCATCGCACCTGCTGCGACTAGACCTATGACAAACACGCCGAGGTTTGCGATTTCTGGCGTCGCCATGACGACGATATCGTTCGAGATGACGATCTCCTTCCATTGGAGGATGCCGTCAGCATTCGCATCCGCTACCTGCAGCTTTCCTGTATCCACCCAGGAAGCCGTCCAGGCAGGCAGTTCACTGATTTTACTCCCTGCGACCTTTGTCATTAAAATGAAGCGGGAGAACGCGGCATATGCAGGCGCTGACAGATAAAGAAGTCCGATGAAAAGAAGTGCCCATGCCCCCGACCAGCGGGCCGCTTTCATCGTGGAAACCGTATAGAAACGGACGATGACGTGCGGAAGACCCGCCGTCCCGGCCATCAACGTAAACATAAGTGCTAGGAACTGCCACTTCGTCCCGTTCGTGAACGGAGCAAAGTATTCCGAGACCCCGAGCTCGCGGTCAAGCTCCCCGATTTTCCCGACGAGTTCACCGTATGAAATCCATGGAGCCGGATTCCCCGTGATCTGCAGGGACATGAAAATGATCGGAATCAAATACGCAATGATCAACACGATATATTGTGCAACCTGAGTCCATGTGATCCCTTTCATACCGCCGAATGCAGAATAAAAGGCGATCAGTACGACCCCAATCAGCGTTCCGACTTTGGCGTCGATTTCAAAAAGGCGTCCGATGACAACCCCGGAACCGGAAAGCTGTCCGATTGAATAGGTGAAACTGATGATGATTGTACAGAGGGCCGCAATGACGCGGGCCGTATGACTGTTATAACGGTCACCGATGAACTCTGGCACCGTATAGCGCCCGTATTTGCGGAGCTGCGGTGCAAGCAGGAAGGTCAGCAGTAAGTAACCGCCTGTCCAACCCATGATATAGGCAAGGCCATCATAGCCGAGGATCATGACCGTACCGGCAAGCCCGATGAATGAAGCCGCACTCATCCAGTCCGCGCCGATCGCCATCCCGTTGAAGACAGGCGGCACCCCGCGGCCGGCAACATAGAAATCTGATGTCGCCTTTGCTTTATTGTAAACCGCTATCCCGATATACAATGCAAATGTTGCAAGAATAATAGCCGTTGACACGATAAACTGTACATCCATTAACCGATTTCCCCCTTTAGTCTGCTGTTCTTTCTCTATTACCCTGTATCGTTTTTAAGCAGGCTTCAGTCCGGCCATTTTTCGCCGGCCATGGCTGGTCCACTTTACAGCTGCTCCTTTTCCAGGGCTGTTTTTCTAAATGACGATCAATGATCAAGTGTCTTCCCGTAACTCACCTGCTCATTCTTGCTTTCATCGATACCATATTTACGGTCGATGCGGTCGGCCACGACGGCATTCACATAAAGAAGGATGATAAAGATCAATATCGAGCCTTGTGCCCCCATGAAATAATGGAACGGAAACCCGTTGATAGAGAAAGATGATAGACTTTCCGCGAAGAATACCATGACAAACGAACTGATGAACCAGATAACAAGGTATAAGGCCATATAACGATTTTTCTCTTTGAAATACTGATCCGCTTTCGCACGGTCAATCTTCTTCATATAAATCCCCCTTTTTTTATCTGAGACTGAAGATAAACTTCACTGTTTCAAAAAACGGCATTGGAACTAGAGCGATCTGAACAATAAAATAAATAAACATGGATAAGAACGGCAGGACTAAAAATACGGCCCTTTTTTTCTTTATGGCAAACACGATGCTGGCTCCTGTGACCAGGAGTAACGCGATGAAAAAAAGCAAACTTTCACCTCCTGTTATGTAACCGCTGTCATAATTATTCGACTTTTCTGAAATTTATTCGTGCCCTCATTATCTTTTATGTGGAAAAGCTTTTTCAATAACTAAATTCCGACAAATAAGCTATCGCCGGAGGGGACTATTTTATAACTATAAGGATTTTCTCAAAAATATTGCGATGAATGGTCAATTACGTGAATCCGATATTCTACTAACATAATATAAAGGTGTCGAACCTGGTCGAAACTTTTTTATAAACACTAAAAAACCGGCCGGCTCCATGCCGGTCGGTCCGTTTATTATTCTTGGTCTTCCTGAGTTGTGTCAGCGTTTGATTCAGCGTCTTCATCTTGTGCATCTGCATTGGACTCACTGTCCTTCTGCTCAGCATCGGATGGGTCTGCTTTTTCGTCGGCACCTTCAGCGCCTTCTTCAGCTTTAGCTTCATCTTGTGCAGCAGCGTCTTCTTTTACTGCATCTTCCTGAGCGGCTTCGGCTTCAGGCTGATCGCCGGAAACTTTCTGCTCATCAAGCTTTGCTTCTTGAAGAGTGGCAAGAGACTTATTGAAATAGTTGATTGGATTGACAGCTACACTGTCTTTGCGGATTTCAAAGTGTACGTGTACACCCGCATCTTCATTGAATAAAGATTTTCCTGCTTTTGCAATCGCTTGACCTTGATCCACGACATCCCCGACAGCTACTTCAAAATCCTTGACTGATTGGTAACGAGTGACGATACCCTTGCTGTGTTCGATTTCAATTGTGTTGCCCAGTAATGAATCTTCCTGAACCTTTGTGACAGTTCCACTCATGGCAGCCAGTACGTCGAATTCTTTTCCATCCTTCGAGATATCGATCCCTTGGTTAGGATAGTACATATTGCCGTACACGACTAAAGCGGCTTCCTGTTCTTCGGCAGAAGCTTCAGCATCGTAGAAGTTTTTTTCGATGACTGTGTCTTCCGGACTTGAAACAGGCATTACGAAGTTTTCCAGTGAACGATTGACTTCTTCTGCAGGCTGATTGAACTCGTTATCAGTAGGAACATCATAGCTGTAATCCTCGGCCTTTTCGTCATCATTCCCTGCCTGGTACCACAGGATTCCTGTGATAATGATTGCTGCACTTGCCAGATAGATTGCTGGGTATGCCCAACGTCTTTTCAAAAATTTTGGAGAAGTGTATTTCTTTTCTTCCTCTCTCATTTTCATCACCTCAGCAATCATTCTGAACAGAATTCTGAAAATATATACGCATGTCCAAAAAAATTTTTAATTCTTATCTTTCGACAAAGTGAAATGAATTATGTACAGAATCACAAACTTTTTTCGGGAATCTTCATAGAACTGCAATATTTAGCCGTCAGGTGAACCGTTTTCACATGATACAATGAGGAAGTATTTTTTTACAATTAACGTAAAATGAAAGGACGATAGACTGTGAAAACACTGCTAAAATCCGCCCTTACAGCTGCGCCTTTTCTATATATGATGCTGGTGTGGGTCATGTCCAGCAACCCCGATGACACGGTCATCCGCTTTCCTGACAGCGGATGGGACCGGTTCATCAAGGAATCACTCCACCTCATCGAATTCGCGATCCTGTACGGATTATTCGTACTCGCACTGCTCGCACATGGCATGCTCGGCTACACCATAAACTTCACTGTCGCACTGATTGCAATCTTTTATGGGTTCGTCGACGAAATCCATCAATCATTCGTACCATACAGGTCGGCGACGATGATCGATGCTGCAAAGGACTTGATCGGAGTGACCGCCCTGTTCTGGATCGTGAACCGGACTTACTTCAGGAATTCGGGGCATGGGCTGACGAGATATATGAAGAGGGTTGAAGGGTATTTTAATTAAAAAAAGATGGATTCTCCCGGGAGGGAGGAATCCATCTTTTTTTGGTTTTGGTTGGTTTGTTGGTTGGGGCGTGTACCTGGTACATGGGAGTTAATCGAGACTGGTTCAGGACCATTGATTTGAGCCTGGCTCAACATACCCTTTCGATGCCAGGCTTAATATCCCTATCCCTGCCCGGTGCCTGGCACATATCAGGCTTCCTGTGCCAGGAACAAATCCGCCATCTGTGCCTGGCACCACGAAATCAAACTCCAGCGCGCCCACACCTACCGCTGGGCCGTCACCTTCTGCAGCAGCTTCTCCGATGTCGTGATCTCCACTCCCTTATAATAGTGGGTCACGATCTCTTTATAGTCCTTCCCTTCCTTCGCCATGCCATTGGCGCCGTACTGGCTCATACCGACCCCGTGGCCGTAGCCTTTGGTCGAGATGACGATGTGGCTGTCTTTCAGGTACCAGGAGAAGTCAGAGGATTTAAGGCCGAGCTTATCCCTTATTTCACGCCCGGTGAATGACGTACCGTTGATATCGACATTTGCAACCCGCTTACCTTCCGTACGCAAGGTAATTGTGCCGACCGTTCCGTCCTCCGGAAGTTTCACACCGAGTTTCTGTTCAAATTCCGTTATGGGGACGATTTTTTGATCCGTAAAAACTGGAGACTTTTCGTCCCATGGGCTCTTCACGCTCCTGAGGTATGGGATTTCATTTTGCCAGTAGGCTTCTGAGTTTTCCGTGTAACCATTGCTCGTCGAGAAGAACGCCGCGAAGATCGGCTTCCCGTTATATGTGAGGACCTGGCCCTTCGTTTCGAGGACCGCTTCCGATATCTTTTCAAGCTTCCACTCTGCATCCGCACCCCAAAGGCTAGCAAGTTCGGATGGATTTTTGAAGACTTGATCGTTAATCGTATCGGTGACATCCGCTCCTTTAGGAAGGGACGAGTCTCCAGACATCATTTTATTTACGATGAATGTCCTTGCTGCAAGCGCTTGTGCTTTCAGTGCTTCCTTTTCAAAATCTGCAGGCATTTCACCAGCAAGCACCCCTACTACATACTGCTCAAGCGGCAGCTTTTCAATCACTTCCTTGCCCGAGCGGTAGACCGCCACTTCGACTGAATCGGCGAGTTCGCTGATTCCGGGGCCGGCCTCCAGTTTCTCATTCAGGTTGGTCTTTTCTTTGTCCGATGAAAACGGAAGCACAAGCAGAGTGGGTACGATAAAGATGATGCAAATGAAGATTGAGAAGACGATCAGTACTGGTTTTAAATGCGTCATGTTCGCTGCCTCCAATGAAAGATTAAATAGGAGAGTGTCCTTTTCACACTTCTCCATTCCTTTTCATATGTATGGTAGTGGACAAGCTTTTATGATTGAAAATTGTTTTGGAGGGATGGAGATTTTATTGGGTCTATGTCTGCTTAAATGAATCTTTTTACTTCATTTTCCGCTCAAAAACTGCTTTTTGTCATCAAAAAGGATAGGGAATCTTATTATCGTCTTGTCTTTAGACTTGAAAAAACCCTCTATGGAGGAAATTGCATTAAAGTGTTCCCGGCTGAAGCAATAAGTTATGCCCCTTCTCCAGCGATATTATCGATATTTAACAATTTATTATCGGAAACTCGAGTTTTATTATTGAAAATCAACTTTTTATTATCGAAACCATTTTTACTATTATCACTATTAGTTCGTTATGATTGAAGATTACCCGATTCAAATTGAATTTGTCCAGTTATAATCGACCAGACCGGTTTATTATCGAAATTCATAACAGGACGGGCTTGGCTAAACTGCTATCACTCAAAACAAAAAAGGCAAGCTCCCCAAACCAGGAAAGCTTACCTTTTCTATCTATACTATTATGATTATGCGTCTTTTAACATGCTCTGTTCTGAAACAGCTGCATCGTTTTCTTCGACTTCTTTTACGCGCTCGATGTCTGCGCCAAGGCCAGCAAGCTTCTGGTGGAAGTTTACATAGCCGCGGTCGAGGTGCTTGAGTTCGGTTACACGAGTGTAGCCGTCAGCGATCAGACCAGCGATGGAAAGCGCAGCTGCTGCACGTAAATCGGTAGCCGCAACTTCAGCGCCTTGAAGGGCTGTAGGTCCCTGCATGATGACAGAGCGGCCTTCGATCTTGATATCAGCTCCCATGCGGCGGAATTCTTCCACGTGCATGAAGCGGTTTTCAAAGACAGTCTCGGTGAGTACACTTGTACCTTCCGCTGCTAGAAGAAGGGCCATCATTTGTGACTGCATATCCGTCGGGAAACCAGGGTGTGGCATCGTCTTGATGTCGACGGACTTCAACTTGTCAGGTCCGATTACACGCAGACCTTCGTCTTCGTCAATGATGGTAACGCCCATCTCTTCCATTTTTGAAACTAAAGAAGATAAATGCTCAGGAATCGCGCCTTTTACAAGGACGTCCCCTTTTGTGATGGCTGCAGCCACCATGAATGTTCCCGCTTCGACGCGGTCAGGAATGATGCTGTGCTCGACACCGTAAAGGCGTTCCACACCTTCAATGCGGATCGTTCCTGTTCCTGCACCGACTACGTTTCCACCCATTTTATTGATGAAGTTTGCCAAATCGACGATTTCAGGTTCTTTTGCGACGTTCTCGAGGATCGTTGTCCCGTCAGCCAGGGCTGCTGCCATCATGATGTTCTCAGTGGCACCCACGCTTGGGAAATCCAGGTATACTTTCGCGCCTTTCAATCGTCCATCGACTTCCGCTTCGATGAATCCGTTACCGACCTTTACTTTGGCTCCCATTGCTTCGAAGCCTTTAAGGTGCTGGTCGATTGGTCTTGAACCGATGGCACATCCGCCTGGCAGTGCCACCCTTGCTTTTCCGGTACGTCCAAGAAGCGATCCCATTACAAGAACGGATGCACGCATTTTGCGGACATATTCGAATGGGGCTTCTACAAATAACTCCCTTGATGCATTAACGACCACTTCATCATTATGGAACTCAACATCTGTATTTAAATGACGTAATACTTGATTAATCGTATATACATCGGAGAGTGGTGGTACGTTTGTAATTTTGCTTTTTCCTTCACTTGCTAATAATGTAGCAGCGAGAACAGGTAAAACGGCATTCTTTGCTCCTTCAACTTGCACAGTACCGCTTAAACGCTGACCGCCGCGGACGATAATTTTTTCCAAGAGTATTCCCCTCCGCGTCCAATTTCTCTATATTAATATTCAATCGTCAGGATGGGTGTGCCAAGAACAAAGGTTGTCTTGGTGCCCATTCCGCTTTTCCGTAGACCTAGTTGTATGTTCATTTCGTTATTTTTTATTGGTATTGACCGTGACATTTGCTTCGAGTAGGCGGAAACGGAATGGAAGTCTTCTTCTTCCAGAGACTCCGTTTCGGTTGCGTCAAGAATCGACATCATTTCGACGGCCTGATTCGACAAAACTTTCTCAAGCTTATCATTGAATTCGCCTTTTATACAAGAGAAAATCAAAGGTTTAGAAGTAAAAATGATTTCCATGTTTGGGATAAACTGTTTTTTTAGATACTGCGATGTCTTTTCTCCCATCGATTCCTGTTTTCCACGGATCTCATACATAAAGTACGAAATGGAATGTCCGTTTCCGAGGGTACGCTGCAATTTAATTGTTTCTTCCCCGTGGGAGGTCTTGCGAGATCCCACAACAATTACCTCTTCAGCCTTCTCTTCAGTGGACCAGTTGAAATCAGAAAAAGTTTCTTGCATATTCTTACTATATTGGGCAAATCCTTTATTCGTGAAGCTTTTTACATTTTCTCTTGCATATAGAGACCATTCATTTACTTCACCGTTCGTTTGAGAAATGGCGTGATCAAGCTTTTCGATGTCCAATAATTGATTGGCTTCGATAGTGTTCTTCCCATTTATGATAGGCAGGAAACCTATTCCAACAAAAAAGATTAACAAAATGTAAAAATACCGTGTCATTTTCCATTCCTCCCCTTAGGTAAAAGTCTTTCCTTCTACAGGGAGAACATACTTCGAAAATGTCGTCATCTTTTTACAATTTTTTGTTGTGGGGTAGTACGAACACCGCTATTGATTTCCGTTCAAAACTTCGCTTTCCGCGGGCGGCCGGTGAGCCTCCTCGTCGCTCATGCTCCTCCGGGGTCTCACCTGTCTCGCTTTTCCCACAGGAGTCTTCGTTTTGCACTCCAATCAATAGCTGGATACAGGTGTAATCATAAAAAACATTTTCAACGTTGTTGTCTTGCATCGTGTGAAGAATTTTCAGATGATTACGTGTGCAAGCGGTTTGAACCTTTTTCACAATTGAAACCGTCGAACGCTTTATAGGAGGGGAAACGGTATTCTTTACTCCTCCGGCAGGCGTGATCAGGCTTATGTATGAAAACGGATTCACATTGAAACTTTTTCACAAACATGCAAATACAAAATTAATCTTACTCAAAACAGGCCCTATTGAAAACATGCAGGAAGTCCTATTTTTTGTAAACATTTTGTCTTGATTTTGTAAGATGTTTGGTTCCACCCGTTCGATCTTCTTATCATGCGGCATCCATCGGTATGTAACGGTGACGATAGCCTTATTGAAAGAACGCCGGCAGCTGCTGTGACCATAGATAATAATCAAGCAGGAATCGGCTTACGGATGATCCGATCGCGATCGTCAGCAGGATGAAGAGCAGTCTTGCCTGTGCGACGCGGTTCTTTTTCAGCAGTTTATCAAGCTGGATCGCCTGCAGTGCCCAGAATGTCACCCCGAACACAAATATATGCACGAGCATGCTGACTAATGCCTGCTGGCTGAAGCTGTCCATCATAGTGCTTCTCTCCAATCGATAAAAAATTCTACACACACATAGTCCATTTTACCACAATCATTTCTACGTTAATATGAATTTTTTTTGTATGGACAAATTATTTTTTTAGCATAATCCGCTTTCTTTCATTAGTATATGTACACTCTTCACTGAAGCCTCTGTCACCTCCCCGAAAGCTGTTCAACGCTGAATTAACGCGCTAAAGGACGGGCCTTTACCAAATTACCACACTGATTCGTAAAACTCCGTCGATATACCCCATTCCCTATCATTTTTAGGCGGTTGATTTAGTAGATTCACCCACTCTTCATTTTCTCTCTAGCATTAAGGTGCATCTACCTAGTGAGTTTGTGAACAACCTCCAGGATTTCCTTGTTAAATCAAGGTTTTTGCCCCTATTACTCTAGTAAAAAGGGCTATATTCATAGTACCTTGTCACGGTATGACACATATACATGTATTGTAAATGTTTATTATATTCAGGAGGGAATAGTGTATGAACAAAGTGTTAATGTCGAGTATGGTCGGCAAAGTCGTTAAGATCAACCGTGGTGGCCCTGAAGCTCGGACAGGTCTATTGTTATCTTCAGGTGATGATTACTTCGTCCTTCAGACGAAAGAGGATGGTATTCTTTATATTGCTTCCCAGCACGTGAAGAGTATCACCGAAAATGCAAAACAGGGCATCGATTTTGAAAGTGAGGGCTCTGAGTCACTGGTATGGAGCAGCGCCGTTGATTTCACTTCCATGCTTGGGGAACTTAAGCATCAGTGGGTGACCATCAACCGCGGAGGCCCTGAGAAAATTGAGGGTGTTCTGGAAGATGCAAACGGTGATTATATCACGCTTATCTTAAAAGAAGAAGTCATCCGCCTTGCTTCTTATCATGTGAAAAGCGTAGCCGTTTCCGTGAAGAAGAAAGAAGAAAATAAGTCTGAAGACAGCGGGGAAAGCAGCGACTCTAATCAATCTTCCTCAGAAAACAAATCAAACAACAACAGCGGCAACTCCAAAAACTCTAAGAACTCCAGCAAAAACAGAAACCTTAACCGCTACTATTACGAAATCGAAGCTTTGGATTTCTAATAGCGGACAGGACGCTTCACTCATGCTTCTAATCGTTAACAAAGGGCAGCAGTCTGAATCCCGGCGTTAGTCTTTCATCTTAGAGTAAAGACGCCGGGTACCCTTTGTTCATGGAATATCAGAGAGGAGGATACATGTTGTTGATGACCATCTATTTCATTGTATTGGGAAGCTTGTTTTATTTATTTTTCATATCTGCTTCTGCTGAAGCGAAAAAGGACAAACCGTACGGAGAACGCCCCGTCGACGCACCACCTCTGCCTTCTTATATAAAAGAGGCGAACCAGCATGTACGATAGCACATTCCTGTTGATGGTGCTCATCTTTTCCGTCACCATCATCGTCATGCTGTGGCGGCCGTTCAACGTGAACGAAACGGTTCCGACCACGATCGGTGCAGCGCTTGTGCTGCTGATCGGCATAGTGCCGCTTTCGGATGTCCTGAATATCTTCTCCATCGTCAGCGGAGCTTCCCTTACCATTATATCCACGATCATGATGTCGGTCGTGCTCGAAAGCATCGGTTTTTTTAAAATCGTCGCCGCCAATATCGTCAACCGGTCACGGGGTTCCGGCAGAAGACTTTATCTTTACGTCATCTTACTGTGCTTCATGATGACGATGTTCTTTAACAATGATGGCAGCATCCTAATCACCACCCCCATCATCATTCACATCACGTCACTCTTAAAGCTGAAAAACCACCAGAAAATCCCCTACCTTTTATCGGGTGCTTTGATTGCGACCGCCGCAAGCGCACCGATTGCCGTCAGTAACATCTCAAACCTGATCGCCCTTAAGATTGTCGGGCTCAGCCTGCAGGACTATATCCAAATGATGTTCGTCCCATCGATGATCGGGATCTTCGTCATTGCCATCCTGCTCTTCGTTTATTTTAAAAAAGACATCCCAAAAAAAATCCTGGAAGTCTCGGTCAAATGGAAAACGCAGGCTCAAAAATATTCCTACACCCACCCTCTCTCTTCCACGGGGAACGAGAAGGAAGTCGATTGGGGGCTGATCAAAGCATGCCTTGCGATCGTCGTCCTGACGCGTGCAGCATTCTTTGCCCTGACACCATTCGGGATCCCGCTCGAAGTCATCGGCCTCACCGGGGCAGCCATCCTTATACTCGTGCGCTGGTTCCGAACACAAACGGGAATCGTGGATATTTTTAAAAAGACACCGTGGCACATCCTGTTGTTCGCTTTCAATATGTACGTACTCGTCTATGGGCTTAAAAATGTCGGACTGAATGATTTCATTGTCGCGCAGTTCAAGGACCTGATTATGGGACAGCCCCTCAATGCAAGTCTCATCATGGGGCTCTTCCTGACCGCGGCCTCCAACCTCTTTAATAACCTGCCTGCCGTGATGATCGGGACGCTGTCCATCACCGAAATGGGCCTTGACCCGCATACGCTGCAGATCGCTTACCTTGCGAACGTCATCGGAAGTGATATCGGCGCGCTCCTGACCCCCGTCGGAACGCTTGCAACCTTGATTTGGATGTACATTTTAAAAACAAACGGCATATCAATTTCGTGGGCCCGTTATCTGAGAGTCACGATCGTCGTCGTGCCGATCGGCCTGATTGTCAGCCTGCTGAGTCTGTATCTCTGGGTCGAACTGTTATTTTAATAAGGAAGGAGTGTAGAAAACTTGAAAAAAGCATATTCATCATTCATTGGAAAGGCAGTGACCGTCGAGCTTACCGGTAAAAAAGAGATCAGCGGCTATCTCATCGATGTCGGGAGCGAAGTGCTGATCATCTTCAACGGCGAAGATTATATTTATGTATCTAGTATCCATATCCGTTCACTTCGAGTAGTGTCGATTGATGAGCTCGATATTGCAGAACCCACGACCGGTCCGCAGCTCGAGCAGGAGGACGAGCTTGCCCTTCGGAAAATCCTCACCTCTGCCAAAGGGGTCTTCATCGAGATCTACCTGACGGGCAATCAATCCATTCACGGCTACATCACAAGCATCATGAACAATTACTTTACCTTCTACTCGCCTGTCTATAAAACGATGTACATCTCCCTGCAGCACCTGAAATGGCTCACCCCCTACTCGGGATCGCTTTCTCCATATGCGCTCGGAAAGGATAAACTGCCGGTAAACCCGAGCCAGCTGTCGCTCGCCAGAACCTATGAAATCCAGCTTGAAAAACTGACCGGGAACCTCGTCGTCTTCAACCTCGGACTCCAGCCGGAATCAATCGGGAAAATAGAAAAAGTCGAAAACAGCATCATCCAGCTCATCACCGCAAAAGGCAGCTCGGTCTATTTGAACCTTCAGCATATACAGAGCGTGCATCAGCCTTGATTCCTTTTGGTAAGGCCCGTCCTTTCGTGCACTAATGTGCAAAAGGACGGGCCTTAAAGTTTTGATCGGAGACCCTTCCTTGGGACCGCGGGGGCGCGGCGGGATGATAGGTCTGCGTTGGTTTTCATTATCGCGTCATTTCCGACAAATATTCGGCTTATTTTGTTAAAATTAGTCCTGTTTTCTGTCCATTTCAGGGATTTTGCATCCAAAACACCGCCGTTCCAGCTCTCAACCAGCCATAATCATATCCCCATCCGCCCTGCCGACCGATATATTATCAAAAACGACCAAGTTATTATCAAAAATCCAATTATATTATCAAAAACAGAGATATATTATCAAAAGCGCCACATTTATTATCAAATCCATAAAATCGCCGTAATCCAAGTCTCCAGCCCTACACTTAAGTCCACAACCAAATCCCAAAATAAAAAAACACCCTCTCCAAAAAGGAAAGGGTGTTTCTCCATTATTAGAAGTTACGTTCGGAAACGTTGATTCTGTTCATGGCACGCTTAAGGGCAAGTTCGGCACGGCGGAAGTCTACGTCATCCTTTTGTGCCTGCATGCGGTTTTCTGCACGGCCTTTTGCTTCTTTGGCGCGTTGTACGTCGATAGCTTCTGCCGTTTCGGCAGACTGTGCTAGAATTGTCACCTGTTCAGGGCGGACCTCGAGGAATCCTCCGCTGACAGCTACAAGCTCAGTGTTACCGCCTTTTTTGAGGCGTACAGCACCGATTTGTAGTGGAGCAACCATCGGAATGTGTCCAGGTAAGATTCCAAGCTCACCGCTTTGAGCTTTTGTGCTCACCATTTCCACTTCTGAATCGTACACTGGGCCATCGGGAGTGACAATATTGACTTTTAATGTCTTCATTTTCTTCCCTCCTGGTCCCTGATTATACCTCTACGCCCATTTCTTTAGCTGCTTTCAGTACGTCCTCGATCGGACCTACAAGACGGAAAGCATCTTCAGGAATGTGGTCGTATTTACCGGCAAGGATATCTTTGAATCCTTTAACCGTGTCTTTCACTTCTACGTAAGATCCTTTTTGACCTGTGAACTGTTCAGCAACGTGGAAGTTTTGAGATAAGAAGAATTGTACGCGGCGTGCACGTGCAACCGTCAGCTTATCGTCATCTGAAAGTTCGTCCATTCCAAGGATCGCGATGATATCTTGAAGCTCTCTGTAACGCTGCAATGTCTGCTGAACGCTACGTGCCACATCATAGTGTTCTTCTCCGACGATGTCAGGAGAAAGCGCACGTGAAGTTGACGCGAGTGGATCCACCGCAGGGTAGATACCCATCTCAGAAAGTTTACGCTCAAGGTTCGTTGTTGCATCTAAGTGAGCGAATGTTGTTGCAGGAGCAGGATCCGTGTAGTCATCGGCAGGTACATAGATCGCTTGGATCGATGTAACGGAACCGATGTTTGTAGACGTGATACGCTCTTGCAATTGACCCATTTCAGTAGCAAGTGTCGGCTGGTAACCAACGGCTGATGGCATACGGCCTAGAAGGGCTGATACCTCAGAACCTGCCTGCGTGAAACGGAAGATGTTATCGATGAACAGAAGTACGTCCTGTCCTTGCTCATCACGGAAGTACTCAGCCATTGTAAGACCCGTCAAGGCAACACGCATACGTGCACCAGGAGGCTCGTTCATCTGTCCGAATACCATCGCTGTTTTCTTGATAACTCCGGAGTCGCTCATCTCGTGGTAAAGGTCATTACCTTCACGCGTACGCTCTCCGACACCTGCGAATACCGAGATACCGCCGTGCTCTTGAGCGATGTTGTTGATAAGCTCCTGGATTAATACGGTTTTACCTACACCGGCACCACCGAATAGACCGATCTTACCACCTTTGATGTAAGGAGCAAGTAAGTCTACTACTTTGATACCCGTTTCAAGAATCTCAACTTCCGTGGAAAGTTGATCGAATGTAGGTGCTTGTCTGTGGATCGGATCGCGACGGATGCCTTCTGTAAGCGGCTCGTCTAAATCGATTGATTCACCAAGGACGTTGAATACACGACCTAACGTTACATCCCCTACTGGTACAGAGATTGGTGCTCCTGTATCGAGTACGTCTGCTCCACGCTGCAACCCGTCCGTTGAAGCCATCGCGATCGTACGTACAGAATCATCACCTAGGTGAAGGGCAACCTCTAATGTAAGTTCAGCTCTATCTGCAATTTGGACCTTTAAAGAGTTGTAGATATCTGGAAGCTGCCCGCTGGCGAACTTGACATCAACAACTGGACCCATTACTTGAAGAACGTGTCCTTTGTTCATCTCTTTCCCTCCTAACTGGCTTTTAACAAAAACTTTATAAAAAATTGACGGTCATCACAGACCGAAGAAGTTCTATTCGAGTGCAGCTGCCCCGCCGACGATCTCAGTGATTTCCTGAGTGATCGCAGCCTGACGCGCACGGTTGTATTTCAGTGTAAGATTGCTGATGAGTTCCTTCGCATTATCTGTTGCGTTTCTCATCGCTGTCATACGAGCGGCATGCTCACTTGCTTTACCGTCAAGAAGTGCACCGTAAATCAAGCTTTCAGCGTATTGAGGAAGCAATACTTCAAGGATTTCTTCCGGAGACGGCTCGAATTCATAGGAAACAAGCTTGCCGGAAGTATTAAGATCCGTTAATGGAAGAACTTTTTTCTCCGTGACATCCTGCTGGATGGCACTTACATAGTGGTTGTAGAACAGGTAAAGTTCATCGTATGCCTCTGCAGAGAACATACCAACCGCTTTGTTAGCGATGTCTTTAACATCCGCGAAACTCGGCTGATCCGGAAGACCAACGACGGATTCGATGACATTAAAGCCTTTTTTACGGAAAAAGTCGGCTCCAACACGGCCAAGAGCGATAATGGCAAATTCATCATTCGAGCTGTGACGCTCTTTAATTCGATTGCTTACAGCACGGATTACGTTACTGTTATAAGCCCCCGCCAAACCGCGGTCTGAAGTGATTAACAGGTACCCGGTCTTTTTAACGGGGCGGGAGACTAGCATCGGATTCCTTACACCTTGACTACCTGCCGCAACGGACGTGACCACTTCCTGGATCTTGTTCATGTAAGGGACGAATGATTTCGCATTCGACTCAGCACGATTCAATTTGGAAGCAGATACCATTTCCATTGCTTTTGTGATCTGACTAGTCTTTTTGGTAGAAGTAATACGAGTTTGTATATCGCGTAACGATGCCACTGGTTCTCACCACCCTTTACATATTGTTAGACACAGGGGGGCGCGGCATTAACCGGTAATGCACGCGGCCCGGACCCCTGTGGTCGAAAGCCTGTTTTTTAAAAAAATGGCCTCTTATCCTTACTCGGATTTGATGAATGTCTTCTTGAATTCAGAGATCGCTGCAACCATTGCCTCGTCTTCAGGAAGACCTTTCGTCGTGCGGATTTGATCTAACAATTCTGCATGGTTGTGATCCAGCCAGCTTAGGAATTCACCTTCGAAACGACGAATGTCTGTTACTGGAATATCGTCTAAATGACCTTTAGTCAATGCATAAAGGATCATGACTTGTTTTTCGACTTTAAGCGGTTTGTTAAGATCCTGCTTCAGTACTTCTACTGTACGCGCACCACGATTTAATTTCGCTTGTGTCGCTGCGTCAAGATCTGATCCGAACTGAGCAAATGCTTCAAGCTCACGGTATGCTGCAAGGTCAAGACGCAGTGTACCGGAAACCTTCTTCATCGCTTTGATCTGTGCAGATCCCCCAACACGTGATACGGATAAACCTGCGTTGATCGCCGGACGTACACCGGAGAAGAACAGGTCAGACTGCAAGAAGATCTGTCCGTCTGTGATGGAGATAACGTTTGTTGGGATATAAGCGGAGATATCTCCTGCTTGTGTTTCTACGAATGGCAATGCTGTGATGGAACCGCCGCCTTTTGCATCACTCAATTTCGCTGCACGCTCAAGTAAACGGGAGTGCAAGTAGAATACGTCACCAGGGAATGCTTCACGGCCTGGAGGACGACGTAATAATAGGGAAAGCTCACGGTAAGCAGAAGCCTGCTTGGAAAGATCATCATAAACAACAAGAACGTGCTTGCCGTTATGCATGAACTCTTCACCCATTGTGATACCAGCGTAAGGTGCCAAGAATAGCATTGGAGCTGGTGATGCTGCAGATGCCGTTACAACGATTGTGTAATCAAGGGCACCGTGCTTACGCAATGTTTCAACTGCGTTACGTACAGTTGATTCTTTTTGTCCGATCGCAACATAGATACAGATCATGTCTTGATCTTTTTGGTTCAAGATGGAGTCGATCGCAACAGATGTTTTACCTGTTTGACGGTCTCCGATGATCAATTCACGTTGACCGCGGCCGATTGGCACTAGAGCGTCGATCGCCTTGATACCTGTTTGAAGCGGCTCGTGTACGGATTTACGATCCATAACACCAGGTGCTCCGCTTTCAATTGGACGTGTTTTAGTTGTTGCAATCGGGCCTAACCCGTCGACTGGTTGTCCAAGTGAGTTTACTACACGACCTACCAGTTCTTCTCCTACTGGAACTTCCATGATGCGTCCAGTACGACGAACCTCATCGCCTTCACGAATGTCACTGAATGGTCCGAGAATGATGATACCGACGTTGTTTTCTTCTAAGTTCTGTGCCATACCCATGACACCGTTAGAAAATTCAACAAGCTCTCCAGCCATGACATTGTCGAGGCCATGAGCACGAGCGATACCGTCACCGATTTGGATAACTGTACCTACGTCGCTTACTTTCATCTCAGACTGGTAGTTTTCAATTTGCTTTTTTATCAGCGCGCTGATTTCTTCCGCCTTGATGCTCATGAATTTCACCCCTCATTTATACGAAAGTTAACGAATTAGTTCACGCTCAAGACGAGTCAATTTACCTTGAAGGCTGCCATCATAAATACGGGTTCCGATTTGAACCTTGATGCCGCCCAGTAAATTTTCGTCTGTCACATTGGTAATTCTTAATGATTGTTTTCCGACTTTTTTAGCAAAAGAAGATGATAGTGCTGACTTCTCATCTTCTGACAATGGACGCACGGAGTACACAGTCGCATCTGCGATTCCGCGTGCTTCATTGGTTAATTCGATGTATGCCTCAACAAGACCTGTGATCTCGCCCGTACGGTGACGGTCCGTCATGATCATCAGAGTGTTTATGACAAACGGAGAAGCCGTTTGAAAAGCTTCCTGGATGATGGATTTCTTCTTCGCCAGCGTAAACTTCGGATTCTCGAAAAGAGCGTTAAGCTCCCTGTTCTCCAAGAAAACCGCTCTTACTGTACGCAGCTCCTCTTCGATCGCTTCAAGCTGATTATGTTCTTTGGCAATATCGAAAAGAGCTAACGCATAGCGCTTTGCAACTGTAGAGTAGCTCATCGCTCTTCCCCTACCTCTTGAATATAATCATTGATTAACTTCTGTTGATCGTCGGCAGAAAGTTCTTTCTCGATGACCTTAGAAGCAATAAGTACGGATAGTGATGCAACTTGTTTCTGAAGTGCCGCAACCGCTTGTTCTTTCTGCGTTTCGATCTCGCGCTTCGCAGATTCCTTCAAGCGTTCAGCTTCCTGGCGGGCAGAAGCGATGATTTCTTCACGCTGCTCCACGCCTTGCTTTTTAGAATTCTCGATCATAGCTTGAGCTTCTGTGCGTGCTTCTTTAAGAAGTTGACGCTGCTCCTCAAGAATCTTGTTTGCTTCTTCACGGCTTGCTTCAGCCGCTGTGATTTCACCGGCGATATGGTCTTCACGCTGCTGCATGATTCCCATTAACGGTCCCCAGGCAAATTTCTTAAGAAGCGCCATAAGGATAAGGAACATAATCAGCTGGAATACGATATCCCCACTGTTGAATTGTCCGCCGCCTGCACCTAAAACGAATGCGTTCGTTAACATACTCGATTCACTCCCTTCAAGAATCGATCGGATCTTATTTTTATAAAATGGAACAATCTATACTTACAAAAAAATTTTCAGTACACAGGAATGGCGAAGATAATCGTCAAGACGAAACTCCGCCATTTAACATTAAGCCGGTTCTATTAGCTTCCAAGAGCGATGAAGGCAATAACTACACCGATGATCGGAAGTGCCTCAACTAGTGCGATACCGATGAACATTGTTGTTTGAAGCGTACCTCTTAATTCCGGTTGACGTGCAATTCCTTCTACTGTACGACCTACGATAAGACCGTTACCAATACCAGCTCCTAGTGCTGCTAAACCAACTGCGATTGCTGCTGCGATAAGACTCATTCTAAAGTTCCTCCTTAATTTATAAGAAAATATTTTTTTATATATGTTTGTCCATTGGAATGAACAGGTATATATTAATGGTCATGACTAACTTTATGAGATAGATAGACCATCGTTAACATACAGAAAATGAAAGCCTGGATTGCCCCGATGAAAATCGAGAACCCTTGCCAAGCAAGCATTGGAGCGATGGCTCCGATTGTACCGCCGATACCGCCGTTAACGGCCATGCCTGCGATAAGTGCCAGCAGGATTTCACCGGCATAGATGTTCCCGTAAAGACGAAGACCCAATGTAAGAGTGTTTGCAAACTCCTCAATGACTTTCAACGGGAATAGCCACCACATAGGTGAGAAAAAGGTGTCCTTACCGTATGCACCGAACCCTTTCATCCTGATTCCATAGAAATGGGACAGCGCCACGATCATAACCGCCAGAGTCAATGTGACCGCCGGATCGGCTGTTGGTGATTTCCACCATAGTTCGTGATCATACACAACTGAGAACGGAAGACCCAGCATGTTTGATACAAAGATATACATAATGATTGTGAGCCCGAGGATATGAAAACGTCCACCCGTTTTCCAGTCCATGTTGCTCTTGATGATTCCTTTCACAAAGTCCATGACCCACTCGAAAAAGTTCTGCATCCCGGTAGGCTTCAGGGCTAAGCGTCGTGTCGAAATAACTGCGATGAGAAACACAATGGCAGATGCTATCGTGATCATCATCACGTTGGCCAGGTTGAACGTAAGGCCCATAAAATCGGCTAAAGGTGCTTCATGATTCAAAATACTTCACCTCTCTTCCCCGCTATTTGTTTATTTTGAAACTGCTGAAAAAATAATCTATCATAATGACAATATAAGCTGTCATTAATCCAATAATTAGACTTAGGAGATGAAACATTTCTGGATAGCGGGTCACGATGATCACGCCAAGGGCCGCTGCAGCCATCCGCGACGTCGTTCCGAGGGATCTCACTTTCTTCCCCTGGACCACTGCCTCGCCGAACTTGCTGACTCTCTTCGTCATGCCCCAGTGCATATACAGGCTCAAAGCCGTTCCTAGCGTCAACCCTAAAAATACTGATTTGTGGTCGGTAAATCCCCAACCCAGGACGTAAATAGCCAGCAAATAAATTATGTACTTCCGCTGTCTATTAAACATTTGATGGAGTTCCGGCATATCTTAATATTCTCCTAAGATAAATGTCGTAAGGTACGAAGCATCGCATAAATCCCCGTCGCTAACCCGAGAAGTAATCCGATGATTAAAAAGAGTGGTGCAGAGTCTGCTTGCTGGTCAATCCACCTGCCCAGAAAAATCCCCACTAATATGGAGCCGACAAGCTGCGACAAAATCGCTGAATAAATCGCCATCGCCTTATACGGGCTTTGATTTTTTTGACCCATTTCAACCCTTCCTATTCAAAAAGAAATTTGAACGTGAGGCAAGCTGTGTAAAATGGAAGGAAATCAGAGTTTACAAGGTTTCGAAAGTTGTGAAAACCTTATCATTTTACATCCTTTGTAAGCATACAATAGGGCATATTCTATGTCAATGCGTTCAAGTTAAAAAGTTCACAACCTTGCCACGTGTATGTCGAAAGTTCACATTTTTTACACATTTATCCGAAAAGCGGAGGCGGCTTGATCAGAGGCGTGTGGCATAAGGTGAACCGGATGGGAAGGCGTTCTTTGCCTTCATGTTCGGTTTGACTTATGACATGTGCCTCTAGCCGCCGGAGCTGGACACCCAGAAATGCGGAGGCGGCTCGTTCAGAGGCGTGTGGCATAAGGCGAATCGGGCTGGAAGGCGTTCTTTGCCTTCTGGTCCGGTTTGACTTATGACATGTGTCTCTAGCCGCCGGAGCTGGACACCCAGAAATGCGGAGGCGGCTCGTTCAGAGGCGGGTGGCATAAGACGAATCGGCCACGAAGGCGCTCTTTGCCTTCTTGGTCGGTTTGGCTTATGACATGTGCCTCTAAGCCCTGCAGCTGGACACCGCTTGGAAAAGCGGAGCTGGCCCAGTCAGGCAGATCCAGACACCGACAAAAAATGCGGGTTCCCCACGACATACCGTTCACCACATTATATGTAAAATTTAATCCCAGACACAGCTGAGCAAAAAACTTGACTCTCTTCTTCGCACATCTTCCATTATAAAGTAACCGCCACCCGCGAGAAACCCTGCATTTTAATGTAAATATATCCATATACCTATTGATACGCCTTTATCGCTGTATCGACTGCTGGTCACGCTGCCAGGGGTTCAGATTGCTTTGCCCAGATTAGAATGATTCTTATAAGATCATAAAATCGTGAAATGGATCATATATCGTTGGATGGCTCTCCTAACCATATCTAAAGTACACCCTACCCACCCCGTTCAAGCCGGTTCACACCAATGAAACTGTATTTTACACAAAAAATCTTTTAGACAAGCTGGATTTTTAAAAATATTTGATAGAAAGTTAACTTTTTATAAGAATCCCTTACTATATTTTCTTGCAAATAAGACAAAGCCCATCCCCCACTGCTTAATTGCAATGAGGAACGGGCTTTCAGATGGATTACTCCGGCTTAAACGATTTCGGACGCTCATCCAGCTGGCCGAATTGGTAGCGGATCGCCTGGGCAATTCGGTAGGATGCCTGTCCATCGCCGTATGGATTTGTCGCTTTGGACATTTCGCTGTGAGCCTGCTCGTCTGTCAGCAGCTCTTTTGCCAGCTTGTAGATGTTTTCTTCTTCGTTTCCTGCAAGCTTCAGTGTGCCGGCTTCGATTCCTTCCGGCCGTTCAGTCGTATCACGAAGGACAAGAACAGGAACACCAAGGGAAGGCGCCTCTTCCTGTACCCCGCCTGAATCAGTCAGGATCAAGTGAGCTCTTGACGCGAAGTTATGGAAATCAATGACGTCCAGTGGTTCGATCAAGTGGATGCGGCTGTCGTTGCCCAGCACTTCATCCGCCACTTCACGCACGGCAGGATTCAAGTGAACCGGATACACGACTTGAATATCATCATGTTCTTCCACTAAACGCTTGATTGCACGGAACATGTTCCTCATCGGCTGGCCGAGGTTTTCACGGCGGTGAGCAGTCAAGAGAACAAGGCGATCGTCTCCAAGCTTTTCAAGCACCTCATGCTTGTACTCGTCTTTAACCGTCGTTTTCAATGCATCGATTGCTGTATTCCCAGTGATGAAGATGCCATCTTCTTTCTTTCTTTCATTCAACAGGTTCTGAGCCGATTTATCCGTCGGGGCAAAATGAAGGTCCGCCATGACGCCAGTCAGCTGACGGTTCATTTCCTCTGGGAATGGAGAGTACTTATTCCACGTACGAAGACCCGCTTCGACGTGTCCGACTGAAATCTGGTTATAGAATGCTGCAAGACTTGCAACGAATGTAGTAGTCGTATCACCGTGCACAAGAACGATATCAGGCTTCGCTTCCTTCATGATCTTATCAAGGCCCTCAAGTCCGCGTGTTGTTACATCGATCAGCGTTTGGCGGTCTTTCATGATGTTCAAATCAAAATCAGGTGTGATATCAAAGATAGAAAGTACTTGGTCAAGCATTTCACGGTGCTGTGCCGTAACGGTCACAATCGTTTCAAAGCTTTCCGGGTGTTTTTTTAATTCAAGAACGAGCGGAGCCATCTTGATCGCTTCCGGTCTTGTTCCGAAAATCGTCATTACCTTAATGGGAGTACTCATATTTCACACAGCCTTCCTTATTTTGTTCCGAATAAACGGTCACCGGCATCGCCAAGTCCAGGGACGATATAGCCTTTTTCGTTCAGCTTCTCATCAAGCGCTGCAATGTAGATGTCTACATCCGGGTGCTCCGCTTGAATCGCTTCCACTCCTTCGGGACATGCCACAAGGCACATGAATGTGATGTTTTTTGCACCGCGTTTTTTCAGGGAGTTGATGGCTTCAACTGCTGACCCGCCCGTTGCAAGCATCGGATCCACCAGGATGAAGTCGCGCTCTTCCACGTCGCTTGGAAGTTTTACGTAATATTCGATCGGCTTAAGAGTCTCAGGATCACGGTATAATCCTACGTGACCGACTTTCGCTGCCGGGATCAATTTGAGGATTCCGTCGACCATGCCAAGACCTGCACGCAGAATCGGAACGATCCCCAATTTTTTACCTGTAAGTGTCTTTGCATTCGCTTTGCTTACCGGCGTGTCGATTTCGATATCTTCAAGCGGAAGTTCACGCGTGATTTCGAATGCCATCAGTGTTGATACTTCATCGACAAGTTCGCGGAATTCCTTTGTCCCTGTGTTTTTATCACGGATGAATGTCAGCTTATGCTGAATTAATGGATGATCAAATACGTATACTTTGCCCATTCGACTCTCTCCTTTTGGTTTCGAGTTATGTGAAAAATAGATAGTTACTGTTTTACACCTCTGACTATTGTACATAAAAGAAGTTTTGAGGGCAATAAAAGTTGGGAGGTGTAATGAAATCGTTATTTTTATGTAGGTGATTTATTAAAAATGGCAGGAGTGAGTGTTTCTTATACCGCTTTTGATTTCCGTGGAATACTTCGCTTTCCGCGGGAAGCCTGTAAGCCTCCTCGTCGCTGCGCTCCTGCGGGGTCTCACATTGGCTTCTTTTCCCGCAGGAGTCTTCGTCTTCCACTCCAATCAACCGCTGGATTCTACTCATTCATAATTTAGAATTTCAAATAAGGATAACTAAAACCTACTTATTTATATTACCTATTCTTCAAATCACCAAATTAACCTTCGTTATCAGCCAGAATCATTATTACCTTATCCTATCAATCTATTTTCCTCATAAAAAACCTCTCCAAAAGATCAAGTCTTCCGAAGAGGTTTCTACTATTTATTATCTTTCCGGATATAAAGAAAACTTGCTTGTCAAATCCGTCACGCGTTTACGCGCTTCTTCGAGCTTGGTTTCGTCTTCGTGGTTTTTGAGGGTAAGGGCCATGATGGACGCGATTTCGTCCATTTCTTCCTTAGCAAAACCTCGGGACGTTACGGCTGCTGTTCCGATGCGGATGCCGCTTGTGACGAATGGGCTTTCCGGATCGAATGGGATGGTGTTTTTGTTGACCGTGATTCCGATATCATCAAGAACCTTTTCGGCAATTTTACCAGTGAGCCCAAGTGAACGGAGATCGATTAATAACAGGTGGTTGTCCGAACCGCCGGAAACAAGGTCGATGCCTTCTTTTCCAAGGCTTTCACCGAGACGGGCTGCGTTGTTGATGATGTTCTGTGCATACTCTTTAAAAGAATCCTGCAGTGCTTCACCGAACGATACCGCTTTTGCAGAAATGACGTGCATCAACGGACCGCCTTGAAGACCAGGGAAGATAGACTTATCGATCTTCTTGCCGAACTCTTCTTTACAAAGGATCATCCCGCCGCGTGGACCGCGAAGTGTTTTGTGTGTCGTTGTGGTCACGAAATCCGCGTAAGGGACCGGATTTTGGTGAAGACCGGCTGCAACAAGGCCTGCGATATGCGCCATGTCGACCATCAGGTAAGCTCCCACTTCGTCCGCGATTTCACGGAATTTTGCGAAATCAATCTTTCTAGGATACGCGCTCGCTCCCGCTACGATCAGCTTTGGCTTGTGCTCAAGTGCCTTCTGGCGGACATCTTCATAGTTGATCAGATGGCTTTCCTTATCGACTCCGTACTCTACGAAGTTATACTGGATCCCGCTGAAGTTGACCGGACTTCCGTGCGTGAGGTGGCCCCCGTGTGAAAGGTTCATACCAAGAACCGTGTCACCATGCTCAAGGATTGTGAAGTAGACTGCCATATTGGCTTGTGCACCCGAGTGAGGCTGCACGTTCACATGCTCCGCTCCAAATAACTCTTTTGCGCGGTCGCGCGCTAAGTTTTCCGCTACGTCGACATGCTCACACCCACCATAATAGCGACGACCTGGGTACCCTTCTGCATACTTGTTCGTGAGGACCGAACCCTGTGCTTCCATAACGGCTTCACTGACAAAATTCTCAGATGCAATTAACTCGATTTTCGTGCGTTGACGCTCTAATTCATCTTGAATCGCTGCATAAATTTCCGGATCTTGCTTGGCAATCTTACTCATACATATCCCCCTTTTATTCATCGGCCCATTCTAAGCTGCGCCATCTTGATTCATTCAATTTCATTCTATCATGATTATGCAAAACGCGAAATAAGAACGTGTGGGTAAATTGGATTGTTCGTGTTTTGGGGTTTAGTGGGCAGAGTTGATTTGGGAAATAATCCTGCTGTTCCGGTTTTATTGGTGAAGGCGACGTTCTCAATTAAGGATCACACTTTGGCTGAAGTCCGGCTGTGTCGAAAAATCGCCAGTTCGCACTTATATAAAAAATAGCGCACTGAAATCAAGAGACTTCGCACTTATCCGGAAAATTCCGCACATAAATCAGGAGATTCCGCACATAAATGTCTTCCAAAGACAGAGACGAACACCATCACAACCAATAAAAAAGCCCGCCTCCCAACGCACTAATGCATCGAAAGACGGAACTCCTCTCCAAACCTATTCATATACAGCTCTAATCCCGCCGATCAACTTCGGACGGGTCTTAGCGAGCGTCACATGCGCACCGCCGAGGCTCTTCTGCGAAACCCTGACCGGCACGGCCACATGCTTCAGCTGCATCCCGATGAATGTGTCCCCGATGTCGATCCCGGCGTCCGCCTTGATGAATTCCACCATGACGGGGTCATCAAATGAACGGTATGCGTGGGTCGCCATCGCTCCTCCGGCGGCTCGGGCCGGGATGACGGTCACTTCATCGAGCCTCAGACGTTCTGCCGTTTCACGCTCAAGGACGATCGCCCGGTTCAAATGCTCACAGCATTGGAACGCAAGCGATACTCCTACGGAATCGGCGAACGTTTTTAATTCAGCATAAATCATTTCGGCCACATCGAATGTTCCAGCTGTCCCGATCCGTTCCCCGATGACTTCCGAGGTTGAACAACCGACCACAAAGACCTGTCCTTTTTTTAGCGTGACCTTTTCATTGAATTCAGTCAGGATACTTCGGAGCTGTTCCTGCAATTGAGTGATTTCCATGAAAACCGCTCCCTAGTGTTTGTCTTCGTATGACGTGATCTTACCGATACGGTTGGCGTGGCGTCCGCCTTCGAATTCCGTCCCAAGCCAAGTCTTGGCGATTTCACGGGCAAGCCCCGGTCCGATGACGCGTTCGCCCATCGCAAGGATGTTGCTGTCATTATGTTCGCGTGTCGCTTTCGCACTGAATACATCGTGGACAAGTGCGCAGCGGATGCCCTTTACTTTATTGGCGGAAATACTCATGCCGATGCCTGTTCCGCAGATCAAAATGCCGCGGTCGAACTCGCCGGCAGCCACTTTCTCGGCAACCGGTACCGCATAATCAGGATAATCCACTGAAGTGCCGCACTCACAGCCGAAATCCTCATATTCAAGACCCAGTTCTTCCAATAATGATTTGATTTCTTCACGAATATGAACCCCGCCGTGATCTGATGCAATTGCGATTTTCATCCAACTTCACTCCCCATTTTTGACTAGTGTTTGTTTCCTTTTATTTTGACATACCCTTATGAATAGATAAAGTTATTCACCTTAGGAAAAAAGTCGTCTTTGAGGCCCGTCCCTCACTCCTTTACCGCGGCACCGAGCGGCGGGACGGGCCTTTCAATGCAAAAACAGCACGGACCCGAAAGCCCGTGCCGTCCTGCAAATCTTTTTATAAATGAAAACGAGTAATCGTGCCCTTCAGCGATTCCGCCTGCTTCTTCAGGTTCAGTGCCAATTCCTCGACATTCTCCATGACAGACGCCTGTTCGCGGGTCGCTTCCGATACTTCTTCCGCTCCAGCGGAGGTTTCTTCGGCGATGGCGGCCACTTCCTGTGACTGCTGGGACGTTTCCCTGATGCTTTCCATCTGTCTGTCAACGAGTCCTGAGATTTTTTGGACAGAGTCCGCCACTTCATGAATCGTATTCGTCATCGTCTCGAAGACTTCATTCGTCTTCGATCCTTTATCCGCTTCTTTATTGGCAGTCGTCACCTGATTTGAAATCTGTCCGACCACATTTCCGACTTCATTCTGGATGTTTTTGATCAGCTCGGAAATGCCCTGAACTGCTTTCCCGCTTTCATCCGCAAGCTTCCGCACTTCCTCTGCGACGACAGCAAAGCCTTTTCCATGTTCACCGGCGCGCGCCGCTTCTATGGAAGCATTCAGCGCGAGAAGGTTCGTCTGGTTCGCGATATCGCCGACAAGCTGGATGATCTGCTCCACTTTTTTCGCGTTATCTTCAAGACGGCGGACGACCGTCAGTGACTCTTCATTCCCTTTCGCAAGCGTCGTGATCCCTTCCACAAGCGAATGGATGACCTCTCTGCTGCCTTGAAGCTCGGTGACCATATTTTTAGAAAGCTGCTCGGAAGACTTGGAATGATTCTGCACTTCCTGGGCGATCGCGATGACATCCTCCACCGATTCGGCCGTTGTCTGGATCGACATTGCCGAGCTTTCTGCGCCCGCTGAAATTTCACTGATCGTGCGTGAAATGGATTCCGCCTGATGTGATGCGACTTCTGATGCCTTCGACAAATCCACGACGTGGGCATTCGTTTTTGTGAAATTCTCGTCAATGCTCGCCACCATATCACGGAGGTTGTGGAGCATGCGGTTGAACGCAAGTCCGAGCGAACGGATTTCATCATCCGATTTCGGCACCTCTACTTCGACTGCAATATCTCCTTCAGCCGCTTTAAGAGCCGCCTGTTCCAGTCGCTGAAGCGGTTTGACAATGATCCGCGCCGCGAAGAATGCGAGCAGCCCGGACCAGAACACTCCCATCCCGAGCGTCATGCTTGTAAACAAGAATTCATTCATGTCCGGTGCAAATGCCGGCTTGATAAAATAAATGAAAAATGCCGATGTCGAATACGTCACCAACGCCAGGATCGTCGTGAAGAAAACCAATTTCTTTCTCAGACCCGTCTTATACCTTCTCTCTTTCCCCATCCCTTTTCTCTCCTCAAAATCACTCTTTACTAAGCTTGCCGATCAATTGCCCGATCAGCGAATCCAGCTCCTTGTATGTATGTCTGTATATATCGACGCTGCCCCCGAACGGATCGGACACGTCCATGTCCTCAGGATCCTCGAGCACATATTCCTTCAGCGTGAACACTTTATCCGAAGCTTCCGGATATTGGTCCATGATCGCCCACTTATGATGAGCGGTCATCGTGAACACATAATCAGCCCAGTCGATATCTTTTTTTCTCAGCGTGCTGGATGCATGCTCATGTTTTATATCGTTCTCTTTCAGAACTTCTTTAGCCTGAAATGACGCATCGCTGCCGTCCATCGCAAACACACCCGATGATTTCACCTCAAACTGCTCTTTCCCCCTATGTCTCATCACCGCTTCCGCCATCGGACTGCGGCATGTATTACCCGTACAAACAAACAAGATTTTCATCATCTCATCCTCCTTACGCCTATTATAAAATATTTTCCAATTAGCATATAGGACATTCACAAAGAATACAAAAAGAAAAGCGGAAGTGGGCGTTTTGCTCCCTTTGAAAAATGTTCTTTGGCTTTAGAGGCGTTTTTTGCCTCAAAAGCCGAAGGTTAATTTTCAAACGGGAGCAGACCACTGGAGCTGGACAGCTAGAAAAGCGGAAGGGCTTTGTTCAGAGGCGGGTGGCATAAGACGGACCGGGCGGGAAGGCGTTCTTTGCCTTCTTGACCGGTCCGTCTTATGCCATGTGCCTCTAAGCCCTGGAGCTGGACAAAAGAAACTACCTTTCAATACCGCTATTGGTTTCCGTGCAAGACTCCGCTTTCCGCGGGCAGCCCGTGAGCCTCCTCAGAGCTTACGCTCCTGCGGGGTCTCACATTAGCTACTCTTCCCGCAGGAGTCTTCGTCTTGCACTCCAACCAATAGCTGGACTTATCTAATATTAAATGCTTTTCTCAATATGTGGCGGAGCTTCATATTGCCTAAGTCAAAAACCTGGTTAACAACACACATGCCCCCATTTTTTATTTAGCACACAAAAAAATCCCTCACCACATAAGGTAGCGAGGGATGAATATTGATATCATATCGGCAGCAGCAGCTTGATTCCGAAGGCGAAGAGGATGCTGCCGCCAAGCGCCTCGCTGTAGGTGCCGAGTACGCCTTGAAACTTCCTTCCGATCAGGAGGCCGGTCCAGGTGAGGATGGTGGCGGCGATTCCGAAACAAGCGAGAGCCACAGCCGTCCTCGCACCGAATATCCCGAGTGTCAGGCCGACGGAAAAGCTGTCCAGGCTGACGCTCAGTGCAAACAGCAGGAGGCCGAAACCAACCGGGGAAATGAGTGTCGTTTCCTCCTCTTTAAAACTGGAAATGAACATCTGAATTCCGAGAACAATCAAGAGGATCCCCCCTGCGTAAGTGGCAAATGACCCGAATGTATCCGAGAGGAATTTTCCCGTCACAATGCCGAAGAGCGGCATCACGACGTGAAACAACCCCACCGTCAATCCTATGTAAAAAATCTGCCTCAGCCGAAGCTGCAGCATCCCCATTCCTATTCCGATCGAAAAGGCATCCATCCCAAGAGCAAATGCCATCAACATCAAGGTTATCAGTTCTCCGATAAGTGTCGTCATTCCATTTTCCTCCTCTGGACGTGCCTTCAAGAAAAATGTATGCACGTCCAAAGTGAAATAGAATGAAAATGTTTCATATAAAAACCCCCGACGGCCGCCATCCATGCGGCCATACAGGGGTTTGCTGATTCTTATTTAGTCAGGGCTTGATCACCCGGTATCCGGCGGCTTTCTGAAGCCGGTTCATGATCGCAAGGCCGACCCCTTCTTCAGGGAACATCTCGGCGAAAATGATATCCACATCACTGTTATTAAAGGCGCGCAGCTTATCGTAGAGTCCGTGGGCGACCGTATTCAGGTCATCTCTCCGGCCGACGGAAAATACGACATCCGCACGGTAATCACCCGCAAACTCATCCGTCGTCAGTACTCCAGCCTTCAATCCCTCGCTTCTTTTTTCATCCACAAGTTTCTGCACATCTTCCCGGGTTCCATCTACTAGCCAGACAGGGGCGTCCGGTGCATAGTGCGTATATTTCATTCCCGGTGATTTCGGTGCACCCTTTCCTTCTTTCAATGAAGGATCGACACTCACTTCCCCGACGACTTCCTCAAGCTGCTCCTTCGTTACACCCCCCGGGCGAAGGATGACTGGAATTGCCCCTGTGCAGTCGACGACCGTCGATTCCACACCGACGCCCGTCTCACCGCCGTCCACAACACCGATGATTCGTCCCTCAAGGTCTTCAATGACGTGCTGAGCCGTCGTCGGACTTGGTTTTCCAGAACGGTTCGCACTCGGCGCAGCAATCGGCAGGCCCGCTTCCTCAATGATGGCAAGCGCCACGGGATGGTCAGGCATCCGGATTCCGACCGAATCAAGTCCTGCCGTCACTTTTTCCGAAAGCACGCCATCTTTTTTTTGAAAAATAAGCGTCAACGGTCCTGGCCAGTAGGCAGTCATTAACTTCTCTGCCGCTTCTGGAACCTCTTCTACCAGCTCTTTTAATTGATTTTTATTTGAAATGTGGACAATCAGTGGATTATCGGACGGCCTTCCTTTTGCCTTGAAAATTTTATCCACGGCTTCATCACTTTTTGCATTGGCTCCAAGCCCGTAAACCGTCTCTGTAGGAAAAGCCACAACGTCATTTTGCTGCAAAATTCGGGCTGCATCCACAATTTGTGGATAACTTTCTTTGTTATCCACATCATTTTCCACAATCCAGCGTTTTATCATATCATTCGTCCACCTTTTTATTTCAAGCATACATCTATTCACATAATTGTGGATAAACACAGAATTAACAAGTGTTCCACAATCATACCCATTTGAAAGTATAAAAGAATCCCGATATTTTCTCAAGTATTGTCCACAAAACGTGCATAAACGAATCTCCCCTGTGGATAACCCTGTGGACGAGTGTGAATAATTCTGAAAAAAGAGACTTTTCGACATCGGGTTCTGTCCAACACGTTTTCTGTCGAATGTGTATATGAAAAAAAGAACCATTTTATAGAAAATGATCCTTCTCATGGAATATATTCATATCTCTGCGTCTTATCCGCATTTTGTCGAAAATTCAGGCTTACGGCTGAAGATGCAGGCTCATCGTCAGCAGGTTATCCACTGTGGATAACTGTTTGGCATGCACAAAATCCTTCAGTTCATCCACATGTCCCTGTGGCTCCTGTTGAAAACCAAGCATTTCAAAGAAGTTCAAGGAAGCTCTTCTGTTTGTGATTAGGTACAGCTGGGATAAGTCTTTCTCTTTTGCCAGTTTGAAAATCTCCTGAAAGAGGGTGAAGATTTCCTCACTGTCAAAAGCAGGCGTGACGACCAGCGACCGAAGCAGCCCCGTCCTCTCCCGCATCTCGATTCCCAGTGTCCCGATCAGATTCCCTTCCGTGTCTTCGACAAGCAGGAAGCAGTCTATCGTATTCTTGACCCCTTCTGTGCTCAATCCCGCTTTTACGAGAAAACCGATTACTTTATAGATATCTTCGTGCGTGGCCTGCCTGATTGTTTTCGTCATCTTTTCTTCCTCCCTTTTCTAGTATCTTTACTTTAACTTTATGAGAGGGAGGGAAGATTAGAACTGTTTTTTTGATAGATTTGTTTGTTTAGTAGAAAAATCTTTTCTATCGCTGCAGTAATTTTGAGACAGGCTTTTTATTACCGCTATTGATTTCCGTGGAAGACTTCGCTTTCCGCGGGTGACCCGTGAGCCTCCTCGGCTTCGCCTCCGGGGTCTCACATTGGCCACTTCTCCCGCAGGAGTCTTCATCTTCCACTCCAATCAACCGCTGGAATGGTTTAATTCTTAGCTGAATTTTTCAATCTAATAAAAATAAAATGACTCCATCTAAGTGATGAAGTCAAACGGTTCAATCAAACAATCCTTTTACAAAATCTACTACGAAGAATCTTACTTCCACTTCTTCTTGGTCGCCTTCTTCTACGAATACTTTTTCATTAGTCGCTTGTTCTTTTTGAGGCGTTTCCTGTGTGTTGAATCTGTCGATCAGTTTGGTTTCTTTTACAATGGAGGCTTTGGACTTCGCTTCTTCTACTGATTCTTCAACCACTTCTGCAGCTGCAGGTATTTCTTCTGCCTGCTTGGCATTCTCCTCCACAACTTGAGTCGCTTTTTCTTCCGCTGGTTGGTCTGCTGCCAGTTGATCTTCAGGGTCTACTTCTGTGACTACATCACCGCTTGCTTCGACTGTGGTTTCAAATCCAGGGCTTCTTACTGCGTTGCCTGTGGAAAAGTCCAGGAAGCATAGTGGCGGATAAAGGACACACCACCAGTTGGCTCCTTCCCCTTTTCCGAGTGTAATCAAAACTGCTTCGTATTCACCTGCCGGATACAGATATTGTCCATAGAGTTTGGTAGGGAACTGCACTTTGCCGAAGTCAATTTGCACTTCTTGATCAAGACCTTCTGCCGCCACCACGTTTTCTGCGATTGTTTGAAGCTCCGGCAGTCCTGCTTTGATGACTTTTTTCGCTTCATCCTGAGATGTCAGGCTACCGACCCATTTTGTGATCTCTTTGTTTACTTCGTCTCGCACCAGACGTTTTACGTTCTGGTCTTTTTCCAGGTCACTGTTTGCAAGGATGCGAAGCCGGATTGCTTCCTGCGGGATGACCATCGGCTCCTGCGCCGTCGTGATTTCCTGTTTCGGAATATATAAACTTACGATTGTCCCTAATGTAAGAATCAGAATATAAGATAATACCGCGTGTTTTGTTTTCATTTTTCTCTCCACCTTCCCCTCAGTAACATAGTCTGGACAAGGCGGTGGAATCTTAAACTAGTAAATTGATATTTTTTCAGGAAGTTTGAAGTGACTTTTTCAAATAAAAATAATTAGTTCTGCTAAAACCGCTTTTGGTTTCCGTGCAAGACTTCGCTTTCCGCGGGTGACCCGTGAGCCTCCGCGTCGCTGCGCTCCTGCGGGGTCTCACATTAGTCACTTCTCCCGCAGGAGTCTTCGTCTTGCACTCCAACCAACGCTGGAGCGGGTCTAATATTAAAAAGGAACTTTACTAATCCTTGCAAATAAATCGAGTATACCGATTACAACAGAATAAAAGTGATCAATTGACCTACTTTTCGATAATATAAATCCTAGCTAAAAAAATTTGATAATAAATTCTTCATTTTCAATAATAAATCTTTTGTTTTCGATAATAAAAGTGGAAATTCCGATAATAAGCGGCCTCTGAAAAAACTTACTATCTATTATTCTATGAAAACAAGGTTAAGGCAGCTATTTTTGACTAAAACAAGCCGGCCATTTACTATCCAAGTCATATTTTAATTAAAAATCACATAAAAAGACCCCTTTTCCATATAAAAAGGAGCCTCTTCAATCAACTTCTATCCCGCCAGCAAAAAACCATCCGGTCCTTGCCATTAATATCAATCACCACTTCAGCTTCGACGTCAGGAAACGCACTGCGAAGCATGTCCCGGACAGTCTCACCCTGCCCGGCGCCGACTTCGAACCCGATCAGGAACGTGTTATTCATCACCAAAGGCAGCTCTTCCATAAACCGCCGGTACAGGTCATAGCCGTCTTCCCCGCCAAACAAAGCGAGCTGCGGTTCATGGTCGACGACCACTTCGGACATCGTTTCACGGTCTCCTAAGGGGATGTACGGCGGATTCGATAGCATGATATCAAGCTTCACGCCCTTATCCACCAAAGGCTGCAGAAGATCTCCTTGGTAAAAATCAACCTCGGCCCCCAACCGGCGGCTGTTATCCTGCGCGACAGCCAGTGCTTCCTCCGAAATATCCACAGCCATCACTTCAAGTTCCTGATCCGTACACTCAAGCTTCAGCGTCACCGCAATCGCACCGCTCCCGGTCCCGATATCCGCAGCACGAAGCGACCCGCCTCGTGGAAACAGCCGCTTCATCCGCTCTAGGCCGTAATAAATCAACTCTTCTGTCTCCGGCCTCGGAATCAGCACATGCTCATTCACCTTGAACTCGCGGCCGTAAAACTCCTCAATCCCGATAATATGCTGAATCGGCACACCGGATGCATGCTGCCGGATACCTTCCTGGAACTCTTCCCATGTACCTTGAGGAACCGTCATCCGCTGTTCGGCAAACAATTGCGAACGCGATACGCCCAGCAGATGCCTCAAATAGATTTCGCCCGCGTTTTCGTCCCGTTTACGTTCTATTAAAAAAGAAGAAGCCCACTTCAGGGCTTCAAATACAGTCACGTTCATTTTATACTTCTTCCATTCTTTCAAGGAGCTTGGACTGATCTTCGATGATCAGTGCATCGATGACTTCATCCATTTTTCCTTCAAGGATCTGGTCAAGCTTCTGGATCGTCAGGCCGATGCGGTGATCGGTCACGCGGTTTTGCGGGAAGTTGTACGTACGGATACGCTCGGAACGGTCACCCGTCCCTACGGCAGATTTACGATTTGCATCGTATTCAGCCTGAACTTCACGTTGGAATTTATCATATACGCGGGCACGCAAAACTTTCATCGCTTTCTCTTTGTTCTTTATCTGGGATTTTTCATCCTGACAGGAAACCACAACGCCGGTCGGCATGTGAGTCAGACGTACAGCGGACATGGTCGTATTAACCGACTGTCCTCCTGGTCCGCTTGACGCAAACGTATCGACACGGATATCTTTTTCGTGGATATCGACTTCCACTTCTTCCGCTTCCGGAAGACATGCAACCGTTGCCGTTGACGTATGGATACGCCCGCCGGACTCTGTTTCAGGAACACGCTGCACGCGGTGTGCGCCGTTTTCGTATTTCATTTTTGAATAAGCGCCGTTACCTGTAATCATGAAGATGATCTCTTTATAACCGCCGACACCCGTGGATGTCGCTTCCATCACTTCGATCTTCCAGCCCTGGGACTCGGCATAGCGGCTGTACATGCGGTACAGGTCGCCTGCAAATAGTGCTGCTTCGTCTCCACCGGCTGCACCGCGGACCTCCATGATCACGTTCTTGTCGTCATTAGGGTCTTTCGGGATCAATAATATTTTCAAACGCTCTTCCAGTGCATGAATCTGCTCTTCAAGCTCGGATACTTCTTCTTTAACCATTTCACGCATGTCAGCATCCATCTTTTCATCCAGCATCGCTTTTGCGTCTTTGAACTGCTGGCTGATGTCTTTATATTCGCGGTATGCTTCCACCGTCGCCTGGATATCTGACTGCTCTTTTGAATATTCTCTTAGCTTCTTTGGGTCATTCACAATTTCAGGATCACTTAGTAGTTCATTTAACTTATCATAGCGATCTTCCACTGCTTGTAAACGATCGTACACAGCTATTCACCTCAATTTTAATCCATAACAGTCTAATTATATTATATGGGGTGGGTAAAAACAAGAAGGTTGAGGATTGCAGGCCGTTTGCTTTATGTAAAATTATTTCCGGGAAATGAAGCAGGAACATTTTATACCGCAGTTGATTTCCGTGGAAGACTTCGCTTTCCGCGGGCGAGCGTGAAGCCTCCTCGTCTCTGCGCTCCTGCGGGGTCTCCCCAGCTTCGCTTTTCCCGCAGGAGTCTTCGTCTTCCACTACAATCAACTGCTGGAATCAACTAATAACTGAGCAAGCATTCCGCTCCTAATTTTACGATGAAAATTAGATTAGATCTATAATCATAAAAACTGAACTGAATTGCATTAAACCACCTGCTAATTTTCTACATTTGAGTTCCACTGCTCTTTCAACCACAAAAAGGCAAGCAGAATCCATCTTCCACTCGCCTTGATATGATTGTTTATCTTTCGGTAATTTTGACATTTACGTCGTACCGGGGAATTGCTTTTTGAAGTTTTTTCTTTAGTTTTGCTTCTTCCTGCGCCGTATGTTCGGAGCTCATGTCTTTTTTCGTATGGGCGGTGACCCACATTTGTTCGCCGTTGATCCAGACTTCATCAGGCTTGAAAGATGAGTATTCCCTTACGACTTCCCTTGCTTTATCTTCATATAGGCCCATTGTCGTCGATGTATTCTTCGGATTATTCGTCAGGTTCGGCAGGTTTGGGTTTTGATTCATCCTCTTACCTTTGTCCACGTTTTGCGGATTGTCCTGATTGTCCATTTTAGGCTTGCGGTTGTCGATGAATTTCGCACCGCCGTTATCGTTGTGAGCACCATACTCGGACTCCTGATTCACGCCGCAAGCAGTGGCGATGATAAAGATCACCGTGAACAGCAGGGCAAGCATCATTCTTTTCATCATGCAAAAACACCTCCTGTAGTTACTTTTTCCTTCAGGAAGGTGCTTATACAAGGTGAAATTTGGCTGATGCACACCCATACCAATGCCCGTCCCTCACCACTGCACTGCGTTAAACAACAGCGGGACGGGCCTTACTTAGTCCCTTAAATATGAAAAACCGCCATCCCAAATGGATAGCGGCTTCACTATAATCAAATACTATATTATAATTCCTTCACCATATCAGGTGTTACGCTGAGGCCCTTTGGGACCTCATGATGATGGCGGCATCTTGGTTCGTAGGCTTCGGATGCGCCGACAAGGATGATTGGATCGTCGTAGCCTGCCGGTTCGCCGTTGATCAGGCGCTGGGTCCTGCTCGCCGGGGAGCCGCAGACGGCACAAACGGCCTGGAGCTTGGTCACTTGTTCCGCGATGGACATGAGCGCCGGCATCGGGCCGAATGGCTCGCCGCGGAAATCCTGATCGAGTCCCGCAATGATCACACGGTATCCGCTGTTCGCAAGCTTTTGTACGACGTCGACTATGCCCTCGTCAAAAAATTGGACTTCGTCTATCGCGATGACGTCCACCTTTGGATTCAGATCCTCAAGGATGACTGCCGATCCCTCGACTGCCTTTGCAATGACCGAGGTACCATTGTGGGATACGACCGATTCATCGCTGTAGCGATTATCTAATTTTGGCTTATACACAGCAATTTCCTGCTTTGCGAATTGAGTGCGTCTTACTCGGCGGATCAGTTCTTCTGACTTGCCAGAGAACATGCTGCCGCAGATGACTTCCACCCAACCGGTTTGCTTCATGACATACACGAAAGCGCCTCTCCTTTCTAACCCCTCATTTTAAAAATCCTGCTAACACCGCTTTTGATTTCCGTGCAAGACTTCGCTTTCCGCGGGTAGCCCGTGAGCCTCCTCGGCAAGCCTGCGGGGTCTCACATAAGCTACTCTTCCCGCAGGAGTCTGCGTCTTGCACTCCAATCAACCGCTGGATCCAAATCATATAGATCGGCAAGTTTAGGCAGTAGTATCTTATTTAAAAAGCGGTTCCTCAACGTCCATTTTCTCAATTTTCAGTAAACATAACCCCTGAATTCTGACAAAAAAGCACATCTGCCGCTGATTGTCTATTAGTATAAAGCATTCCTTTATGTACGGAAAAAATGCTCTTTGAATGTGAATTTGACAGAAAAAAAGAGGCTCAGCTCTTATAAAAAAACCGCCTCGATTGTGTCTTTACGTAATAAAAAACAGGCAAGCAGAATGTCCTTGCCTGTTTTTATGCAGTGAAGAGAAGACTGCGGGAGCCTTTCCCGCCTATATGCCGGGCATATAAACGGAATTGGCGTCCCTCATCTTCTGGTTCTTCATTATTGTTGTTTTTGTTTAAGACCGTATTTTTTGTTGAAACGGTCAACACGTCCACCAGCGTCAGCGAATTTCTGACGGCCTGTGTAGAATGGATGGCATTCAGAACATACCTCAACGCGCATTTCTTCTGCTACAGAACCAGTTTCAAATTCGTTACCGCATGCACAACTAACTTTGATTGTGTTGTACTTAGGATGAATTCCTGATTTCATTACTTTCATCTCCTTCCGCCCTGAATCATCTGAAACAGAGTAATTTATTACGAAGATATATGCGATATGAGCATAAGCATGGTAGTAATAGCCAGCCCCTTACCGCATCCATTTTTAAAAACACATTGATTATATTATAACAAGGACATGCCGTTTTTGCAACCTAATAAATTGGAAAACGCCAGGCTTTAAAATCGTCCCGAACAATAGATTAACGCTTCTTGGCTTCTTCTGTCAACACTTCGAAAAACTCGTGATTCGTCTTCGACTGCTTCAGCTTGCGCATAAGTTTTTCTGCGAAATCAGGCTGATCGGACATCGCCTTTCTGATCGCCCACAATTTATCCAGATGCTCCTGCGGGATAAGAAGTTCTTCTTTACGCGTACCTGAGCGGCGGATGTCGATGGCCGGGAAGATACGGCGTTCGGCAAGCGAACGGTCAAGGTGAAGTTCCATGTTACCCGTCCCCTTGAATTCTTCATAGATGACGTCATCCATACGTGAACCGGTGTCAACCAGTGCCGTAGCAAGTACCGTCAAGCTTCCGCCTTCCTCGATATTACGAGCCGCACCGAAGAATCGCTTCGGACGGTGGAATGCAGCCGGGTCGATACCGCCGGACAATGTACGTCCGCTTGGCGGGATGACAAGATTGTATGCACGCGCCAGACGGGTGATGCTGTCCATCAGGATGACGACGTCACGCTTGTGCTCCACAAGGCGCATCGCACGTTCTAGGACAAGCTCTGCCACTTTGATGTGGTTTTCAGGAACTTCGTCAAATGTAGAAGAAACGACTTCCGCATCCACTGAACGTTCGATGTCGGTCACTTCTTCAGGACGTTCATCAATCAGGAGGATGATCAATTCCGCTTCAGGATTATTCGTCGTGATCGAATTCGCAATCTCTTTTAAAAGCATCGTCTTACCGGCTTTAGGCGGTGCCACGATCAGACCGCGCTGGCCGAAACCGACGGGTGCCATGAGATCCATGATCCGCGTTGAAATCCTGTTCGGTGTTGTTTCCAATGTGATTTGACGGTCAGGATATAAAGGCGTCAGGGCAGGGAAGTGAACGCGTTCCTTCGCTGCTTCAGGCTCTTCGCCGTTGACCATTTCCACATGCAGAAGTCCGAAGTAACGTTCGTTTTCTTTCGGAGGGCGTACCTTACCGGATACTTTGTCCCCGTTACGAAGGTCGAAGCGGCGGATCTGCGACGCAGAGATATAGATATCCTCAGAGCTTGGGGAATAATTGATTGGGCGCAGGAATCCGAATCCTTCAGATTGGATGATTTCAAGGACACCTTCCATGAAGAAGAAGCCTTCCTGCTCCGCTCTTACTTTCAGGATCGCGAAGATCAATTCTTTTTTTGTTAATTTACTATAATAAGAAACTTTGTATCGTTTAGCCAGCTCATAAAGCTCTTTCAGCTTCATGTTCTCTAAGCTGGAGATTGTTAACTCTTCCATTATGACACCACGCTTTATTAGTTTGATTGCTGCTTTGATTAAGTGAATTGAGTTTAGGGGATTTGCATGTTGCTTTGTTTACCCTTCGTGAGGACAAAACAATCTATGTAAAATGACCCTGTAAATAAAATGAAGAAATATAGTTGAAGCATTTAAAAGAGAATGCTGAAGAAAAAACCTTATCTATTTTAACCATACTTACTGAAAAAGCGCAAGGTACCCTTTTCATCTGTTGATAACTGTTCATGACTTTTTGCTTTTTCGGTGAATTGTTTTGTGTTTGAGAAAATATTGAAGGCAGCGTCACCTTTGAAGGGTAGGTGTGGGTGATAAGATGGTGAGGAGGAAGGCTGAACCTTCCCCTCTATCTTTTTGAAGATTTCTCTTTTATTTTTGTATGGTGCTGTAATGCCGCTAATGATTTCCGTGGAAGACTTCGCTTTCCGCGGGTAGCCCGTGAGCCTCTACAAACTTTGAGAGGAAGCTGTCCAGCTGCAGGGCTTAGAGGCACATGTCATAAGCCAAACCGACCAAGAAGGCAAAGAACGCCTTCGTGGCCGATTCGACTTATGCCACACGCCTCTGAGCAAAGCCCCTCCACTTTTCGGATAGGAGTCTGCGTCTTCCACTCCAATCAACCGCTGGAAAGTATCATTCAAAGTTACGCTCAGAATGCAGCACTTCCCCACCAAAACTTACTACTTTATCTAATAACCAAGTTCGGCTTTTTCTGAAGGCTGTGGCGGCCGTCGATGAAGCGGACGGTTCCGGATTTGGCACGCATGACGATGGAGTGTGTGAGTCCGTGTGTGCCTTTCAGCTGAACGCCTCTCAGGAGTTCGCCGTCGGTTACGCCGGTTGCGGCGAAGATGGCGTCGTCTCCGCAAACGAGGTCCTCCATGCGCAGTACTTTGTCTACATCAAGCCCCATGCTGATGCAGCGCTGAAGCTCGGCATCGTTCTGAGGGAGAAGTTTCCCTTGGATCTCCCCGCCAAGGCACTTAAGGGCCACTGCGGCAAGGACACCTTCAGGGGCACCGCCGGATCCGAATAAGATATCGACTCCCGTGTGGTCGAATGCTGTGTTCATCGCACCGGCAACATCTCCGTCATTGATCAGCTTGATGCGGGCACCCGCTTCCCGGAGCTGCTGGATGATGTGCTCGTGGCGCTCACGGTTCAGCACCGTAGCCACGACGTCTTCAATATCCTTGTTCTTCGCCTTGGCCACTGCTTTCAGGTTATCGATCACGGAAGCATTGATGTCGATTTTGCCGACAGCTTCCGGTCCAACCGCAATTTTATCCATATACATATCCGGTGCGTTCAACAGGTTCCCGTGATCGGCAACCGCGAGGACCGCGAGCGCGTTCCAGCCGCCGGATGCAACGATATTCGTCCCTTCAAGGGGATCCACCGCCACGTCGACGCGCGGGCCGTAGCCCGTGCCGAGCTTTTCGCCGATATAGAGCATCGGTGCCTCGTCCATTTCCCCTTCACCGATCACGACAGTCCCTTTCATCGGTACAGTATCGAAAACGTCTCTCATGGCAGAAGTAGCGGCATCATCCGCTTCATCCTTCTTGCCGCGGCCCATCCATCTCGCTGATGCAAGCGCCGCTCCTTCCGTTACACGAACCAGTTCCATTGATAAACTTCTTTCCATGTATACAGCCTCCCGAATTCCCTTTAGTGTGAGTCCCTTCCACTGCCAATCTCATGCGTGCCCGCAGCGTATGGAAAGGAACATTATCTACAATAAATTTAAATTGTATAACATATTAACAGATTTATTGTAACACATTAATCGGTTCAGAAAGACATTTTTTCAAAAAAAGCGGTTCCAATCCTTCTCAATGCTGAGAATTATTTCAAATCATGATTATGATTTTAATTGTTCCAGTTCTTCCGCCGTCATTTTTTCACGCCAGATTGTCGCACCGAGTCCTTCAAGCTTCTCGACCAAATCGCTGTATCCGCGGTCGATGTGCTCAAGGCCGGTGACTTCGGTGACTCCCTCTGCCATCAGGCCGGCGATCACAAGGGCCGCTCCTGCACGGAGGTCGCTTGCTTTCACTTTCGCTCCCTGAAGCTGGACAGGCCCGTTGATGATGGCTGAACGCCCTTCCACTTTAATCGTGGCATTCATGCGTCTCAGTTCATCGATATGCTTGAAACGCGCGGAATAAATCGTATCGGTCACGACAGCAGAGCCTTCCGCTCGATTCAACAGCGCCGTGAACGGCTGCTGAAGATCGGTCGGGAAGCCTGGATAAACCAGTGTTTTGATATCGACGGATTTTAGCTTGTCCGCTTTTCCGATAAAGATCTGGTCATCATTCGCTTCCACAGGGACGCCCATTTCGCGGAGCTTTGCAATCACTGATTCCATATGTAACGGAATGACATTGTCGATCAGGACGCCTTTACCTGCAGCCGCCGCAAGGATCATAAACGTACCCGCTTCGATTCGGTCGGGGATGATCGTGTGCCTGCAGCCGTGAAGTTCGTCGACTCCATCGATGCGGATCACGTCCGTTCCGGCTCCTTTGATCTTCGCTCCCATATTGCTGAGAAGTGTCGCAACATCAATGATTTCAGGCTCTTTCGCCGCATTCTCGATGATCGTACGTCCTTTGGCACGGACGGCGGCAAGCATGATGTTGATGGTAGCGCCTACACTGACGACATCAAGATAAATACGCGCGCCCTTCAGTTCATCGGCACGAAGATAGATCGCACCCTGTTCATTCGTCACTTCGGCACCAAGTGCTTCGAATCCTTTGATATGCTGATCAATCGGACGAGGGCCGAGATGACAACCGCCAGGAAGGCCGATGACGGCTTTCTTGAAGCGGCCGAGCATCGCACCCATCAGATAGTAGGATGCGCGGAGCTTTTTCACTTTTCCGCTAGGAAGCGGCATGGATACCATTGTGCTTGGGTCCACACTCATTTCTCCATCTTCGAAACTGACCGTTCCGCCGATTTCTTCAAGCAAATCCTGCAGTGTACGGACGTCTGATATATCAGGCAGTCCTTCGATCGTTACCGGCGAGTCGGCAAGGATCGTTGCCGGGATCAATGCGACTGCGCTATTTTTTGCACCACTGACTTTAATGGTACCTTCAAGTGGATATCCACCTGCAATCTTAAGCTTTTCCATTTTTATCTCCCTTCCACTGTCCCGGTGGCTGGTTCAAACCAGCAACCGGACAAAAAGGATTATTTTTCCATATGAAGACGATCTAAGAAGTGTTATTGTCTACTAGTTTATACATATTTCGTCAAAACATGTATAGGATTTTCGATATTATTCTCACTGGTCCATTTGACCTGTGTTTATCGGTTATTCCAATCATTTAGGAATGCTTCGATCCCTTTATCCGTAAGGGGATGATTGAATAACTGCTTCAATACTTTAAGAGGGACGGTCGCAATATGCGCGCCTCTCAGTGCAGCTTCGGTGATATGCTGCGGGTGGCGTGTCGATGCGGCGATGATTTCCGTTTCAAGACCGTGGATCGCGAAGATTTCAGCGATCTTTGAAACGAGCTCAAGACCGTCATGTCCGATGTCATCCAGTCTTCCAAGGAAAGGTGACACATAAGTCGCACCGGCACGTGCTGCAAGCAGCGCCTGATTCGCACTGAAGATCAGCGTGACATTGGTTTTGATCCCTTCTTTTGAAAAAGTGGATGCAGCAGTCAAGCCGTCCGGAGTCATCGGAAGCTTGATTGTGATATTCGGAGCGATTTTAGCAAGCTCGCGCCCTTCTTTGATCATGCCTTCCGCGTCTGTCGCGATGACTTCTGCACTGACCGATCCCGGAACGAGCTCCGTGATTTCCTTCAGGCGGTCTTCGAATGTGACGCCTTTTTCTTTTGCCACAAGTGAAGGATTTGTCGTCACTCCTGACACGATTCCCCATTCATAGGCTTCTCTGATTTCGTCCATGTTTGCTGTATCGATGAAAAATTTCAAGTCTCCTACCCCTTTTCGACAAAATTTTCAATCTTTTTATAATGAACGGAGAGGACTGACCCAAAAAGGCAATACCTTCCCTGGTGCCAGTCCTCTCCAACTGCTTCATTCTTTTTCTACCACGCCTGAAAAGATCTAATCTGTTTCCAGTCACTTTCCAGACATTACCTCTATCCGCTTACGCTTGGTTAGAAGAACCGAATTCACGCATTTTACCGATAACAGTCGCTTTGATTGCTTCACGTGCAGGACCCATGTATTTACGTGGATCGTATACTTCAGAATCTGCAGCAAGTACTTCGCGTACTTTTTTAGCAGAAGCGATTTGGTTTTCAGTATTTACGTTGATTTTAGCTGTTCCGTAAGAAATCGCTTTTTGGATATCTTTTGTCGGGATACCAGTACCGCCGTGAAGTACTAGTGGTACTCCTGTAGCAGCTCCGATTTCTTCCATTTCTTTGAATCCAAGGTTTGGTTCGCCTTTGTAAGGACCGTGTACTGAACCAAGTGCAGGAGCAAGTGTGTCGATTCCAGTGCGTTCAACCAATTCCTGGCACTCTTTAGGGTCAGCATAGATTACGCCGTCAGCAACAACGTCATCTTCCTGTCCGCCGACAGTACCAAGCTCGGCTTCAACAGAAACACCTTTAGAGTGAGCATATTCAACCACTTTTGAAGTGATTTCGATGTTCTCTTCAAAAGGACCGTGAGAAGCGTCAATCATGACTGATGTGAAACCAGCATCGATTGCTTCTTTACATTTATCATAGCTTGAACCGTGGTCAAGGTGGATCGCAACAGGTACTGTGATGTTCAAGTCTTCCATAAGACCTTCCACCATTTTTACAACTGTTTTGAAACCGCTCATGTAACGGGCTGCACCTTCAGAGACACCAAGGATGACAGGTGATTTCTCTTCTTCAGCAGCTTGAAGGATTGCTTGAGTGAACTCAAGGTTGTTCAAGTTGAATTGACCAACAGCATAGCTGTTTTCTTTTGCTTGGATAAGCATGTCTTTCATTGAAACTAAAGGCATTGATTTTCCTCCTTTTATTCAGTCAGTGCGCCATTTTGGTAAGGATAATGGAAAGTGTGTTCACACTGATTAACATTGTTAACAATTTCACTTGTATCATACCAAAACATAAATGATTTTACCAACTGATGAGGCCAATTGTAAAAAATACTACTATTTTCACTATTCTAAATTCTGGGTCAAACCGGAATGTACTGCCTTACTGCCTGTCTGATGTCATCGATATCGAACGGCTTCGCGAAATGCGTCAACGCACCCAGATCCTTCGCTTCCTGGATCATATCCAGCTCCCCGTAGGCGGTCATGATGATGACGCGGATATCCTGGTTCTTCTTCTTCATGCGCTTCAGGATTTCGATTCCGTCCATGCCGGGAATCTTCATATCCAGAAGGACAAGATCAGGGGAATGCTTATCAGCGATTTCAAGTGCCTGAACGCCATTCGCCGCCTGGAAGGTTTGATAGCCTTCCTTTTGCAGGACTTCGTTTAATAGAATTCGAATACCGAACTGATCATCTACAATAAGAATCTTTTCATTCATATGGCTTATCCCCTTTTTAATTAGAATCTGATTTTTGCTTAAGAACATAAAAACCAACCGATTTTGACGGTCTGTTGCCTTGTTTCCCTGTCATACTCCTCTTTGATTCCCGTGCAAGCCTCCGCTTTACGCAGGGCGCTTGCAAGGAAATCAACCGATGCAGCACTTCAAATCAGGTTTACATTTACTTTAACGTATCTACTCATTTCCCACTTCTAGTACTTCTCTTTTTCCGGTGAAAATTCCTGCTTATCCTCCATTATTTTACTTGCGTCCATTTTCCTTTATAATAAGCGATACAGCAAAGATTGTCGAAGGCTAATGTTCGACAAATGGAGGAGTGGAAAGATGATCAAAATGTTCACGACCCAGTTATCGGGTCTGTTTAAACGTATATCTGAAAAGCAGGAGTTTGAAATCGAGGATGCGGCGAGGCTTTTAGCTCAGGCGGCTGTCGGGGAAGGTTCGATTTATATCAAGGCATTCGGTGAGATGGAAGCGGTGACGGTAGAAGCACTCTATGGTGCTGAACGCCTCCCTTCTGTTAAAAAATATGAGGAGTCGACCATGCTGACGGATGCGGACCGTGTCCTTGTAGTGACCCGTTTGTCATCGGATGAGGAAGCGGTTCGATTTGCGCGCGGTCTGGAGGATGAGGGAGTGCCGTTCGTGGGAATATCTGGTCTTGTCGCGGAGGATGAAGGACTTGCCGGACTTGCCGACCTTCACCTCGATACCAAAGTGATTAAAGGGATGCTTCCAGGCGAGGAAATCGGCGAGCGGGTGTGCATGCCGACGAGCATGGCCGCGCTCTATATTTATTTTGCGCTGGGGTTTGTGATCCGGGAGATGCTTGAGGAATATGAATAATAGTTGAAAGCCAATAGTTGAAAGCCCGTCCCGCGATGCTTTAACGCATTGAAGGACGGGCTTCTTTTAGTTCAAGATTTCAGTTTTAGCTCGAAATCCGGTTATTTGTGCTCGAACACAGTCCCTTTGTGCTCGGAATCCGGTTATTTGCGCTCGAAAACTCCCTCATTATGCTCGAACTGTCAAATTCCCCACACGGTGATAGGAGGAATACCGGCAGTCCTATAGCTGGTAAAAGGGTTCACTCATTTTTTATGGGCGAATTAAACATTTATATGGGCGATATAATCATCTTAAGGGCGAAATCTCGATTTTAAGGGCGCAATATTAAATATAAGGGCGAACTACTGATTTAACGACAATATTCGACACACCCTCCTCAACAAACCTTTACACTCATGTATAGCTCCCCTCGCCGTATTCACCAACACACAAAAAAACCGCCCCCCAAACCAGGAGAGCGGCCCTAAATCTAAATATTACTTCTCACCAAACGCAAGACTTGCTTCAACAAAGTCGCGGAACAGCGGCTGCGGACGTGTCGGGCGTGATGTGAATTCCGGGTGGAATTGGGATGCCACGAACCATGGGTGATCTTCGAGTTCGATGATCTCCACAAGGCGTCCGTCAGGGCTTGTACCGGAGAAGATGAAGCCTGCATCTTCCATTTGCTCACGGTAGTGATTGTTGAATTCGAAGCGGTGACGGTGACGCTCGTATACCACTTCGCCGTCATACGCTTCGTATGCTTTTGAACCTTTCGTCAGTTTACATGGATATAAACCGAGGCGAAGGGTTCCGCCAAGATCTTCGATGTCCTTTTGTTCAGGAAGCAGATCGATGACCGGGTACGGCGTGTCAGGATTCAATTCAGCGGAGTGAGCACCGTCAAGTCCAAGCACGTTGCGTGCATATTCAACGGATGCAAGCTGCATGCCGAGGCAGATTCCAAGGAAAGGCACCTTGTTTTCACGCGCATATTGAGTCGCCGCGATTTTACCTTCGACTCCGCGGTCACCGAAGCCGCCAGGCACAAGGATCCCGTCAACGTCGCCAAGTTTTTCGGCAACATTCTCTGCATCTACCAGTTCTGAGTTCAGCCACTTCACTTCGATGTCGCTGTCGAATTGATAGCCGGCATGACGAAGGGCTTCCACCACTGAGATGTACGCATCCTGAAGCTCGACATATTTTCCGACGAGGGCGATCTTCGTTTTGCGGGACAGGTTCGTCACGCGGGAAACGAGTTCGTTCCACTCGGTCATATCGGCTTCACGGCAGTTCAATTTCAGGTGCTGGCAAGTGATCTCATCAAGCTTTTGATCCTGAAGGGACAGCGGAATCGAGTAAAGAGTGTCCGCATCCATTGCTTCGATGACGGCATTTTTATCGATATCGCAGAACAGCGCGATTTTATCTTTCATATCCTGCGTCATCGGCATTTCTGTACGTACGACGATGACATTCGGCTGAATCCCGAGGCTGCGAAGCTCTTTGACACTGTGCTGGGTCGGCTTTGTTTTCATTTCGCCGGCAGCTTTGATGTAAGGCACCAATGTACAGTGGATGTACATCACATTGTCGCGGCCTACATCACTTTTGATCTGACGGATCGCTTCAAGGAATGGAAGAGATTCGATGTCCCCTACCGTTCCGCCGATTTCTGTGATGACAACATCCGAATTTGTTTCACGGCCAGCGCGGTAGACGCGTTCCTTGATTTCATTTGTGATATGCGGGATGACCTGGACCGTTCCGCCAAGATAGTCTCCGCGGCGCTCTTTTTTCAAAACCGTGGAATAGATTTTTCCAGTCGTCACGGAGCTGTATTTTGTCAGGTTGATGTCGACGAAACGCTCATAATGGCCTAAGTCAAGATCCGTTTCCGCACCGTCATCCGTCACGAATACTTCACCGTGCTGATACGGGCTCATCGTTCCCGGGTCCACGTTGATGTACGGATCGAATTTCTGGATTGTCACCGAAACCCCGCGGTTTTTTAATAGTCTTCCAAGGGACGCTGCTGTGATCCCTTTTCCAAGTGACGACACAACGCCGCCTGTTACGAATATATACTTAGTCATGTATATGTCCCCCTTTTAATATGATTTGGTTCAAAAAAAGTAGAGGGTGTCTCCTATGTATCCTTGTCATGAAGTTATCTTGTTCAAAGAAGGAGAAGTCCATTCCTTCTAAAAAACTTCATGGCCAAAAATCTGCTAAAAGACAGCCTCTTATTTCTAAATGAATGTGAGTTGTAGGGGGAAGAGAAGTCCCGGCCGGACTGCATCCCGTGCAGGTTCCGGCCCGTAAAAAATAAAAACGCCCCACTCGCCGAATGGCAAGGGGAGCGTTTGAATACTCTATCCGTCCTTTTTTAAGGAGCCCAAATAAAATACTACATTCCTCAAAGAAAGAAGTCAAGCATAGAATAGGGTGGGTTAAATCTTCCTAATTCACTGAAAAATTAAAGATTTTCGTCCTCTTCTTCATCATCCGTTTCTTCTTCTTCGTCGTCTTCATCATCTAGTTCGTCGAACTTATCGATTTCCAACTCTTCTTCATCGTCATCGACATCCAGATCTTCATCGATGTCCTCATCATCGTCATCTTCCGTCAGATCTTCATCATCTTCCGTGTCATCAAGATCGTCATAATCCAGATCTTCATCGAGATCCTCATCATCAAGATCATCGAACTCGTCAAGATCAAGGTCTTCTTCGACTTTCTTCTTCGCCTTTTTCTTTTTGGTAGATTTCATCGTAGGGGCGGTTTCCTCTTCAATTTGATCTACCGGATACCATTCGCGGAGCCCCCAGCGGTTTTCGCCGAGCGCAATGAAACGGCCGTCGATGTTAAGGTCAGTATAAAATTGAACCATGCGGCTTTTAACCTCTGATTCAGAGATTTCAAGTAAACTCTTAATTTCGTTCAGGACTTCCTGGAACGTCACAGCCTGCTTCTTGTCCGTCATGATTTCGTGTGCCAATTCAATAAAAGATGTTTGGCGCAATTCTTCCTTCGATAACTGTTTTAGACTCACGTTACGCACTTCCTTTCTCTATTTCACACTCTGCTTGGAGAGCCGTTAAAGCATTCGATAAAAAATGGCACAATCCTGCCATTATCATTTTAAGCATATTACCCATTATAAACAATTGAAGAGACTTTATGCTATCTTTATCTGGCATTTCTATCAATTTTTTATTTTTGTGAATTCAGAAGGCTGCTTTCCTCTTCCCTTTCCCGCTTCACATCATATCTGATCACCTTGTATGCTTCATAGAAAAAGTAGAAGGAGAGCAGAAGGAACGGGATGGCCCCGAGCCGAAAGTGGTAAAGAAGGGCAGCAGCGTAGATACCGGCCGCAATGAGCATATAGCGTATAAATGTCCTCACAATTTCACATCCAGTATAAGTCGTCTAAAAGTCTAATTATCCAATACCCATTATATAGCAAAACGATGCGTTCTACTATTACGATACGGTAAAGAATTGTCACTTTTCTGTATATTCAGTGTGGACAGTTTTATTCCGATTTAAACAACGCAATTGGTTTCCGTGGAAGACTTCGCTTTCCGCCGGCAGACGGTGAGCCTCCTCGTCGCTGCGCTCCTGCGGGGTCTCACCAGTCTTGCTATTCCCGCAGGAGTCTCCGTCTTCCACTCCAACCAACTGCTGATAACGGTTAACCATTTTAAGTGATGTCATAAATCAGACTTAGTAATGCTTTATGTATATATGGAGATGACTCTGCTCCCTAATGCTTTACGCTTTACTGGCCGGGTCTTGGTTAATAAGTGAAGAAAAGACTGCCGTCCAAAACGACAGCAGTCTTCTCTTTTTCTATTACATATTCCGGCGGTATTGGCCTCCGACTTCGTACAGGGCTCTTGTGATCTGCCCGAGGCTTGCGATTTTGACGGTTTCCATCAGTTCTTCGAAGATGTTGCCTCCGTCTACTGCCGCTTTTTTCAGGCGCTGAAGTGCTTCATCGATATCACTTTCGTTTCTCGCCTGGAAGTCGCGCAGGTTCTTGATTTGTGTTTCTTTTTCTTCCTTCGTCGCACGTGCCAGTTCCATGCTGTCCATCTGTTCCTCTGATGGAGGATTCGGGTTCAGATACGTGTTCACGCCGACAATCGGAAGTTCGCCGTTATGTTTCTTCATTTCATAGTACATTGATTCTTCCTGGATCTTGCCGCGCTGATACTGGGTTTCCATGGAACCGAGCACACCGCCGCGGTCATTCAGGCGGTCAAACTCAGTGAGCACCATTTCTTCAACGAGATCCGTCAATTCTTCCACGATGAAAGACCCTTGAAGCGGATTTTCATTTTTAGAAAGACCGTGTTCTTTCGTGATGATCATCTGGATCGCCATCGCACGGCGGACGGATTCTTCGGTCGGCGTCGTGATCGCTTCATCATAGGCATTCGTGTGAAGCGAATTACAGTTATCCTGCAGTGCCATCAATGCCTGAAGCGTCGTACGGATATCGTTGAAATCGATCTCCTGCGCATGCAGCGAGCGGCCGGACGTCTGGATGTGGTACTTCAGCTTCTGGCTGCGCTCATCCGCACCGTACTTATCCCTCATGACCGTCGACCAGATTCGGCGGGCCACGCGGCCGATCACCGTATACTCCGGATCCAGTCCGTTCGAGAAGAAGAATGAAAGGTTAGGCGCGAACTTATTGATATCCATTCCGCGGCTTAAATAGTACTCGACGTATGTGAAGCCGTTGGCGAGCGTGAACGCAAGCTGCGAAATCGGATTGGCTCCCGCTTCCGCGATGTGGTAGCCGGAAATCGAGACAGAATAGTAGTTTCTCACTTTATGATCGATGAAGTACTGCTGGATATCACCCATCATGCGAAGCGCGAACTCAGTCGAGAAGATGCATGTGTTCTGGCCCTGATCTTCTTTTAAAATATCGGCCTGAACCGTTCCGCGGACAACCTGGAGCGTCTGTTCCTTCACTTCTACATACTCTTCGACTGTCAGCACGCGGCCAAGCTCTTCTTCCTTGGCGCGGATCTGCTGGTCGATCGCCGTGTTCATGTACATCGCAAGGATGATCGGTGCCGGACCGTTGATCGTCATCGACACGGATGTTGAAGGCGCACATAGATCGAAGCCTGCATACAGCTTCTTCATGTCATCAAGCGTACAGATGCTGACGCCGCTCTCGCCGACTTTTCCGTAGATGTCCGGACGGTAATCAGGATCTTCACCATACAATGTAACAGAGTCGAACGCCGTACTCAGGCGCTTCGCATCATCGTCCTTCGACAGGTAATGGAAACGGCGGTTCGTACGTTCCGGAGTCCCTTCGCCTGCGAACTGGCGCTTCGGATCTTCCCCTTTTCGTTTAAAAGGAAACACGCCGGCCGTATACGGGAATGAACCCGGTACGTTTTCCCTGTAGACCCATTTCAGGATCTCCCCGTAATCCTTGTACTTAGGCAGGGCCACTTTAGGAATATTCAGCCCCGACAAGCTCTTTGAAGTAAGCTCGGTGACGATTTCCTTGTCGCGGATTTTCGTGACGAACTGGTCCTTGCTGTACGTATCCTTGAGATTTTCCCATTTAGCCAAAATATCCTTGGATTCAGCTGTCAGCTTGTTTTCCACTTCTTCTTTCAACGTGTTGAGTGAAGTAAGGACTTCATCGTTCTGCTCTCTTTCACGAAGTGCTTCCATCGCACCTTCGAGCTGGAACAGGCGGCGCGCAAGATTCACTTGCTCTTCCGCTTTTTTATGATAATTGCGGACGGTCTCCGCGATTTCTCTTAAATAATAGCGTCGGTTGTTCGGAATGATCACATTCTGTTTTTCAACATCGGCGTTTTTAGAAAAACTTGTCTTCCAATCAAGCTTCATCTTTTCATTCACTGTTTCCACAATTGCCGCGAACAGCGCATTCGTACCCGGATCGTTGAACTGGCTCGCGATTGTGCCGTATACAGGCATCTCATCAAGGTCCTTGTCAAACAGCATATGGCTGCGCTGATACTGCTTCTGGACCTGGCGGCGTGCGTCCTCCGATCCTTTGCGTTCGAATTTGTTGATGACGATCAGGTCGGCAAAATCGATCATATCGATTTTTTCAAGCTGTGATGGCGCACCGAATTCACTCGTCATGACATACATGGACATGTCGCAGATTTCAGCGATTTCCGCATCACCCTGCCCGATTCCGCTCGTCTCGACGACAACGAGATCGTAGCCTGCTGCTTTGACGACATTGATTGCATCCTTGATCGCCAGTGAAAGCTCCGTCTTCGAACCGCGCGTGGCAAGACTGCGCATGTAAACGCGCGGATTGAAGATCGCGTTCATGCGGATACGGTCGCCAAGAAGCGCTCCGCCCGTCTTTTGTTTCGTCGGATCAATCGACAGTACCGCGATCTTTTTCTCAGGAAGCTCGTTGATGAAGCGGCGGATCAGTTCGTCGGTAAGTGAACTTTTCCCCGCTCCTCCTGTTCCTGTGATCCCAAGTACCGGCACTTTTTTCGCCAGTGTCTTGATTTCTGAGAAAACTGTCTGCGCAGTCGCCGCCACTTCTTCATTCGCCCCGACCTGATACTCAGCGAGTGAGATCAGCTTCGAAACAGCATTCACGTCGCCACTCGAAAGCTTTTCAACTTCAGAGTTGACGCTGTCTTTGATCGTCGGGAAGTCGCATTCCTCGATCATCTGGTTGATCATCCCCTGCAGACCGTGCTGACGGCCGTCTTCCGGCGAGAAGATGCGGGCGATCCCGTATTCATGAAGCTCCTTGATTTCGCGCGGGATGATGACCCCGCCGCCCCCGCCGTAAATGCGGATATGGGAAGCTCCTCTTTCGTTCAGCAGATCATACATGTATTTAAAATATTCGACGTGTCCGCCCTGATAGGAGGAAATCGCAATCCCCTGTACGTCCTCCTGGATCGCAGCGTTCACAACTTCTTCCACGGAGCGGTTATGACCTAAGTGAATGACCTCTGAACCGCTCGCCTGGATAATCCGTCTCATTATGTTGATCGATGCATCATGTCCGTCGAAAAGGCTCGACGCCGTCACGAATCGGACATGGTGCTTTGGTTTGTATACTTCAACCGTGCTCATACTACTCCCCCTGTTCTCCTTTGTTTTTCAAAACCCGTGATTCCTGAAAAAAGCAGTTCGACCTGCAGATCGATGTATTCCTGGAGCGAATACCTCTTCTGAAGCGCCCAGCGGCGGAATCCCCACATCTGCCCCTGGACGAATACATTCTGCGCAAGCATGTGGATCTGGTGCTCATCAAGTTCGAGCTCCCCCGTCTCGACACAGCGCACGATCAGCTTCTCGACCATCGCGACCATTTCAAGCTCTTTCCGGAGGACGTAAGGCAAAGCGTCCTTCGAAAGCGACTTTGCCTCCTGATACATGACGAGGACCTCGTCCTGCATCCTGTCCATCACCTGAAAATAATGGGCGATGCCGACCTTCAAGCCGTCAACCGTCCCCTCATCCGTATCCAGCTCCTCAAGCTCCAGCCGAACCTGTTCATAAATGCTGTCACAGACCAGATACAATACATCTTCCTTTGTCCGTATATATTCATAAAGCGTGCCGATGCTGAACCCGGCGGCCTTGGCAATCTCCCTTGTCGTGGTGCGGTGAAACCCCTTCTGTTTAAAAAGAGAGACGGCTCCCCGGATCATCTGATCGCGCCTTTTCTCCACCAAACGTTCATCTTTGACAGAAGCATGCACTTCCCTTTTGTTCTCCACTTCTACCGACCGCCTTTATTTCATTCTCCCATTGTCCCTGTTATTCTCCGCCTGCTTCATCCCCCAACGAGTCAGGCAGATCTATATATGGTAAACATACCCCTTTAAACCTTTTACCGCTTTCTTACTTCGTGACCATCCTTGAAATGACAAGGCGCTGGATTTCCTGCGTTCCTTCATAGATCTGAGTAATCTTCGCGTCACGCATATAGCGCTCGACAGGATAATCCTTCGTGTAGCCGTAACCGCCGAAGATCTGGACCGCTTCCGTCGTCACCTTCATCGCCGTATCCCCGGCCATCAGTTTCGACATCGCCGATTCTTTCCCGTATGGAAGTCCTTCAGACTCAAGCCAAGCAGCCTGATAGGTTAATAGACGGGAAGCTTCAATGGATGTCGCCATGTCTGCAATTTTAAAAGAAATGCCCTGGTTCGCAGCGATCGGCTTCCCGAACTGCTCACGTTCTTTCGCATAGTCGACGGACGCATCAAGCGCACCCTGAGCGATCCCGACAGCCTGTGCAGCAATCCCGTTACGTCCGCCGTCAAGCGTCATCATTGCAATCTTAAAGCCTTCCCCTTCTTTGCCGAGAAGGTTTTCCTTCGGCACCTTGCACTCTTCGAACACGATTTCAGTCGTTGGAGATGAACGGATGCCGAGCTTTTTCTCTTTTTTACCGACAGAGAATCCTTCGAAGTCCTTCTCCACGATGAACGCACTCGTTCCGCGCTGGCGCGACGATGGATCCGTCAATGCAAATACGATGTACGTATCGGCGATTCCGCCGTTTGTGATGAAAATTTTAGATCCGTTTAAAACGTAGTGATCTCCTTCAAGGCGCGCAGTCGTCTTCATGCCGCCTGCATCGGAACCCGAACCCGGCTCAGTCAGGCCGTACGCACCGATTTTCTCACCCTGTGCCATCGGACGGAGATACTTCTGCTTCTGCTCTTCCGTACCGAATTTGTATACCGGCCAGCCTGCCAGTGAAGTGTGGGCGGATAACGTTACACCCGTAGAAGCACACACTCTTGAAAGCTCCTCGACTGCGATACAGTAAGCAAGGTAGTCGCTTCCGATCCCGCCGTACTCTTCCGGCCAAGGAATACCGGTCAAGCCGAGCTCCGCCATTTTCTTGAAGATATCCATATCGAAGCGTTCTTCCTCGTCGCGTTCCGCGGCAGTAGGAGCAACCTCGTTGCGCGCAAAATCGCGCACCATCTTGCGAATCATTTCATGTTCTTCAGATAATGTAAATTTCATGATTTTTTCTCCCATCTTTGTTGGAATCTATTTTGATAGTTATTTAAAAATGTGGTTTTCAATCAGGCACAGTTTAATCACCGCTGTTGATTTCCGTGGAAGACTTCGCTTTCCGCGGGCGGCCCCTTAATTCTTCAAGAAGGTCACTGTCTAGCTGCAGGGCTTAGAGGCACATGTCATAAGCCAAACCGACCAAGAAGGCAAAGAACGCCTTCGTGGCCGATTCGTCTTATGCCACACGCCTCTGAGCAAAGCCCTTCCGCTTTTCTCATAGGAGTCTTCGTCTTGCACTCCAACCAACGCTGGAACTGCCCAATTCACAAGCTCAAGCTTCATCCATTCAATTTCCTTTAAAACCTCTTAAACCAATAAGTTCTTCCCGATAACCATTCTCTGAATCTCGCTGGTGCCTTCGTAGATTTCGGTCACTTTTGCATCGCGGAATAGTCTCTCTACTGGATATTCCTTCGTGTAGCCGTAGCCTCCGTATACCTGGATGGCTTCGATTGTGACGTCGACGGCTGTTTTTGAGGCGAAAAGTTTGGCCATGGAGGCTTCTTTTCCGCAGGAGATGCCCTGCCCGCGGAGGTCAGCCGCTCTGTAGACCAAAAGTTTCGCACCTTCGACTGCGGTTGCCATGTCGGCGAGCTTGAACCCGATACCCTGCTGGGCGGCGATTGGTTTGCCGAACTGGACGCGTTCTTTTGCATAAGCCGTTGCGTAATCGAGTGCACCTTCAGCGATCCCCAGGGCCTGTGCGGCGATTCCGATGCGGCCGACATCCAGGTTCGCCATCGCGATCTTGAAGCCTTCCCCTTCCTCGCCAAGGAGGTTTTCAACAGGCACTTTCATATCTTCAAATGTCAGCTGTACAGTTCTTGAACCGTGCAGCCCCATTTTGTGTTCGTCTTTACCGATGATCAGGCCAGGTGTACCTTTTTCAACGATGAACGCCGATACCCCGCGGCTTCCCTTCGTCTGATCGGTCACGGCGAACACGATATATGTATCCGCCTCGCCCCCGTTCGTGATGAAAACCTTCGAACCGTTCAGTACATAGTGATCGCCGCGTTTTTCCGCTTTAGATTTCAAGCTCTTCGCGTCCGACCCTGCACTCGGTTCCGTCAGACAGAAAGCCCCTAAATACTCACCCGAAGCAAGCTTCGGAAGGTACTTCTGTTTCTGTTCCTCGTTTCCAAAGTAGAGGATCGGGTTCGTCCCGACCGATGTATGCACCGACAGGATCACCCCGATGGTGGCGCTTACTTTTGACAGCTCGTGGATCGCGATGATGTAGGATGTGAAATCCATCTCGGAGCCGCCGTATTTTTCTGGGATCGTGATCCCCATCAGACCGAGCTCTGCCATTTTATTTAAAATCTCCCGTGGAAAATGCCCCTCTTCCATTTTCTCAACGAAAGGCTGTATCTCTGTTTCTGCAAAATCGCGCACCATCTTGCGCATCATCTGCTGTTCTTCCGTGAATCGTAAATTCATGATTGTCCCCTCCCGGATGTTCGCATGCACTACAAGGATCTTTCTCATGGCCCTTTCAACAAGGCCGTTGATTTCCGCTGCAGGCATTTGCTTTCCGCGGGGAGGAAGTCGAGCCTCCTCGGCGTCCCGCCTGCGGGGTCTCGACTTTTCCTCTTTATCCCGTCGGAGTCAAATGCCTTCCGCTTCAATCAACTTAGTGGTAATATCATCAATCGGCTTTAACGAAATCCTTATGCGACATCCACTTATTCGTAAGAGTAAAATCCTCTTCCTGTCTTTTTACCTAGCCAGCCTGCTTTGACATATTTTCTGAGCAGCGGGCATGGACGGTATTTGTCGTCACCGAAGCCTTCGTGGAGCGTTTCCATGATGTACAGGCAAGTGTCGAGACCGATGAAATCGGCAAGCGTCAGCGGCCCCATCGGATGATTCATGCCGAGCTTCATCACCTCGTCGATCGCTTCCTTGCTTGCCACCCCTTCATACAGCGTGTAGACCGCTTCGTTGATCATCGGCATCAGGATACGGTTTGAAACGAACCCCGGGAAGTCTTCCACCTCTACCGGCACTTTGCTCAGTGACTTCGTCATATCCTCGATCGCCTGATACACCTCATCCGTCGTCGCAAGCCCGCGGATGATCTCTACAAGCTTCATCACCGGTACCGGGTTCATGAAGTGCATCCCGATCACCTGCTGGGGACGATTCGTCGCCGCTGCAATCTCCGTGATTGGAAGAGAAGAAGTATTGGTCGCGAGGATCGCATGCTCGGGAGCAATTTCATCCAGCTGAGCGAAGATCTTCGTTTTGATCTCCATATTCTCAACCGCTGCTTCAATCACGATATCCACGTCTTTGGCATCGTTGAGATCCGTGGAAGCCGTCAGCCTGTTCAGCGCTGCTGCCTTATCGTCTTCACTCATGCGGCCTTTGTCCACCGAACGGGAAAGGTTCTTTGTGATGACGCCGATCCCTTTTTGGACAAATTCTTCTTTGAGGTCGTTCAGGAAAACGTCAAATCCTGCCTGCGCACATACCTGGGCAATCCCAGAGCCCATTTGACCGGCTCCGATGACCATGACTTTTTTTATGTTCATTGTGTTTCTCCCCTTTGTTTGAGATGTTTCTGATTACACCGCTTTTGATTTCCGTGCAAGACTACGCTTTCCGCGGACGGCCGGTAAGCCTCCTCGTCGCGTTGCTCCTGCGGGGTCTTACCTGTATCGCTTTTCCCGCAGGAGTCTTCGTCTTGCACTCCAATCAACGCTGGAACTAGTAATATTTCAATAAATGTTTTATCAGAAATTCCGGTTTTGTGTACCTGGTTCATTTGAGTGTGATAGTACCTGGTACACTGGCGTTTTCTGAGCTGTGCCATGCACAGAAGACTTGTTTTGTGCCTGGCACAAACTGGCCTGTTTGTTCCTGGCACAGCTAGACTTGAAAATGGTGCCTGGCTCAGATGACCCGGTTTGAGCCAGGCACCCAGCCCAAACCTAAAACTCTCCCAATCTACCAATTCAAATCAAGAACCCTACTGCTTCGGCACCTCGATCATAACCGCATCGCCCTGTCCGCCTCCGGAGCAGATGGATGCGATTCCGATTCCGCCTCCGCGGCGTTTCAGTTCGTATGCAAGAGTTAAAATGATGCGCGCTCCGCTTGCCCCGATCGGGTGGCCGAGTGCTACGGCGCCGCCGTTTACGTTGATTTTTTCAGGATCGAGACCGGCAATCTTGCCGCTTGCGAGTGCGACTGCCGCGAATGCTTCGTTGATTTCGAACAGGTCGATTTCTTCGAGTGATTTGCCTGTTTTCTTCAATAGTTCATTGATGACAAGGCCCGGCGTCTGTGGGAAGTCTTTTGCTTCCACTGCGATTGCTGTATGGCCGAGGATGGTCGCCAATGGTTTTTTGCCTTCTTTTTCAGCACGCTCTTCGCTCATCAGGATCATGGCGGCTGCTCCGTCGTTGACTCCCGGTGCGTTACCTGCCGTGATCGTGCCGTCGGAGCCGAATACCGGTCCGAGTTTTGCCAATACTTCAATGGATGTATCCTTACGAGGTGCTTCGTCGCGGTCGACCACCACCGGATCGCCTTTGCGCTGCGGCACTTCCACCGCCACGATTTCTTCACCGAGTTTCCCGTCTTCTGTCGCTTTCACCGCAAGCTCGTGACTTCTGAGTGCCCAGTTGTCCTGGTCTTCCCTTGAAAGTTCAAATTCTTTGGCTGTAGCGTTTCCGTATGTGCCCATGTGGACATTGTTGAAGGAGCAAGTCAGTCCGTCGTGGACCATCAAGTCCTTGACGCTTGAGTCGCCCATTTTGAATCCCCAGCGTGCTTTTGGCAGGATGTATGGCGCATTCGACATTGATTCCATTCCGCCGGCCACGATCACTTCCCCGTCTCCTGCACGGATGATCTGATCGGCCATCGTGACGCTCCTCATACCGGACGCGCACACTTTATTGATTGTTTCTGTTTTTACGTTCCAAGGAATACCTGCGTGACGCGATGCCTGGCGGGAAGGGATCTGTCCCTGTCCTCCCTGAAGGACGGTGCCGAGGATCACCTCGTCGATATCTTCACCGCTGACACCTGCTCTATTCAATGCTTCCTTCACTGCAAAACCGCCGAGCTCGGAAGCTGTAAAACTGCTCAATCCGCCTCCAAACTTGCCGAAAGGAGTTCTGGCTCCATCTAGAATGACCGTTTTTCCCATGTAAATCCTCTCCTCTTTCTTTCAGTTTGAGTACTTCATTTTGTATACGCTTTCAAAAAATATTCTAAGTATCATGTGTTTCCCTCGTTCATAAAGAACTCGTCATTCAGAACGTTAAATGGCTTTCCCGACGGGCTGCCGCGATCTTGACTGAACGCTCGCTCGACCGAATGCCAAAAGAGGAAGGGACAGATTCCGTCCCTTTCCACTACTTCCATTGTACTTCAAAATTGTGTAAAACGTAATGATTTTTTAGAAAGTTTTTATTTTTCGCTATAGTTACTATTTTAGAATAATAAAACAGGAGTGAAACGCCATAATGCTGATTATGTTGTTTCACTCCTGCTGTCATATCAATACCTATTAAGCAACGACCTCATCTTTATGATCGCCGCAGACTGCTTTTTCAAGAAGCTCGGCAACGTCGAGTGTGGAGACGTTTTCTTCGACTTCCTTCGCTTTCGTTCCATCGGAAAGCATTGTCAGGCAGTACGGGCAGCCGGAGCTGATGACGGACGGGCTGACGGCAAGTGCCTGCTCGGTACGGGATACGTTGACGCGGTGGCCTGTGTCTTCTTCCATCCACATAAGTCCTCCGCCGGCTCCGCAGCACATTCCCTTTTCTTTGTTCCGTTCCATTTCAACGAGTTTGACGCCGGAAATCGATTTAAGGATTTCACGCGGCGGATCGTACACTTCGTTGTAGCGGCCCAGGTAACACGAATCATGGAACGTGATCGTTTCGTTCACTTCATACTTCGGCTTCAGACGTCCTTCCTTCACGAGTTCATAAAGAAGCTCGGTGTGGTGGTAGACTTCCGCTTCGAGTCCGAAGTCCGGATATTCATTTTTGAAAATGTTGTAAGCATGCGGATCGATTGTGACGATTTTCTTGATCTCATGCTTTTCAAATTCGGCGATGTTGTTCGTCGCAAGCTCCTGGAATAAGAATTCGTTTCCTAGGCGGCGCGGAGTATCGCCTGAGTTTTTCTCTTTATTTCCTAAAATCGCGAACTTGACGCCGGCTTCGTTCATCATTTTGGCAAACGAAAGCGCGATTTTTTGGCTTCGGTTATCGAATGAACCCATGGATCCGACCCAGAATAAATATTCGAAGTCTTCCCCTGCTTTTTTCATTTCCTTCACCGTCGGGATGTGAACGTCTTCCCTTGCTTCGCGCCAGTTTTCGCGCTCTTTACGGTTAAGACCCCAAGGGTTGCCCTGGCGCTCGATGTTCTGCATTGCACGCTGGGCATCGGCATCCATTTTTCCTTCTGTAAGGACCAGATAACGGCGAAGGTCGATGATTTTGTCGACGTGCTCGTTCATGACCGGGCATTGGTCTTCACAGTTTCGGCATGTCGTACATGCCCAGATTTCTTCTTCCGTGATGACGTCTCCGATCAGGGATGGGCTGTATGCCGCACCGGCTGCCGCTTCTTCGGCTGCCTGTGTCGCACCTGCCATCGCAAGCTGGTTTCCTTTTGTACCGTTGAATGCGAATGTCGGCACCCACGGTTTTTTCTGTGTCACGGCAGCACCATGATTTGTCAGGTGATCACGCAGTTTCACGATCAGGTCCATCGGCAACAGCATTTTCCCTGTGCCGGTTGCGGGACACATATTCGTACAGCGTCCGCATTCCACGCAGGCGTAGAAGTCGATCATCTGCGTCTGGGTGAATTCTTCTATTTTTCCTACCCCGAAGCTTTCTGCCGATTCGTCTTCAAAGTCGATCGGCTTTAGTTTTCCAGGGTTGTCTAAGCGGTTGAAAAATACATTGGCTGGTCCTGCGATCAAGTGGGCGTGCTTTGACTGCGGCACGTAGACCAAGAAAGCAAGTAAGAACATCAAGTGGATCCACCATGCGATGTAGAAAATGACAATGGATGCCGTTTCACCGATCGCACCGAGTGCTCCCCCGATCATTGACGCAACAGGCTCGGTCCATGCAAGGTCCTCACCATGCCAGATCAGGCTCATCCCGTTCCCTACAAGCACGGAAAGCATCAAGCCCCCGATGAATAAAAGAACGAGTCCAGATTTGAATCCTCTTTTTAAACGGACGAGCTTTTCCACGTAACGTCGGTGGAACGCCCACACGACAGCGACGAGGATCATCAGCGTGACGAGTTCCTGGAAGAACGTGAAGCCCGGATACAGAGGTCCAAGCGGCAGATGGTTCCCCGGAGCAAGTCCTTTGATGATGAAGTCGATTGCCCCGAATTGTACTAAGATGAAGCCGTAGAAGAACATGACGTGGATCGCTCCACTTTTCTTATCCTTCAAGAGCTTTTTCTGTCCGAAGACGTTGACCATGATTTTTTCGAAGCGTTCCTTGAATCTTTTGTCGAATTCGACTTTCTTGCCGAGTTTGATATATTCAATTCTCGTTTTGACCACATACACAAACAGACTCACTGCGTAAACGGTTACAAAAATGAACGCAATCCAATTGAGAATGAGTAATCCATTCATCTCAAGTCTCTCCCCCTTTTTCGGCTCGCAAATGAACTTCCCCTTTGTTCAAACTTTTACAAACCAAATTAATATTCAGAAAAATATCCTTATGTCCATTATATAATGAATGAGCATTCAGTCAACGGTTTTTTTAAAAGAAAGCTCTCCGATCACCGCTTATGATTTCCGTGCAGGACTTCGCTTTCCGCGGGCAGCCCGTGAGCCTCCTCGTCACTTCGTTCCTGCGGGTGGGAAAAGCCGAGGGGCTTTGCTCAGAGGCGGGTGGCATAAGGCGAATTGGCCACGAAGGCGTTCTTTGCCTTCTTGGCCGAGTTGACTTATGACATGTGCCTCTAAGCCCCGTAGCTGGACAAGTCTCACATTAGCTACTCTTCCCGCAGGAGTCTTCGTCCTGCACTCCAATCAACGCTAGTACTGCTGCTATCCTGGAAATCATGACTGCATGATTTAAAAACATCAGATGGTTCGCAGGTCCCTTTTTCTCCCATAGTCAAAAAGTAGTGATTTAAGGTTTCGAAGCCTGTCATTTCAGGGAATAAAAAAAGATGGAACACAATGCAAGTAGACGGACATACTAAGTTTATTGACGATGAGAGAGTGATACGAATGTGGTTAGTTTATGTGATTTTGATTATCGGGGCTTTGATCGCCTGGATGGTGGTCGATTTCAAGCTCGGACGCAGCAGGTTCATAAGGACGCGCACGAGACGGAATTACGGAGATCGTTATAGTGATATAACGTTGATTTCCCGCGGACCGGAGTTGTTCGATAAAATGTTTTATGATATTAAGAATGCGGAATCATCCATTCATATCCTGTTTTATATTGTCCAGAATGATCATCTCGGCCACCGTTTTTTAGAGGTGCTTGAGGAGAAGGCAAAACAGGGTGTGGAGGTCAGGCTTCTGATGGATCAGCTCGGAAGCTCGCAGGTGCCGAAGTCGAAGGTGAAGCTGCTGAAGCAGGCCGGAGCGGAAGTTGCTTTCGCCCAAAAGGTGAAGCTTCCTCATCTCTTCTTTACCTCCCAGCAGAGGAATCACCGGAAGATCACGGTGATTGACGGAAAACTAGGCTATCTCGGGGGATATAATGTCGGCAAGGAATATATTGATGAAAATGACCGGCCGGAACTATCTCCGTGGAGGGACTATCATATGAGGATGGAAGGTGAAGGCGTCCTCGATCTTCAAGCCGAGTTCAGCATTGACTGGCACCGTGCGACACAGAAGGAATTGAAGAACGAGCCCTTATACTTCCCTCCTGCTGCTAAAGGTGAGATAAGGCATCAGATTTTCCCCACGGAGGGCGTCAATATCGAGAAGTTTTTCGGAGAGTTCATCGATGATGCGAAGCATTCCATCGTCATCGGGACCCCTTATTTCATCCCGACCAGCCATCTGATGGATAAGCTGCTCGCCGCTCTCGACCGCGGAGTCAAGCTGGAGATCATCGTACCGAATCAGGCGGATCATGCCCTTGTGAAAGAGGCGGCCTTCCCCTATTTCAGACCCCTTCTTGAAAAAGGGGCGCTGGTATATCAATATATGAACGGTTTTTATCACGGGAAGCTCATGATTGTCGACGATCATTTCTGTGATATCGGGACGGCCAATTTCGATCAGCGCAGTTTTTTCATCAATCTTGAACTGAACAATTTAATATACGACAAAAATTTTATTGATATAGTAAAAAAAGAAGTTGCGAAGGATATCAAGGAATCGGACAGACTCACCGCAAGTGACTTGCAGTCCGTTTCTGTGTTCACACGCATAAAAGAAAAAGTGGCATCTGCGATTTCGATTCTTTTATAGGAGGGATTCAGCATGAAAGTGAGACTGGGATTCGTGGCAAATTCCCTTGCCCTTTGGGATTCAAGTCCCTCCAAAACAATGACTTACAGACGGTTCACCGAGCTCCCTCACGATGAACGCATGGAGAAGCTCATTGATGTGACTCGAAAGAATCTGGAACACACAAAACGGATCCTTTATTATTGTGCTGCTCACGAAATCGAGCTGTACCGGCTTTCGAGCTCCCTCGTCCCCCTTGCGACGCACCCGGATGTGGAATGGGACTTCCATTCTCCTTTTAAAAAGGAATGGAAGGAGCTCGGAGACCTCATCAAATCGTTCGGCATCAGGGCAAGCTTTCATCCGAATCAATTCACACTGTTCACAAGCCCGAAGCAGCATGTCACCGACAATGCGGTGAAGGACTTGGTGTATCATTACCGGATGCTTGAGTACATGGGGATCGAAAAGGAAGCTGTCATCAATATTCATATCGGCGGTACTTACGGCGATAAAAAAGCAGCGCTCGAACGGTTTCACGAGAACTTGAATGCCATCCCGCCCGAGGTGAAGGAAATTATGACCCTCGAGAACGATGACAAGACGTACAATGTGGAGGAGACGCTTGCCGCCTGTCAAAAGGAAGATATACCGATGGTGCTTGATATCCACCATCATGAAGCGAACCCTGGAAGTCTGCCGCTTGAGGAATGTCTTGAGGATATTTTCAAAACATGGGACAGGCGCGACCTTGTTCCAAAGATACATATCTCCTCACCAAAATCGGATAAGGCGTTCCGCTCCCACGCCGACTATGTTGACCCCGATTTTGTGGAGCCATTTTTCAAAACCCTTAAGAAATTCGGCCAGGACGTCGACTTCATGATCGAAGCGAAGTATAAGGACCTTGCCATGCTGAAACTGACCGAGGACCTCGCCTCTATCCGCGGGGTCAAGCGGATCAGCGGGGGTGTGCTGGAGTTTTGATTTAAAACCGCCGCCTTTTAGACAAGGTGGCGGTTTTTTGATCATCCAATCTTCTGGTTATCTTCCACAGCCAGCCCGGAATCTCTCCTGAAAAATGAAGTTACGAAATAATATAATCCCGGCATGACGATGGCCAGGCCGACAAACATATAGGTTTGTCTTGTACTGAGAATCGCAGAAGAGGCAAACAGGATCCCTAATGGCATCGTCACCCTGATGAAAAGAAGCCTGACAGCACTCAGCTGTGACAGGCGGTCTCTCGGGGCTTCCCTTTGAAACTGAGCGGCATTCTGGGCATTGAAAAGGGGAAAGATCAGGCCGCCGAATAATTCACAGAGCCACGCAAATGGGAGGGAGTGGACAAAGTATAAAAACACGAAGGAAAGTCCGCCGCCTATCAAGCCGAAATACATTGTTTGTGCGTTTTTCGGTACACGGGTCAATAATAGCATGCCGAGAGCATACCCGACAGGAAACGCCCCGGAAAAAATCCCATAGTGCCAGGCATCGCCATTCAGATCGCTGCGAATGAATGGGACACTCAACACCAGTGCCGCTCCAACCGCAAACTGTACAGCAGAGGAAAGGATGGTCAGACGCAAAAGTTGGGGATATTGAAAGAAGGTTTTGTATCCCTCCTTCATCTCTTCCCACCAGAACTTCTTTGTCCATGCCGCCACCTTTTTCTCACTGGTGTGAGGGATTCGTGATAGTGCGAAATAGCTGGCAAGAAACATGATGGAGGAAAAACCATAGATGAAATGCATCGGGCTGACCACAAGTAATAAGGAAGTGGCTCCCGGGGCCAGAAAACTCATCAGCCTGATGGTGCCGTCGAGTAAGCCGTTTGCATCTGCGAGCTCATCATCCTTGCAAATATCGGGCAGTAAGGAGAAGGAGAGACTGGCATAAATGGGCTGCATCAATCCCAAGAGGCATTGCAGCAGGACCAATCCTGAAATGATTCCAACTGTGGAGCCGGTCAGATAGCCTGCTAAAGGAAGAAGATAAGCAAACGCCCGGATTAATTGAATTCTCTTCAGCATCTTTTCTTTTACGACATGGTTAAGAAACGGGGCACTGATTCCCTGCAACACCAAGGAAGGAATGAAGTAAACGAGCCAGAGGATGCCCATCCATTCTTTTGAGCCTGTTAATTCAAACAGCAGCAAGCCGTTAATGATCCCTCCGGCAGCCCCGCCGAATTCCGAAATGACTTCCCCTGCCCAAAGCGCCTTGAATGATCTGGAGAATTTCTTCATCATTTGATATCCAGGAATTGATTCAGTTTTTCAGAAAATGTTTCGATTCTGTGCGGGTTCACTGAATAAACCCCTCTATCGGCGGCCACAAATTTTGCCGCTTTTAACAGTGAAAGCTGATGATGGAGCGACGTTTTAGACATTTGAAACCTAACACTCAATTCCTGCAGCGATAACGGCCCTTTCATAAGCTGGTACAGCAGCTTCAGCCGGAGCTCGTCCCCCAGGGCTTTGTGGCCGCGGACTAGTTCCGAAGATGGCTCGCCGGGAGAAGCAAGGTAATCATCTTTTAAAGGATAGAAAAAAATCTTGGTGTCCGGGGTCCGTTTTTCCAATATCCACGGTCTGTAGGCTGCATGGGGGATCAGTTTGACCTTCCACACCCCGGGTTCCGGGAGGTAGTTCACACCGTCCGTCACTCTTTCAATCTCCTCAACAGGTTTTCTTGCATCAAGATTTCGCTGCTGCTTACTCTCATATTCCAGAGCCTTGACCCACTTTTCCCAGTTTTCGTTTTGCTTGATCCAGCTGGTCCATTCATCCATGATGGTGATGAGCAGATTCCTGACTTGCTCGTAGGCATACCGTCCAAGATGACTTATATATCCCCCTAAAAATTCATGCCCCTCAAATTTGGCAGCGTATTGATCAAACAGATCAAGTTTCTTGTGCTGTTCAGCTGTTTCCACTCTCATTGTCTCAAGATTTCTGCTTTTATACGGCAGCACGGTTTCATAGAAATCAACTGCCGGAAGCTCATTCAGTTTGTTCGAAAAATCTTGAACGGTCTCTGCGGAAAATTTATCTTGAAGCATGATGAGGGAGTACCAGAAGTTCGTTTTTTCGATTTCATTCAGGTTCTTCACCAAGGTTGGAGGCATGGAAGACGAAGCTTCCGCCCACTCCCTGTCCATGTCGAAGGTGTGCCTGAGCTGCTTATGCGTGTAGCCCGAGATGCCAAGGATGACTTCCCATACAGGTGACCATTCCACCTCCAGGGATATGGTTTCCACTTCATCTGATTGCAGTAAGTGTTTCAAAATAATAGCCTCCCTTTTTCATCGTTGACTTCATTCTAATATTATTGAATTTAATATTCAATATATTTTGAACAATAAATTCAAAATAATTACAAAAGCCCGGAACCATTGAGGTCCGAGCTTTTATAGTTATTTTTATGTAAAAGTTACTTAAACACCGATTCAATCCACGGCTGGATTGCCATGAATGCCTTGAATCCCAGATAAATCCCTACGATTCCGGCGATTCCTGCGAGGGCAGGCGGGGCAGGGATGGGAAGCTTGAACAGGGCAAAGATGAATCCTACTAAAAAACCGGTCACAATGGCCAGCACAACTGTCTTCATGAGGTACCTCCTAAGCTATGTCTACCCATTATTATACGTTATGAGGAGAAAAATATTAAAAAGAAGGCCCGTCCCTCACCGCTTTAAAGCAATGAGGGACGGGCCTTCAATTCAATTACATTTTTTCAGGAGCAGCTACGCCGATAAGGGCAAGTGCGTTCTGGAGCGTGACGCGCACGGCTTTGACGAGTGCCAGGCGGGCTGTTGTCAGCTCCCGGTTTTCGTTATCAAGTACCTTGTTGGCATTGTAGAAGCTGTGGAATGCCGAAGCAAGATCGTTGATGTAGTTCGCGACACGGTGGGGTGTGCGCTTTTCAGCTGAATCAGCGATCATCTGCGGGAATTCACCGAGCTTCTTCAATAAATCGATTTCTTTTTCCGTTCCGATCAGGCTCAGATCGATGCGGTCCTCGGATGCAAGACCGGACTCTTCAGCCTGACGCAGGATCGAGCAGATACGCGCATGCGCATATTGAGCATAATATACAGGGTTTTCATTGGACTGGGACACTGCAAGATCCAGGTCGAAATCCATGTGAGTATCCGCGCTTCTCATCGCGAAGAAGTAACGAACCGCATCGAGGCCGACTTCTTCCACTAGTTCACGCATCGTCACGGCTTTACCGGTACGTTTACTCATCTTCATCTTCTCGCCATTTTTGTAAAGATGGACGAGCTGGATCACGGCCACTTCAAGCTTTTCACGGTCAAAACCAAGTGCCTCAACCGCCGCTTTCATACGAGGGATATAGCCGTGGTGGTCCGCTCCCCAGATATTGATGAGCACATCATGGCCGCGCTCGAATTTATCCTGGTGGTAAGAGATGTCAGGAGTCAGGTACGTATACGTTCCGTCGTTCTTAATCAGTACGCGGTCCTTATCGTCGCCAAGTTCAGTCGAACGGAACCAGGTCGCTCCTTCTTCTTCGTACACATGACCGTTTTCACGAAGCTTGGAAAGCGCAGCGTCGATTTTTCCGTTTTCGTAAAGGGATGTTTCTGAGTACCATACATTAAACGGCACGCGGAACATCTCAAGGTCCTTCTGGAGCTTGGACATTTCCACTTTCAAACCGTACTCACGGAAAAATTTATAGCGTTCGTCTTCGCTTGCTTCCGCATACTTGGAACCGAATTCCTCCGCAAGCTGCTTCCCGATTCCGATGATGTCGGCGCCATGATATCCGTCTTCAGGCATCGCCACATCCTGGCCAAGCGCCTGGAAGTAGCGTGCTTCCACTGATTTCGCAAGGTTATGGATCTGGTTCCCGGCGTCATTGATGTAGTACTCGCGAGTAACCTTATAGCCTGCTTTTTCAAGAACGTTGCAGAGTGAATCACCGACTGCGGCACCGCGGGCATGGCCGAGGTGAAGGTCGCCTGTCGGATTAGCAGAAACGAACTCGACGTTGACTCGTTCGCCTTTACCGGCATCAGACTGGCCGTATTCGTGATCTTGATCGAGGATCAGCGGGATGAGATCCGTCAAGTAGTCATTGTTCATGAAGAAGTTGATGAATCCAGGGCCGGCGATGTCCATTTTTTCAATGGAAGCCTTAGACTGATCGAAGTTCTTCATGATGTCTTCCGCGATCATGCGCGGCGCTTTTTTCGCAACACGTGCAAGCTGCATCGCCATGTTGGTGGAGTAGTCACCGTGTGACTTGTCCTTCGGCGTCTCCAGGATTATGTCCGGAAGCTGGTCCTCTGAAGCGAGCCCAGCTTTCAGGACCGCTGCCTTGATTTCGGATTTCAGGTTTTCTTGTACTTTCTCGACGATATTCATGCGCCTATTCTTCCTCCTTAAAATTGATCGACATCTCATAATCCCCGACCGGGCTGCCCTGCATGATCAGCTCATAGGAAAGGTTGAAATCCCCTTCTGCCTTGGAGAGATTTTTCGTATGTGAAAGTTTCTTAGTCTTTGTCGTAAGCAAGAGTGTACCCAGCTCGCTTTCATAGGAACCGTTCATCTCTTCCTCTTCGTTGAACACCATTCGCATTTTGACGGCACCGCTCCTCAGGATCAGTGCCTGGGTGTCGGTGACCTTGACGATCGTGTGGATGGTCCCTTCTTCCTGGACTTCGTCGTACTTAAGGAAAAAGGCATCCCCTTTTTCATAGTATCGCCCGAATGAGACGAGCTCAAAAGCGTCGCTTTCTTCACCGACTGTGATAGTTGTTTTTAAGTGAATTTTGACAGGCGTGGATTCACTGTTGAAATCTGTCAAACCACTCACATCCTTTTCTTATTTAGGGTCCGATCTGGAATCTATCCGGCCGGTTTGGTGGACGGTCTTCCTCTAACTTATTAAGTATAAGAAGTATTGGGGGAAAATGCAATGAGTGGGGGTGAGTTTTGGGATGGAAGTTTGTGAAAGTCGGGTTATATCACTCCGCAAAAACACAATTACCTCCCTTTGATTGCCGCAGTTTATTTCCGTGGAAGACTTCGCTTTCCGCTGGCAGCCCGTGAGCCTCCTCGTCGCTGCGCTCCTGCGGGGTCTCACATTGGCTACTTTTCCCGCAGGAGTCTTCGTCTTCCACTCCAATCAACTGCTGGATAGGATATAAACTCAGTTTTTCTCCTCGTAAATTGTGTATAGTGACCTCCCCACCCTTTTCATTTTTGAGACAGGAAGATCAACAGCCACCCATACCTTCTAAACATCAATATAAGAAAAAGGATTACCCTTTTACAGGCAATCCTATTTTAAAAATATTATTTTACCCAGCCCAGCAGCATTTCACGGATGAGTTTGCTGGCTGTGTTGGCTGTTTGTTCGGAGTTGTCGTAGATTGGGGCTACTTCGACTAGGTCGGCGCCTACTACGTTGATGTTGGAGTGGGCGATCGCGTGGATGGATGCAAGCAGCTCCTTGGATGTGATGCCTCCGCAGTCCACGGTTCCTGTTCCGGGCGCGTGAGCCGGATCAAGGACGTCGATGTCGATAGTGACGTAGACAGGGCGTCCCGCGAGCGTCGGAAGGATTTCCTTCAGCGGCTCGAGCACTTCGAATTTCGAGATGTGCATGCCGTTTTCCTTCGCCCATTGGAATTCTTCCTTCATGCCGGAACGGATCCCGAATGAATAGACGTTTTCGGGGCCGATATGCTCGGCGATCTTTCTGATCGGGGTCGAGTGGGAAAGAGGCTCTCCCTCGTACTCTTCGCGAAGATCCGTGTGGGCATCCATATGGATGATCGCCAGGTCCGGATATTTCTTCGCGATCGCCTTCATGACCGGCCATGAAACGAGGTGCTCCCCGCCCATGCCGAATGGGATTTTCCCGTCGCCTAAGACCTGGTCGATGTAATCCTCGATCATATCGATGCTGCGCTGCGCATTTCCGAACGGAAGCGGGATATCGCCTGCATCGAAGTATTTTACTTCTTCAAGCTCGCGGTCAAGATAGGCACTGTATTCTTCAAGTCCGATCGACACTTCGCGGATACGCGTCGGGCCGAAACGTGAACCCGGACGATAGCTCACTGTCCAGTCCATCGGCATCCCGTAAAGCACGACTGAGCTTTCTTCGTATGAAGGGTGGCTCTTAATAAATACATTACCTGAATAAGCTTCATCAAAACGCATCATATTCAAACCTTTCTCTATTGAGGGGGCGGACCGTTGGAGGCCCGTCCCTCACTTATTTAAATCGTTAATCGATTAAACGCCCGTCCCTTTTGCTTGTCTGAGGGGACGGGCCATCCATGGTTTTATTATTCCGTCAGGTCTTTAACAAACTTAGGAAGCACGAATGCTGCTTTGTGCAGTTCCGGTGTGTAATACTTTGTCTGGATTTCGTGGAAACGCTCTTCCGGCACTTCGATTGGGTCGTGTTTTTTCGATCCGATCGTGAATGCCCACATGCCGCTTGGGTATGTCGGGATATTCGCTGTGTACAGGCGTGTAACAGGGAAGATTTCCTTTACATCACGCTGTACCTGGCGGATAAGGTCCGCTTTGAACCAAGGGTTGTCACATTGAGCGACAAAAATCCCGTCTTCTTTAAGAGCTTTCGAAATTCCTGCGTAGAAACCTTTAGTGAAAAGATTTACAGCCGGCCCGACTGGCTCAGTGGAATCGACCATGATGACGTCGTATTCATTTTCACTTTTCGCGATATGCATGAATCCGTCGCCCACCTGGACATCGACGCGCTCGTTTTCAAGCTCGCCCGCGATTTCCGGCAGGTATTTCTTTGAGTATTCGATGACTTTTCCATCGATATCGACCAATACGGCTTTTTTCACGCTTGGGTGCTTCAGCACTTCGCGGATGACTCCGCCGTCCCCGCCGCCTACTACAAGAACGTTTTCAGGATTCGGGTGTGTGAATAATGGTACGTGTGCGACCATTTCGTGGTAGACGAATTCGTCTTTTTGGCTTGTCATGACCATGCCGTCAAGGAAGAGCATGTTGCCCCATTCTTCTGTTTCGGCCATTTCGAGGTATTGAAAATCCGTTTGTTCTGTATGTAAAGTCTTTTTGATTTTCATTGTGATTCCGAAGTTGTCTGTTTGTTTTTCTGTGTACCAAAGTTCACTCATTTTGTTTCAACTTCCCTTCTTTGTTTTTATAGGCTCTTAATCGCCGCTTATTGATTTCCGTGCAAGACTACGCTTTCCGCGGGTGACCCGTGAGCCTCCTCGGCTTCGCCTGCGGGGTCTCACGTTGGTCACTTCTCCCGCAGGAGTCTTCGTCTTGCACTCCAATCAAACGCTGGATCCGGTTAATACATAATGGGACAAACCAAAAATTTGTATGTCTATTCTAGCTGTAAACACTTTTATCACTGAAAACCAATAACAGCTTAGGTTTCCAAATGCAAAAGTCACTTAACATCACAGATATTGAGTACAAAATAAATAACGTCATGGACAGACGTCATTTTTATCCTTCCCTATCATGATAAATACAAACATGAGAAAAAGTATAGTGGAATCTAGCAAAAATTCAAGTGAAATTTTTTCTATCTCTAGTACGTTTAAAATCTCTGCAAACCTTTCATACTGATTATATAGAGCTGCAGTTTGCGGGAAGGCCCGTCCCTCATCGCTTTAATGTGTTGAGGGACGGGCTTCGGGAATGGATTTTCATAGAAAACTATTTTATAGAGAAGGCGGGATCGGGGATGGAACTGATGACTCGTGCTGGATTGGAGAAAACAAAAAAATATGTGAGAGCGGCCGTTATTTTGTCTCTTTTCTTATCTGTCCTTATGCTCATCGGGCTGATCGGGGTGCTGACGTATGCGAAGTTCCAGGGTCCCCCTCCGCTTGCGGTCCCTCAGTCCACGCTGATTTACGGGGATGACGGCAAGGTGATCGGCGAGACGAATACTGGTGAGAAACGCTATTGGGTGGATCTCGAAAAGATTTCACCGACCCTTATCGAGGCGACAATTTCAATAGAAGACAAGAATTTTTACCAGCATTACGGATTTGATTTAAAGAGGATAGCAGGGGCCGCACTCGCCGACATAAAGGCGATGGGCAAGGTCCAAGGTGCGAGCACCATTTCCCAGCAGTATGCCCGGAATCTCTTTTTGACGCATGATAAAACGTGGAAGCGGAAGGTCTCAGAAGCCCTTTATACCCTGCGGATCGAAATGAATTACAGCAAGAAAGAAATCCTTGAGGGCTATCTGAATACGATTTATTACGGTCATGGTGCGTACGGCGTCCAGGCCGCGAGCCAGTATTATTTCGGAAAGGATGCCGACCGGCTGACGCTTGCCGAGGCGTCCCTGCTCGCCGGGATCCCGAAAGCGCCGTCCTACTATTCGCCTCTCAAATCGGCCGAGCATGCGAAGAATCGTCAGGAGCTCATCCTTGATTCCATGAAGGATGACGGCTTCATCACGAGAGAGGAAAGTGAGATCGCGAAGGCAAAGCCGCTCAAAATCACGGGGGAACACGCGCATCAAACGGTGGAGACGGCCCCTTATTTTCAGGATGTGGTGAAAAATATCCTCCGCACAGAACTGGGGCTGGATGAGCGGACGATCGAGATGGGCGGACTAAAGGTATTCACAACATTAAACACGAAACACCAGGAAATCGCTGAAAAAGTGGTCGATGAACAGATACAGGATGAATCCGACATCCAGCTCGGGTTTGTCTCGATGAATCCGAAGAACGGCTACGTCACCGCGATGGTCGGGGGGAGGAGCTATGAGGAGAGTCCATTCAACAGGGCGGTCCAGGCGATCCGCCAGCCGGGCTCGACGATCAAGCCGCTCCTGTACTATTCAGCACTCGACCAGGGGTTCACACCTGCAACGACGATGAAGAGCGAGCTCACTACGTTCACGTTTGATGATAATAAAAAATATGCACCGCACAACTACAACAATAAATACGCGAATGATGATATCACGCTTGCCCAGGCAATCGCGCTTTCCGATAACGTCTATGCCGTGAAGACGCATCTGTTCATGGGACAGGATACACTGGTGAAAACGGCGAAAGAGAAGTTCGGACTCACCACCCCGGTCAAGAAATATCCGTCCTCCGCCCTCGGAACATCAGGGGCGAGAGTGATCGACATGGTGAACGCCTACAATCTATTCGCCAACGGCGGCTACAAAGTGAAGCCGGTATTCATCACCCGTGTCGAAGACTGGTCAGGGAAGGTCATTTATGAAAAAGAAGTGAAAAAAGAACAGGTCCTGGATTCCGACAAGGCTTTCGTGATGACGCATATGCTGAGCGGGATTTTCGATCCGAAACTGAATGATTACTCGACCGTCACCGGGATCCAGATCCGCAAAGACGCGACCAGGCACTATGCTGGAAAATCCGGGACGACCAACACAGACAACTGGATGATCGGGTTCTCACCGCAGCTGACAGCGGGGGTATGGACCGGTTATGACAAAGGCAAAGACATCTCGCTTGTGCACGATAAGCTCTACGCGAAGAAAATATGGGTGCATTTCATGGAGGAAGCCCTGAAGGACGAACCCGTAAAAGCGTTCAAGCCGACCAAGGGCGTCGTCGGCGTCGCGGTCAATCCACATAACGGCAAGCTTGCCACCAAGGATTGCCCCGTCCAGCGCTTCACCTATTTCGTGAAGGGCACTGAACCGACCGAATACTGCAAGGAACACCTTGGCAAAAAAGAAGCACCAAAAGAAAAACAGCCTGCCAAAAAAGACAGTAAACCTTGGTACAAAAAACTGAAGGATTGGATTTTCTGATTTAAAGGCCCGTCCCTCGCTGCTTTAAAGCGTTGAGGGACGGGCCTTCAGCTGTTAAAGTTTCATTTTCATTCCTTCATGTGTCGCAGTGAAACCAAGTTTCTGATAGAACCTGAGAGCTTCCCCGCGCTGTTTGTCTGTCGTGAGCTGGACGAGGCTGCAGCCGCGTTCACGGGCACGATCGACTGCCCAGTTGATCATCTTGGATCCGACTCCCTGACCGCGTACTGCGGAAGAGGTCCTAACGCCTTCGATCGTCGCCCGCCAGCTTCCCTGATGGGTAAGATACGGCGTGAACGTTATTTGCATCACACCTATGATTTCTTTGTCGTGGCAGGCCACTGTCAGTTCATTGTTCGGATCTGACTCGATTGCCTTAAAGGCTTTCAGATACCCTTCCGGCAGTGGATCCTCATAACGTTCCCTTTCTTCTCCCAATACATCATCCGCAAGCATCTGGACAATCCGTTCCAAGTCCTCTTCTGCAGCTAATCTGAATGTAATATCCCTCTCCACCTCTACCACTCCTTTTTGTAACAATCTACTACCATCGTACCCGCCAAGCTGTCATAAGTTAATTAGAAGATCATTATCCTCATACATAAGTTTTCCTTATGTTTCCGAATATGTACTTTAAGGAGGTTTTTCCGGTCTTTAGTTTATCGCTTTTTTATGAGGGAATAATGGTGACAAGAAATCAAGGGGAGGTTTGGCGATGGTTAAAGTTCTGGGAACACGGAGCATTTACTCCGGGCGGAATCTGTTATCGGGATTTCTATGCGGACTAGGACTGGTGGCTTTCATTGATGAGACGGTCTTTCACCAGCTGCTTCACTGGCATCATTTTTATGATAGATCCACCACGGATGTCGGCTTGGTATCGGATGGCTTTTTCCATGCATTCAGCTGGTTTGCCACGATCGGCGGATTTTTTCTTTTTGCAGACCTGAGACGGAGGAACGCCTATTGGCAGAAGAGATGGTGGGGCGGCGTCCTGCTCGGCACCGGCGGATTTCAATTGTACGACGGTACAATCCAGCATAAGATCATGGGCATCCATGAAATCCGCTATGTTGAAAATGTACTCGTTTACGATTTGATTTGGAATGCCACTGCCCTCGCACTGCTGATTGCCGGCATCATGGTGACGATCCATACAGGCAGGAAGGCAAAGGCGGAACTCAGCCAATGAGCACGGATCACGTCCACGAAGAAGCTGCCCGCAGCCTTTTGGGGTCCGGACCTCAATTGATCTTGGCCCTTCCTTTTGTTTGTGCACTGATCCTCTATGTGTGGGCGGTTATCTATACAAACCGCCGCTATAAAAAATGGCCATTATATCGCACGGTTTCCTGGTCCGCAGGGATTTTACTGGCTGTTGCTGCCGTTGCGGGCCCCCTTGCCGAGATGGCCCATCATGATTTTCAGGCGCATATGCTCGGCCACCTCTTCCTCGGCATGCTCGCCCCGCTGTTGATGGCATTAGCCGCTCCCATGACACTTACACTGCGCACCCTATCCAGGGATAAAGCGAGAAAGCTAACCCGACTGTTAAAAAGCAGGCCGTTCCGGGTGTTGAGCGATCCCTTTTTTGCTTCCATCCTGAATATAGGAGGACTGTGGCTTCTATACACCACGAGCCTCTACAGCGCGATGCACGAGAATATGCTGCTGCATATTTTTATCCATCTGCATGTATTCCTTGCGGGCTATCTATTTACGATCAGTTTGATTTATTTCGATCCCATCCCGCACCGTACAAGCTATGTATACCGGACAATCGGATTGCTGTGCGCACTTGCTGCCCATGGAATTCTTTCCAAAATCATTTATGCCCGGCCTCCTGAGGGAGTCACGGCAGATCAAGCAGAAGCCGGCAGCATGCTCATGTATTACGGAGGGGATGCCATCGATATGATCATCATTTTTATCCTTTGCCTTCAATGGTACAAGGCTACTAGACCAAAACCGGCTGCTATCACTCTATAAAGCTCTTTTCGTATACTTTGTTGCTTTACAAAGCAGAAAATACCGGAACTTAGGTATTTTCGGTGGTTTAAACCAATCTTCATATAGAATTGAGTTCGACAAGAGCACGTGTACACTCTTCTTTAGAATTTTATATGTACTTCGAAAAGCAACAATCTTTTAGAAAACAGCCATCTATAAATACGAAAAACCCCGGGCTTGTGCGAACCCGGGGTCTTTCATGTCCTAGTTTATGTGCAAACTGTGCTTTAAGTGTACTTTTTTTCCAACAGGAGTACAAGATGTGAAAGTCACTTTCAAATAAATGTCACAATTTGTTCACACATTACGAATTTTGTCGAAATAAAGGCCCGTCCCTCACTGCATTAAAGCGGTGAAGGACGGGCCTCCCATTTATTAAGCGTTCAACGCATTTTTCAGTTCAGGCTTGGAGCGGTCCCACATGCCCTGGTCATGGTTTTTAAGGAATTCTGCGAGAACCCCTTTTGACTTATCGTCCATTTGATCAACGATGATGTGACGCTTGATGGACTTATCCATATGATTCACGTGCTCAGGCATCGACTTGTAGCCTCTGCGCTTTTCTTGGTTGACCACCAATTCACAAGCTGTAACCCCCGCATAATATGGACCTTCGTCCATGAGGTCGATCGTCACCCAGATCAGCCAGTACGGCTTGCCGCCGGCTGAATCCTCACGATTATTCGTAAATTTGATCCTTTTTTCAATCGGGCTCCGCGCATGCAGGGCACCGATTTCAATCGTCGCTTCCCCTTCTTCGATATCGATCATGACAGGAGAAACATTATCAAGGCTCAGCGATCCGACACCGTAGCCCCCGTGGCCGTCCGTAGGATCACTTTTTATGATATTGAATCCGATGTTTTTTTTCTTTTCCATCGAAACTCACTCCTTTTAGCTAAAAATTGAAAAGATTGTTCCGTAAATCGTGCTGAATGCCTGGCCGGTCGCACTCATACCTGTATTCAAAAACGGCCAGATCGTATATTGGTCAAGCGGTGTGATCACCAGGACCAGAAACAGCAGGATGCCGTATTGTTCAAACTGACTCATTTTCACCCGCACATTCGGCGGAGACAGATCCTCGATGATCCGGTACCCGTCCAGCGGAGGGAACGGCAGCAGGTTAAACACAAACAGAAGGATGTTCAGCTCGACGATCATCTGCAGAAGATCGATGACGAACGGAGGAATCCCGCCTCCCGTCACACCGACAAAGAAATAAAATAGGCCGAACGCGATGAATGCGATCAGGAAGTTGCTCAGTGGTCCTGCAGCCGAGACGAGAATGCCCGCAAGCCGCGGATTCTTGAAGCGCGACCTCATCACGGGAACCGGCCGCGCCCATCCGAAACCTGCAATCAGGATCAAGATCGTCCCGAACGGATCAAGATGCTGCACAGGATTCAGCGTCAGCCTTCCCTGGTCCTTCGCCGTCGTGTCCCCGAATTTATAGGCCACAAACGCATGGGCAAACTCATGGACCGTGAAGGCGAGCACCAATGCAATGACCACAAACGGAAGCTCTTCAAGCGAAAAGACCGAAATGGATTCAAAAAAACTGCGAAAAGTATCCAAACTATGTACTCCTTTAAAAATGGTTTACTTTCTTATTCAATAGTATACAGAAAAAGTCCTGCTCATGACTTTCAACTTACGCTTGCTTCCCTACCCCGACAGGATTACAGTAAAAGCAGGGTTCTACCCACGATTGTATCAAAATCAAGGATAAGGAGCGAATCATAATGCCTTACATTACCGTAAAAATGCTCGAAGGACGTTCAGAAGACCAAAAGAAAGCCCTCGTCGAAAAAGTCACCCAGGCCGTCAGCGAAACCACCGGCGCCTCAGAAGACAAAATCGTCGTCTTCATCGAAGAAATGACGAAAGGCCATTACGCAGTTGGCGGGAAGAGATTGAGTGATCAGTAAATCGCTTCACACGAGGCTCTGAAGTTATTGCTTTGGAGCTTTATTTCTTCCTCTCCGTATTAAGGATTCAACCAAAGACATCGAATATCCGAGCTTCTCTGCAATAGTCTCCTTGCTTACACCATTTCGATAATCACGGGCAACAGATTGGTATCTTTCCTTTTTTTTATATATCTTATGAATTTGATTTGCCCTATTCCCAGTTACTCCAAGTGTTTCACCGATGGCTCTAAATGTTTTCCCTTCTTCCCTTAGCTTGTTCACAAACAACTCTCTCTCCGTAAAATCATAATGCTGCATGTAATTTTCCTCCTATTTATAAAATAAAAAGACCGCCCTTCCACTAAGAGCAGCCCTTCATCCAATTATTGAACAACCTTAATCTTCTTCAACCCATCGATATAGGCAAACGCCTCATCGATTTCTTCTTCGGTATACTTCTGCTTGCTCTTCAGCGTGAAGACCTTCTCGCAGACTTCTTCTTTTGTAAGATTATCAAAATATAAAACCGTTGAAACAAGCTCCAAAAAGCGGGCAGACTGCGTGTTCATGTCCGTGAGGCAGTCCTTCAGGGACGGGATGTCCTTTTCATAGAGTGAAAGGAATTCTTCCCCTTCCTTCGTGACGGTGTAGCGGTACTGGTAATAGCCGCCCTTTTTCTCGCGCACCTCCGAGATGAATCCCATATTGCACAGCTCCTCGACGCGCAGGGTCAGCTCCTCCGAATATGGGCCGTAAAAATGAAATTGGAATTTTTCTTGAAACGGGAAAGCGAGCTTCTTGGCGATGAAGATCATCTTCTGCAGCTTCTTCCTTCCCACCACTTCGCCGGACGCTAAAAAGGCACTCATCAGTTTTGCATGTTCTTTCAACAATGTACGTCATCTCCTACTCCTAGTATTGCATAAGCGATTCTCCGTTGGCATAGGTGTCGGGGCTGTCCTGCAGATGATGCCCGCGCACAGATCGCGCGAACCATTCACCCATACAGCCTTTTTCTAAGAAAGTTCCAGAATCGTCCGTATCTGTCTCTTTATATTCTTCTTCGTTGATTCGTCGTATAGTAAATCCACTGGATAGTATAATTTATGGTCGGTTCTGCGCTTGCCCGAGATGGAATCGACGATATCTGACTCCCTCGAGAGCTCCCGAAGCTCGTTGTTTCTCATTAAAAGATGGATCGGAAGGCGTTCCTCTTCTTCACCAGGCCGGTAGAAATCGTACGGAAGATCGGAAGATGAGTCTACGACCAGATAATATTCGGGGTCGATGCCCGCTTTTTTAAACAGGGTCTCAAGCTCGCTGTGCTTCTTGTATTCCTTCGCCGGATCGAATTCCACATATTTGAAGAGGTTGCGGTTCATGAACCGCTCGCACAAATCGCGCAGGATGTCGTCCTCTTCTTCCTGCCAAATCTGAAAATAATACATGATCACCGATTCATCGAGCTTCAAATAATCCTGAAGTGCGACGCTTCCTGTGAACAGTGAGTAAAAATGAAGGGGTTTCTGCTTGAAAGAGTATCCCGTTTCATGAAGCTCCTTCGCTCTATGTAAAATCTTCGTCAGGATCACTTCCGCACTTCGCGTCACTGGATGGAAGTAGACCTGCCAGTACATCTGATAGCGGCTCATGATGTAATCCTCCACGGCATGCATCCCGCTCTGCTTGATCACGACCTGATCTTCACGCGGCCTCATCACACGCATGATGCGTTCCATGTCGAAGTGTCCGTAGCTCACACCCGTAAAATAGGCATCGCGCTGCAGATAATCCATGCGGTCGGCATCGATCTGACTCGAGATCAGGCTGACAACAAGCTTGTTCTCATAGGTCTTCGCGATGACCTCTGCCACATGCTTCGGAAAATCCTTCCCGACTTTCGTAAGGACCCCATTCACTTCGGTGTCGCCCAAAATGATCGCCTGCGTGAAATGCTCATGATCAAGGTGGAACACCTTTTCAAACGAATGTGAAAAAGGTCCGTGGCCGAGGTCATGGAGCAGGGCTGCACACAGGGAAAGAAGACGCTCCCCCTGATCCCATTCCGGGCGTCCGTCAAAGACATCATCCACGATGCGGCGGATGATCTCGTAAACACCGAGGGAGTGGTTAAAGCGGCTGTGTTCCGCCCCGTGGAAGGTCAGATACGTCGTACCGAGCTGCCTGACCCGTCTGAGGCGCTGGAACTCCTTCGTCCCGATGAGATCCCAAATCACGCGGTCCTTTACATGAACATACCGATGAACAGGGTCTTTGAATACTTTTTCTTCATGCAATTTCTGCTTGGAATACTCCATCTTCTACCCTCTTCCTAAACTAGCATATTTCTATTATAGCGACTTTGTACCCGTCGTTCATCTCGAATTTTGTCGAAAAAAATATAAAAATGTCCCCTGAACAACTCACACCGGGCACTCCGTCACTCTCAAAAAAATTTCATCCATTTACACCATCTTGACAAAACATTTACCCTCTTAACATTCTCCATCCCTTAAATATTTCCTTTAAACACACCAGGTAAACATTCGGGAGGGACGGGCTTTCAGCGCATTAAGTCGCTAAAGGACTGTCCTTTAGCGGAGAAAAGAAAAAACTCCCTTAAAGGAAGTTTGCTGAACCACGCATTTATTTCTTCATTTTCTTTTCGATCTTTTCCATTAATTCTTCTTCCGTCAATGCCGCTACCGGACGATTATTGACAAAGGCGAATGTCTTTTTGCGTCCTGGACCACAATAGGACTGACACGCAATATCAATCGGTGCATCCGGATCCATCTCTTTTAATTTCGGAATCAAAGTCTTTAAATTCACGGCCTGACAATCATCGCAAACCCTAAATTCGTTTGCCACCTGCCAACAACCCTTTCTATCTATCGAATCAATTATTTTCACACAAACATCGATTTCTAGAATACCGTTTTCCGGGGCGATTTGCAAGAGAGCGTCATTTCCAGGTTGTAGAGATTTATCGCGATGAATTGTTGGCACGTGAAGATCTTCCACATCAACATATAGTGGTAGTGCCGGCATTTTACTTGAAACCAGCGTTTGATTGTAGTGGAAGACGAAGACTCCTGCGGGAGAAGTGACCAATGTGAGACCCCGCAGGCGAAGCCGAGGAGGCTCACGGGTCACCCGCGGAAAGCGTAGTCTTCCACGGAAATCAATAGCGGCGATGTAAGGTACAATCAAAAACATGGTGCTCACCGGCCACACGCGGAAAGCGTAGTCCTGCACGGAAATCAATAGCGGCGATTAAAGGGACAATCAAAAATAAGGTGCTCACCGGCCGCCCGCGGAAAGCGTAGTATTCCACGGGAATCAATAAGCTGGATTAGAAGAAATGTACAACGAAACTACCAACTTCAAAATATTTTTAACATATTCGTATAAAAATCTATAAAACTGCCCATCCTTTTATCAACGAACAAATTTCAAGTAAAAGTTGGGAGTTGAGATGAGAATGATGAAAACAAGACAGGATGCCTGGACCGAAGAAAACGATCTGCTTTTAGCCGAAACGGTCCTGCGCCACGTACGCGAAGGCAGCACACAATTGAACGCATTCGAAGAAGTCGGGGATAAACTGAACCGCACATCCGCAGCCTGCGGGTTCCGCTGGAATGCAGTCGTGCGCCACCAGTATGAAAAAGCTCTGCAGCTTGCAAAAAAACAGCGCAAACAGCGCCACCGCCTGCTGGGGAAAGATCAGGGCGGAAAGAAGAAGCTATTATACAGGCCGCCTACACCTTCTATGGAAGAGCTTGATGCTATGTCTCTATCAATGGAAGAAGCGGAAGAGGAAATGGAGTTCCAATTCGAGAATTATGTACCGGCAACCGAGCAGCTTTCACAGCAGGCCGCTCAGGCAGAAGCTGAAGTTCCGGAGGAAGCCGAAGAGCAGACCGCCGCTCCTCAGGCACCGGCCAGTAAGCATATGGTGAACCCGTCCGGCCTCCGCGGGGAAGTCACACTCGAAAAAGTGATTGCGTTCCTGCAGAACATGGCGCAAACAAGTATGAACTCGGATATCGTAAAAATCGAGAATCAAAGATTGAAGCATGAAATCGCTGAGATTAGGAGAGAAAACAAAGAGCTTGAAAAGAAAGTCGCAGAGCTCGAAAACAACTCCGTCACGATGCAGGAAGACTACGAAACACTCATGCAGATCATGAACCGTGCCAGGAAGCTCGTCCTGTTCGATGAGGAAGGCGAAGCTAAAGCACCGCGCTTCAAGATGGACCGCAACGGTAACCTGGAGAAGGTCGCAGAGTAAATTCTATATGTGAGGCCCCCTTTTAATAGGGTTCCCAAGCCAGTATGCCTTTTTTTGAAAAAAGGTGTGCTGGCTTTTATTGTGGAAGGGGGTATTCCCTGTTTTGTCAGCCTCACCACACGGATTTAAGTGCGGGAGCTCCTCATTTATGTGCGGAAAATTGAATATAAGTGCGAAATCTCTACGACCCCCTAATTCCTTTGGACACATTTGTACTGAAAAAAGTACACTAGAGACATAAATATGTCAGGAATTAGGGAGGGATATTTTTCAATGCCTAAGAAGAAGATTGAAGCCTTGGAAGAAGTCAAAAGAAACTATGTCCGAATGGCTTTAGAAAGTGGTAATTACTCGTCCATCGCCCGCCATGCAGGGATATCCAGGTCTACCCTTACGAAGTGGATCAAAGAGTATGAGGATGAGGTAAGAGAACAGATGGAGGATCCCACATCAGCTATTGTTTCTATTGAGCCGACAAAAGAGGAGTTGAAGGCTAAATATGAGCAGGCGATGAAGCTCCTTGGTGAAAAAGAGCTGGAAGTGGCCATGCTTAGAAACTTATTAAAAAAAACCCAGTACCGGCCCTAACGGTCTTGGATGAGGTTCGACTATGGGCAAAGGAGGGGTTTCACATCACTAAGCTTTCAAAGGTGACAGGGGTTAATCGATCCCTTTATTACTACCATAACGGCATTGAAGAAGCTTTTACAGCTGAGGAAAAAAGAGGCCGTCCGATTCCAGGTTACTCTAAGACAAATACAGGAGAAATGATTCCCGATGAACAGATAGAAGAATACCTCATGGAAGCCATTGAGGGGGATGGCGAAAACTATGGTGTAAAGAACCTCACTCAATTTCTAAAAGATCATCACGACCTTATAATTAATCACAAAAAGGTTGCGAGGTTGTGCAGGAAGTTAGGGATTCTTCTTCCCCAACGAACGGGCAACCCGAAGTATCCAAAACGACTTGTACGAAAACGGTTCATTACGGCTCCTAATCAACTTTGGCAGCTTGATATCAAATATGGGTCCATCTCAGGAAGCCGAAGGTTTTTCTTTGTCGCCTGTGCGATTGATGTGTTTGCCCGCGCCATCGTTGGATATTATAGAGGGCCAAGGTGCACTGCCAAGGATATTACGGGAATGCTTAATGAAGCCATCATTAGACGTGAGTTACAGGAGATAGAAGAAATAGATGGCCATTGTATCGTTATTAGAACAGATAATGGACCTCAATTTGTCAGTAACCATTTCGGTGGATTTTGCGAAGAAAATATGGTTTTCCATGAGAGGATTCCTCCTAGATCACCAAACTATAATGCCTATATTGAGTCGTTTTTCAGCATTTTAGAAAGAGACGTATTCAGGCGTAATGAATTCGAACACTTTGAAGAAGCTTATTACGAAATTGACGATTTCATGGAATTTTATAATTATCGACGCTACCATGGGAGCCTGGGCAGGATGTCTCCTGTAAAGTTCAATGAGAAATACAAGGATATTGGCTTCCCTGAAGAAATGGCCTTGAGCCTTTAAAAAGGCAGGAATACTCCTTCTTCACTTACTAACCCCCCAGATGGCGGAACGAAAGGGTCAAGCGGTTTTGGCTTGACGCTGAAGTAGAGTCATCTCCCCTTGGTAAAAGTGAAGAAGGAAATGATAAAAATGAAAAACTAAGAATCATTTAGTTTTATAAAGAATTCGTCAGGAATTAGGGGGTCAAACCGAAATTCCCCATATATGTGCGAACTCTTTAATTATATGTGCGAATCAGGGGAAATAGCCGACACGGATACACCGGTCGGTATGCAGCTGAATCTTCATCTCACCCCCGCCTCCTCAAACTCTACCATTCTCCAATCCAGTCAGACGATCAGTCCAATGACTGTGAATATAACCACCGCCATACCTGCCAGTCCGATAACCGGAAAGGCGAACAGTTTCCTAAACCTCCCCCACACCGGATCTTCCAGCTTTTTATCATAAGGGACGACCGAAAAAAACGGGCTGTCCAGCATTTTCTTGAACAGGCTTTTCAGCCACGACTGGATGAAAAGCGCGAAGCCGGCAAAGACGAGCCATTTCAGCCAAATCGGCAATACGATGACCGCCGACATGGTCAAGAGGAACATCTGGATATAAAGCGTTAAATAGTTCCTTCGCAAAAAGCCCTTCACCACGAGCTCCAATAGGCCATACTCTTTCGATCGTTCTCCTTTAAAAATCCGCTTCGACCCCCTGAACATAAGGAGCGGCCTGTTCCTCTGGTTGACAGGTTCCTTTTCCACTTCCATCGAGTACGTCAGGATCAGCTTGATATACCTGACCTTTTCCCGATTCTCGATTTCAATTTCTTTCATGAACCAGCGGTCTGAGCTGGGCATCTGCTTCAAATGGTAGAAAACGACCGCGGCCGCAATGAAAAGACTAAAGACGCCGACCAATGCGGGGGCTGCGTTCGTCACCATGAGCACTGCTCCGGCCGTGAGCAGCACGAACACCGAAAATATAACCGCTCCCTTAGAAGTGAACTTTTTTACCGTCATAAAAACAAGCTTCACCGCTAGCGCCGCTGCCAACAAAGGCAGCACCTCAACGGCTTTCATCCCATACACGCCAGCGAACAAAGGAAGCGTAATGACACCTGCAGCCAACACCCCGATCACCGAACCCGCCGCAGAATATAAAAATCCCAGACGTTTAAAAGGAATAAGAAGTTTCTTTTTCTGAAGGAGGTACAAAAGATCTGCCTCCATTAAATAGGCCCTGAAATTCCCTCCGGCCGTCACCAGCAGAATCAGCACGAACAAAATGGTGAAGGGAAGCCGCCCGCTCCAGTAGAGGCCGCTGTGCTCCCACATATCTGCGTAGACGAAAGGAGCCGCAATCATGACCGGGATAACCAGATAAACGACAATCGTCCAGTCCAGGACCGTCTTCATGACGCCCCATTGGTAACCCCATTCAGCAGCCAGCCTCCTCCTGAACAACGTGCTAGCCCGCATGGCTGTCACGCTCCGTCAGCAGATCAAAACAATCAAACAGCGAACCTTCCCGAAGGCCGCTGTCGCGTTGGACCTCCTCCAATTTCCCCTGCAACACAAGCTTCCCGTTCGAGATCAGGACAAACCGGTCGCAGATTTTCTCGGCAGTATCCAGCACATGAGTCGACATCAGGATGCCGGCCCCGCGCTTCTTTTCATCGGCGATCAGCTGCAGCAGCTTCTTCACCGCATTCGGATCAAGCCCCATAAAGGGTTCATCAATAATATACAGATCAGGCTTTTTCAAAAACGCAAGGATCAGCATAACCTTCTGCTGCATCCCTTTCGAAAAACTCTCAGGATAGTGGTGAATCCGCTGCGACAGCTGGAAAAACTCCAGCAGTCTCTTCGCCTCCAGCTTGAATTCCTCTTCCGGGACATCGAGCGTGGAAAGGAGAAAATCAATATGCTCCCATAACGTGAGGCGGTCATAAAAAATCGGCCGCTCCGGGATATACGCATAATCCCCCACCTCCACCTTGCCGTCCACATGCTTGAGGATCCCGAGAATCGATTTGATCGTGGAGCTCTTCCCCGCCCCGTTCGGCCCGATCAACCCGACAAGCTCCCCGGGACCGACGGAGAAACGGATATCCTTCAGCACATTCGTATTCCCTGCATAACCTGCTTCGTTTATATCAACTGTTAAATACAAGCTGTTCTCCTCCAATAAAATAGATAGTACCTAACATTACGAAGGAGAAGCTGGAAAGTTTCAATTTTTTCCAGTAAGGGATTTGATTTAAAAGAAAGCGGCGTGACTTTCGATTCAATCCGATGTCCAATTGATTATCTTTAACCAGATTGTGGTATTCATCCTTATGTAGGTAGTCAGCACACAGGAGGGATTAAACATGGAACAAATTCAAGCAGAACAACAGCAGTTGACCATGCCACGGATCGGGGATCCAGCCCCGGCTTTTGAAGCAGCAACCAGCCGCGGAAATATCAGCTTGAAAGATTACAAGGGGAAATGGGTGGTTTTATTCTCTCATCCTTCTGATTTCACACCTGTCTGCACAACAGAATTCGTTGCTTTTCAGGAAATTTATCCGGAGCTGAATCAATTAAACACGGAGCTCCTGGGCTTGAGTGTGGATAGCGTCTCCTCCCATATCGCATGGATCCGGAGTATTGAAGAAAACTTCGATACGTCCATTGAATTCCCCGTCATCGCCGACCTTGATAGAAATGTCGCCATGAAATACGGGATGATCATGCCGGGAGAAAGCCAGGTCGAAACTAGCCGGGCGGTCTTTGTAATCGATGACAAGCAAACCATCCGGTCAATCATCTATTACCCGCTGACAACCGGACGGAACATGCAGGAAATCCTCAGGCTTGTCAAAGCCCTTCAAGCAACGGATGAACACGGGGTGTCCACACCGGCCAACTGGCAGGAAGGTGAAAAAGTGGTCGTCTCCCCGCCGAAGTCCCAGGAAGAAGCCGCAAAGCGGGCAGAAGAGGAAAATATAGAATATATCGACTGGTACATTTCAAAAAAAGAGATCTAATGGCAGAGGCTATCCTTCTTGGATAGTCTTTTTTTAGGCTCTTTTCGCATGCTTTGTTGCTATACATACAAGAAAATACCGTAAATTGGGTATTTTCGGGTTGTCCACGCGTCCCTAGTTTGAACTAGAGTTCGAAAAGAGCACGTCCACAAGCTCCACCCGGCTACAAGCCTATTTACGACAAGCAACAATCTTTTAGAAAACAGCTTTTTTTAAAATAAAAAAGACCAAATGGACCTGTGCCATTTAATCTTTGCAATGCTTATTCACCCAATACCTTCTCATTCCGCTCCACGACTCTCTGGTAATACGTTTCATACATCGTGTACTCTTCACCCTGAAGGGCACTGGCGTAAATCCCGCCGCTGAACGACTTCAGCGCCTGCAGGAAGCGGAGCATCACATCCTGCACGGTCAGCTCGACACCGAGGAGCTCCGACAATGAAGCCATTACCTCAGGGCGGATCGACGGGAACGTAAACTTGGTCTGTTCACCCTTAAGCCCCGTTTCATAAAAACGGCGGACCAGCTCCGCACGCTCTGAGCCGCTTCCATTCACACACAGATAAATCTGAACCGCTACACCGTTCCGGATCCGCCGCTGCGAAATCCCCGCAAACTTCCGATCACCGATGCTCAGATCATAGCTTCCCGGACAGTACGATTCCGTGATTTCCTTCGCTTCCATTTCCGCCCCGAAATCCTTAAACATCTCCTGGACGAGCAGCCACATCGCATCATATCCTCTATTGATATCGATCCCTTTCTCCGAATCGGGGAACACGAGTGACAAATTCAGAACCCCTTCATCCAGCACAACGGCCAAACCTCCGGAATTCCTCACAATATATTGATAACCAGCTTCCTCCAACACGCGTAACGCCTCAGAAAGAAACGGCAATTTCGTATCCTGTATACCAAGCACCACCGTCTGATGATGAACCCACGAACGGGCAGCCGGATCGGACTGGTCAGCTCCCACAGCCGTACACAATGTATCATCCATTGCAAAAGACTGCAGCGCCCCGAACACTGGCCCGAGACTCGACTGATCAATCACCCTCCACCGTTCCTGACGGAGCAGTGCATACGTTTTTTCCTTATCCATAACGCTTCTCCTTCACTGAAAACATGCGGGTTTATTATATCATAAATTGGTTGGGGGGTGGCTGGCACTTGGGGGGATTGGGATTGGAACTCGGATCTGGGTTCGTATGCAGGCGAGGGGATTGGTACCTGGCACAAATAGGGTGTATTGTGCCAGGCACAGTAGGCGGGATTTGTTCCTGGCACAGAACGGCAATTTTGTGCCAGGAACAATGGCATTGATTTGTGCCAGGCACAGATTCCCTTTTCTGAGCCTGGCTCAATCCGGCTAAAACGAGCCAGGCTCAAATCACTTAAATTGAGCCTGGCTCAAACTAACCCAATCGAGCCAGGCACCCCGCTGCCCCCCGTTAACTGGTATACCGGGTACAAATCTACTCGCCTGTACCTGGTACATTCACCTCGTTTTGTACATGGTACCATCCATCAACCCTGTACCAGGTACAAACCAAAACCACACCCACAACAAAAAAAGCCGGACCCCTCAAATAGAGTCCAGCTTCCCTTCAACAAATCCTTACAGCGCCTGAGCAGCCGTAATCAATGCCAATTTATATACGTCTTCCTCGTTGCATCCGCGGGAAAGATCGTTCACAGGGGCGTTCAACCCTTGAAGGATCGGGCCTACTGCTTCGAAGTTTCCTAGGCGCTGGGCGATTTTGTAGCCAATGTTCCCTGCTTCAAGGCTTGGGAATACAAATACATTGGCGTTACCCTGGATGTCTGCGCCCGGTGCTTTTTTCTCTGCAACGGATGGGACGAAGGCTGCGTCGAATTGGAATTCGCCGTCTACTGTCAGTTCAGGAGACTTTTCTTTTGCAATCGTCACGGCTTCTACTACTTTTTCAGTTTCTGCTGATTTAGCAGATCCTTTCGTGGAGAAGCTCAGCATCGCCACGCGCGGATCGATGTCGAACATGCTTGCAGTCTTTCCGCTTTCAACTGCGATTTCAGCAAGGTCCTGGCTGTCAGGAGTAATGTTGATCGCACAGTCGGCGAATACGTATTTCTCATCGCCGCGCACCATGATGAACACGCCAGATGTTTTGCGTACGCCTTCTTTTGTCTTGATGATCTGAAGCGCTGGGCGGACCGTGTCAGCCGTTGAGTGGGCAGCGCCGCTTACCAGGCCGTGTGCCTGTCCAGTGTATACAAGCATCGTTCCGAAGTAGTTGCCGTCCAGAAGGATTTTCTTCGCATCTTCTTCTGTCGCTTTTCCTTTACGGCGCTCGACGAAACTTTTCACAAGGTCGTCCATGCCCTCGAAAGATGCAGGATCGACGAGTTCGCAGCCGTCAATCTTCACGCCTGATTGATCTGCAACCGTTTGGATTTCAAGCGCATTCCCGATGATGATCGGAGTCAGGATGCCGTCGCTTGCCAGACGGGAAGCAGCGCGTACGATACGTTCGTCTTTTCCTTCCGGGAAGACGATCTTCAATTCTTTGCCTTTGATTTTATCTGTCAGTGTCGTAAATAAGTTACTCAATAGAGGAACCTCCTTGATTTATACATATCCATTCTTAGAATACTCTACTCATATAGGAATTCAAGGAAAAGGGAAAATGTATTCGGTTACACCGGTAAAGTCTTTGTTTTCAAAAAATTCCCCTTCGACATCCATCATTCCTATACCCGGTATACCATGCAGACAATCCCTTATGTAACACCTTTTAGTGTGTTCCGTAAAAACGCTTCCTATCCTATAATTGTGCCATTTTAACGACATTTGGGTTTCACGTTCTTCTTCTTTGACCAAACTATGATATAGTGAAAATGCAAGGCTCTTTTAATGGGTTGTTGCTTTTCGCACCTGTTCTGTTTATTTGATTGGAGCTCGTGAAGTGCTCTCTTCGAAAGGATCCTTAAACAGGCTGCGGACATATAACCGATTAACCATTCCCTTATGTTTATAGCGGCAACCAATGCGAAAAGAGCCCAATTGGAAATAGAATATAAGGAGTGATTGAACATGGCAGAACCAGCACAAACATTGGATGGTTGGTATTCGCTGCATGATTTCCGTGCGATGGATTGGACTTCATGGAAGATGCTTCCGAGTGAAGAACGAGCAGCGGCAATCGCTGAATACCGCCGTTTCTTAGATAAGTTGAATACGACTCAGGCTGCAAAAGAAGGAAGCCACGCCCTTTACACAATCGTTGGGCAGAAAGCGGACTTCATGATGATGATCCTTCGTCCGACGATGGAAGAATTGAATGAACTCGAAAACGAATTCAACAAGCTGAAAATTGCTGAATTCACGATCCCGACATTCTCTTACGTTTCAGTCGTTGAGCTCGGAAACTACATGCCGACTGAGGGCGATCCGTATGAGAACCCTTATGTTCAGGAGCGCATCTATCCGATTCTTCCGAAAGCGAAGCATGTCTGCTTCTATCCGATGGACAAGCGCCGTCAGGGCAATGACAACTGGTATATGCTTCCGATGGAAGACCGCCGCGCGATGATGAAGAGCCACGGCATGATCGGCCGTCAATACGCAGGCAAGGTCAAGCAGATCATCACCGGTTCTGTCGGTTTTGACGACTATGAATGGGGCGTTACGCTGTTTGCAGATGACGTTCTTCAATTCAAGAAGCTTGTATACGAAATGCGCTTCGACGAAGTCAGCGCACGCTACGGCGAATTCGGTGCATTCTATGTCGGCAACCTTTTAGAAGAAGATGGGATTGAAAAGTTCCTTCACGTATAAGAATTAAAAAGCAGTCCGCCTGGTCAAACCCAGGCGGACTGCTTTTTTCTTTATTTTATCTCGATCGTGTTCAGCATCTTCAGTATTTCCGGCACGATCCCCTCCGACTCCTCCGCATTCCGGAAATGGATCGTAAACTTCAGCAGGACGCCGTCCACTTTTTTTACCACGATGTTCTTCTGTACGTCTGAGTCATGGGCATGCATCACGAATTCCGACCCTTTGTAAAACGGCAGTGAATTATCAGAAGGGAGTTCGGTCACCTTGCCGAGCAGGCGGAGCTCATTTTGCGCCTGTTTTTTCAGGGAGCCGATGTCAGTACCGGCACCGATGACTTCGACTCTTGTAAAATAATAATCGTCGTTGGCGGATTGAAGGATGAATTTCCTCGGCTCCTCCGCCGTATAGTAATAGCCCGGACGCGGTGTCAACCCGGGAATGATCTTGTCGGCATCATAACCCGTCGATTTGTCCGGTGTGACCTTATTCACTTTCAGGACCTGCCCGGTAAAAATAAGGCTGCTTTTCAAGCCGTTATTCCTCTTCAATTCATCTACGGTCAAGCCGTATGTCTGGCTGATCCCCCATAATGTATCCCCCGTCCTTACCAGCACGAACGCCGGAATGATCAGTTTTTGTCCGGCATAGATTGTGTCGGATTTCAGTCCATTCACATGTTTCAGCTGCCCGACTGTCGTATGATGTTTCTTCGCGAGGCTCCATAAGGTGTCCCCTTTTTCGATGGTGATCCTTTTTTCAAAACGGAGCTTATCACCGGCATAAATCAAACTTGAACTGAGGTTGTTGCTGTCCATCAGCTGGTCCACCGTCAACCCGTATTTCTGCGATAACCCCCATAGTGTGTCTCCTTTCTTGATCAAATGGAATCCCGAGGCCCCTGCACTTGATGCACTCAGCGCCGTGATGGTCAGGGCGAGTGCGGCTGATTTGAATAGGCTGCTTTTTTTCATCTTCATCCCCCATTATGTTTTCTCATGATGCTCATTGTTACTTCTTCCTATACTCCATTAGACGGCTGGAAAAATGTCCGGTTACGTAAGAATGAGCCCATTTTGAAAAAGGGCCGGGTCAGATGATTCATCTTTCACTCCCTAAATATAAGAATATCTTTTTCCATACGGACATAGACATGAATTAGTGAGACAGAAAGCATCTTCTGAATTGAGGTGGGAAGATGGCTGTTGTTCCCTTTAATGAGAAGGAAGTGAAGCTCCTCGCCCGGTTGATGAGGGCAGAAGGAGAGGGTGATGGTCAGCTCGGGATGCTGTTGGTCGGGAACACCGGGATCAACCGTGTGCGGGTGGGATGCCTTGACTTCAAGGATATCAATACGATCCAGCGCATGGTGTTCCAAAAGCCCGGCGGATTTGAGGCCACGCAAAAAGGCTACTTCTATCAGCGGGCCAGGGAGAAGGACATCAATCTTGCCAGAAGGGCCATTAAAGGTGAGAGATTCCATCCCGCTTCAAATGCGCTATGGTTTTTCCGGCCGGAGGGAGATTGTCCGCCACAGTGGTATAACCAGACCAACTCGGGCCGATTCAAGGCACACTGCTTCTTCATCCCGACCAGGGCGGATTGTCCAAAAGCCTATTAACATGCAGGGCTCCGAACGCGTTAAAATCCATGTTTTCAAGGAGGTATATCACTTGTCAAATCAAGAATACAACCCTTATTACCAGGGGTATCAAGCGTATGACCCTTATCGTCAGTACTACGGCACCGGCATGCAGGGCCAGGGCCAGCAGGCTCAATATAATGCCATGCAGCCGCCTGCACAAAAAAATGCCCCGGGACCGTCCCAGAACATCCCCGGCATGCTGCCTGTTGAAGAATCATATATCGAGAACATCCTCCGCCTCAACAAAGGCAAAGTCGCGACTGTGTACACGACATTCGAAAACAACACACAGTGGAATGCAAAAATATTCAAAGGCGTCATCGAGGCAGCCGGACGTGATCATCTCATCCTGAGCGATCCCCAGTCGGGAACGCGCTATCTGATTCCGATGATTTATCTCGACTACATCACCTTCGACGAAGAAATCGAATACGAATATCCATTCAACGGCACCGGCGGACTAACAAACTACTCTCCGCGATAAGAAGATTCCCAAGTGTTCAAAATTTCATTTTGGACACTTTTTTTATTTGGATTTTGCATCCCCCTTTCATTCGACTCGGAAAACACAAGATTGATAGCATCATATGGTAAAATATAGGTAGCTATTTTTTAAAAAAGGGAAAAGTTGCAGCAATCCGAGGGGGACAAATCCATGAAAAAAATCAGTATCCTATTGGGCGTGGTCATACTCATCGTTGTGTTAGCAAATATCACGCATATAGTGGCCCATACGAAACTGTATTCATTCAACCAACATAAAAAAATCACAACCGAAACAAGAGTCATCACGTTTGAGGACATTTTTGAGACTCTGCATCAACAAAGAGGACTGGCAGAAGAATTACGACACTCGAAAGTGAACTCATTGATAGGCGAGGAAGTGCAAAAAGGACTTGATGATGCTTCTGATTACGAAATGTTTTTACGGAAGCATCCTCAAATCAATACAATCAAAGTTGAGCTGCCGATCGTCACATATAAAGACGATGACAGGACGATTGAGTTTATATCAGGAAAAGGGAAAGTGTTAGAAGTATTAGAGGACGGTCAATGGAAAGAATTCAACGGTACCTGGGATGATTTATGGAAGGATTTAATTGAGAAGCTTAACGAGAATTAAATTGGGTTTGTTAGACCTGTGTGCTAGTAAAATCAGACTCTGATCACCGCTATTGATTTCCGTGCAAAACTTCGCTTTCCGCGGGCGGTTGGTGAGCCTCCTCGGCTTCGCCTGCGGGGTCTCACCTAACACGCTTTTCCCGCAGGAGTCTACGTCTTGCACTCCAATCAACCGCTGGAACATGCTAATTATAAACACCCATCTGTATAAAACTATTAAAAAACCCGAACTAATTTCTAACTAGTTCGGGTTTGACTTAGATTAAAATACTTGCCCCAGTCTCTCTATGTTTATCATTCAAGAGCCGGAAATCCCTACATCGTCTTCGCCGCAAAGATCACAAGCAGGATCCACCCTGCAAGGAAGCTCACTCCCCCGAGTGGTGTGATCGCTCCAAGCACCTTGATGCCGGACAGGCTCAGGACATACAGGCTTCCCGAGAACAGGATCGTCCCGATCACCATCAGCCAGCCCGACCATGATAATAGGGATGTCGGTGAGACGGTTCCCATCAGGACACCGATGATGATGATGCCGATTGCGTGGAACATTTGATAAAGGACACCAGTATTCCAAGTATCTATGTATTTTTGAGAGATCTTGCCTTCGAGCGCATGGGCACCGAACGCCCCGAGGCCGACCGAGAAGAACGCACTGAGCGCTCCGATGATAATGAATGTTTTCATGATTCTGCTCCTCCACTTGTATTCAGGGGGATACCCCCGATTTTATTAAAAATCAAACAATGAATCCCCGTTTGCTCCATCGTCTGTCTCCAGCGGTTCGTCCTTCTGGATCTGCACCGGCCGCCGTTCAGGCTGTTGCTGCTGGGCGGAGATGTATGGGACGGTCTGCTGCGGCTGGATGGGAGCGGTGAAGCTTCCTGCCTGGCTGTTTTCTTCAAGCAGGACTTCGCACAGCACTTTGATCGAGTTGATATGCTCCCGGATCTGCTGTGATTTTTCCGCAGATTTTGCCTTTGCGAGCTCCCGTTCCATTTGTTTGATGATACTTTGATGAGGAATATTCATTCCGTGCTTCCTCCTTTCGCAACGCTTTCGTTCATTATCTATATCCTACTTCTAAATGGAAGCATAATCAAATATGTTCAGCGCCCTCACTGAGGTTTCCTGACAAACTTCAAACACGGACGCCCCGATGACTGAAGGACCACCGTGGACGGCATCGCTTTCGTCTTGAAGCTGTATCCCCTGCACCCCCTCGGGTGGGCTGGTTCCCATGTTGTATAAAAGTAACGGCACTTGAAGCAGTTGATCCGCTTTTCATTTTCCACCATATTAAAGCCTCCCTGCAAGACTAAAACCCCTCTCACGCTTGCAGATCGAGGGGTTAAGGAATGTTTCACGTGAAACAACTTCTTTATTCAAGGCTGTTTTCTAAAAAAGTTGCTGCTTTCGGAAATCGGCTTGAAGCCTGAATGCAGCTTTTGGACGTGCTCTTTTCGAACTCAAGTTCAAACAACAGACGGACAAGCTGAAAATCCTTCTTGGGTGAAAAGCAACAATGTATGCGAAAAGAGCCTTATTCAATGCACCAGTCGATCTCATTCATCCCTTTTTCTTTTAAAAATTGATTGGCCTTCGAATACGGCCTGCTCCCGAAGAAACCACGGTGGGCAGACAGCGGACTCGGATGCGGGGCAGTGATAATTTTGTGCCTGGATTCATCAATCAGTGCACGTTTCTTCTGGGCCGGTTTCCCCCAAAGCAGGAACACCATCGGCTTTTCGCGTTCATTCAACAGGGTGATGACCTTGTCGGTGAACGTCTCCCAGCCTTTTCCCTGGTGAGAATGGGCTTTCCCCTCCTCCACCGTCAGGACGGTATTCAAAAGCAGGACACCCTGCTCCGCCCAATTGACGAGCGACCCGTGCTGCGGGATATTACACCCGATATCATCGTGAAGTTCCTTATACATATTACGGAGCGACGGAGGCACCTTGACGCCTTTTTTGACGGAAAAGCTGAGCCCTTCCGCCTGATTCGGCCCGTGATAAGGATCCTGCCCCAAGAGGACGACCTTCACATCCTGATACGGCGTGTAATGAAACGCATTGAAGATATCGTACATCGATGGATGGGTGGCCGAAGCCTGATATTCACCCTTCAGCCACTCTCTCAAATTCAGATAATAGTCTTTCTGAAGCTCCTCCCCGAGGACTTCAGACCAGTCATTTTTAAAAACAGCAGATGACAACGCGGAACATCCTTTCTAGTTCTCGTACGTGATGGTCACTTTATAGCCTAATTGTTCAAAGAATCCTTTCAGCGACTTTTCTGCATTTTTCTCAGCAGCCTGCAAAAGTCCCTGGTCCACCGCTTCCTGGCTGATCATGTCCTTGGCCACTTCGGCAAGGGCAAAGCCTTCATTCCAGTCAACGTCACTCCGGAAGATCCCCTCCACGGAAAACGTCTTGATATTGTCCGTGTCGAGTGACGGAGCCTGGAGGATCGATGCACGCGGAAGCGTCAATTGGATTTCCTTCTTCTCTTCATCTACCACTATATCGTTTTTATCAACCTGCTGTAAATCAACACCCGCGAGAACCGTCCCCGGTACCACCATCAATAGCTTCCGCTTCGTCCCGGGCAGATCCGCACCGATTTCTCTTCCAAAAATCTGATTGTCCTCCTGCTCGATGACCGCCTTCACAAACCCCTGGGCGGTCGCAAGCGAACTCATATCCTGGATCCGTTCAACAAACGAGCCCTTCTCCTCCGTGAAAGTGGAGCCCGACAGCCACGTATACATGAATGCCGCGGTCCCTCCCACTGCTAAAATAATCACCAGCAGCACGAGCAGAAATCTGTTTTTCCAAAACGACAGAATTCCCGTCATCACCTTCCATGAGTTCCTCCCGCTCCTGCTTCTATGTTGAACAGCCGCCGTCGCGCCTGTTTCTCTCTCACTCGCCTTCAACTCTTCCAAAATCCCTTCCATTTTCCTTATCTTTTCATATTGGGTACTCAAGTCCTTCACCTTCCTCTATCTCTATTATATGAAAATATGTCGAATCTTGGAAACAATTATTCTATTAAAATGTATTGCTATATTATGGAAGTTTTAATTTGAAATGAGCGGGAAAAGCAGGAACAAGAACACATTAGGAAACAAATTTCCAAGGAGGGTGAGAAATATGTATAAAGTAGAAGTCGTCGAAAACGTAGTAGGAGCGAAAACAAAAATCGAATCACTGACAACGGAAGGTTTCACAAAGGATGACATTTATGTCTTCGCACATGACAAAAAACGTTCAGAGGACATCACTGAAGGTACACACACCGAATCAATCGGCGTAAAGGAACAGGGCATGATCGAAAGCATGGGTAACCTGTTCAAAAGCCGCGGTGATGAACTGCGTACGAAAATGAAAGCCGTCGGCATGAACCAGACCGAAGCCGATACCTACGAAGAAGAGCTCGACAAAGGCAAACTCGTCATCGTCGCTTCAAAAGAAGCAAGGGCGAATAACGCCAGCCCTTTCTGATTTGACTGAAAGCCCGTCCCGCGATAACGGACGGGCTTTTTTCGTGGTTCAAAAGATTGAACATTTGTAATTACGCCGGCAGTATTATATCCTTTATTCAGACAAAAAATGGACACGACAATAGGAGGTAATCACCCATGACTTTGAAAAAGACCCTTACAATCGCAGGATCCGATACGAGCGGCGGCGCCGGCATCCAGGCGGACCTGAAGACATTCCAGGAACACGGCGTGTACGGAATGACCGCCCTGACCACTGTCGTCACCATGGACCCGAACAACCACTGGCACCATAATGTCCACCCGCTTTCGATCGACACACTGGAAGCACAGTTGGAAACAGTCCTTTCCGTCGGAATCGACGCGATGAAGACAGGCATGCTCGGAACGGTTGAAATCATCGAGCTTGCAGCTAAGAAAATCGACCAATTCGGCTTGGATAAAGTCGTGATTGACCCTGTCATGGTGTGCAAAGGGGAAGACGAAGTACTGAACCCCGAAACGACCGACGCCATGAGGGAGCACCTCCTTCAGCGCGCGACAGTCGTAACGCCGAACCTGTTCGAAGCAGGCCAGCTTGCACAGACCGGCCCGATCAAAACGATCGACGGCATGAAAGAAGCCGCCAAGAAAATTCATGACCTCGGCGCGAAGAACGTCATCATCAAAGGCGGCAAGCAGCTCGAACACGACAAAGCGCTTGACCTCTTCTACGACGGCAATGAGTTCACGCTGCTGGAAGAAGAAAAAGTGGAAACATCCTATAACCACGGCGCCGGCTGCACGTTCGCTGCGGCCATCACATCCAACCTTGCAAACGGCCAGGATGTGAAGGAAGCAGTCCAAAATGCGAAAAAATTCGTCACGGCTGCGATCAAACACGGCTTTAAATTGAACGAATATGTAGGCCCGGTTATGCATGGTGCTTATAATCGTTTTGAAAAATAATATTTTGCTTTTAGGGTATGGGTGCCAGGCACAGATTGGATGATTTGTGCCTGGCACCTTTTTTGTGTGTGCATTTGGCGGGAGTGGCCGGCGGCGGATAACGATTTTTCGACAAGTGGCGCAATTAATTGGAATTCGGCGCAATTATCAAGATAGTGGCGCAATTAAATAAAATTTGGCGCAATAATATCGAAAGTGGCGCAATTAATATTACTATATTAATATTCCAGGCTTTGAGGGGTGTGTTCATAGCCTGCTTAAAGTAGGAATAGTATTAAAAATGGCATTCCCTTAAGCAAAAAGGTACAGCTCGGTTAAAAGAAAAGAAAATTTGTCAAAACCCATTTAAAAATGACTTTATATCCTTTCATTCCAGCTTCTCCATCCACCCAAGCTGTCTCAGGTGCTTCCCCCATCTCCCCATCTGAAAACGTGGCAGCCTTCTAAACAGACTTTTCGCTTTCACCGAAAAACTTTAGTAAAATGGAACATAATACGTAAGAGTCTTTTCTGTATCTAAGGAGGAAATGGAATGGAACCGATCAAGATCGATGACGCGCAGGGATTGATCAATCAATTCGCCCGTCAGGATGTCTACATACATTTGGAAACGACGAACGGGGCGTACGCCGCTCATTTCAACGACGGCTTTTTCAATGCGGGCGCCTATATCCGCAATGCGAAGGTCAATTACGAACACGGGAAAATCATCGGGGACGGACCTTTCCGTGTCGGTCTGAAGATCGAGCTTGGCTGGATTTACGCAGAAGGCCTCACCCACTACGAAATGGATGAGCACGGCCGCCTGCTCATGGCCGGTCACGGTGCTGACGGAAAGCTTGCCGTTGCACTTGAGATCAGCCCAACTCCGTTTAATTAAGAAAGGAGAGTCCAAAATGGAAAAAGAAAAACAAGTACTGGTCATCTTTCCGCACCCGGATGATGAAGCATTCGGCGTATCCGGAACGATTTCAACCCATATAAACAGCGGCACACCTGTGACGTACGCATGCCTCACACTAGGTGAAATGGGGCGCAATCTAGGGAATCCCCCGTTTGCAACCCGTGAATCACTGCCGCTCATCCGTAAGAAAGAACTCAAAAAAGCAGCCGAAGCGATGGGCATCAAAGACCTCCGAATGATGGGCTACCGAGATAAAACGCTCGAATTTGAGAACGATGAGAAGCTTGCCAACATGGTGACGGAGCTGATCGAAGAACTCGATCCGTCGCTGATCATCAGCTTCTACCCAGGCTACTCGGTCCACCCCGACCACGAAGCGACGGCGCGTGCGGTCGTCCGTGCGGTGCGCCGCCTGCCGAAGGATGCACGTCCGAAACTGCACTGCCTGGCGTTCTCCAAGGACTGCCGCGAAGAACTGGGCGAACCGGATATCGTCAACGATATCACCCAAGTAAGGGATCAAAAAATCGAAACGCTGAAAGCCCACATCTCCCAGACAGCCTGGATGCTGCAGGATCTCGAAAAAGGCCTGAAAACAAACGACCCGGAAGCCCTGAAATGGGTCACCACCGAAGTCTTCTGGAGCTATCAGTGGGAGAATGACAAAGTAGATTAATCAATAAAAAGCTGAACGCATACACCAAAGCATGGGACATTCGATGAATGTTTCATGCTTTTTATTTTATACAAAGTTACGTTGTGGTTTGTAATCATTCTTTTAAGCCTGTTCCAGCTGTTGGTTGGAGTGAAAGGCGAAGACTCCTGCGGGAAGAGTAGCTAATGTGAGACCCCGCAGGAACGAAGTGACGAGAAGGCTCACGGGCTACCCGCGGAAAGCGAAGTCTTTCACGGAAACCAACAGCGGAATTCAAAGGTAAATAAATGAGTGATTACTCACTTTACAAATCCACCCAAACCATTTATATTAAAAAGTGAGTAATCACTCACTACCCAAACATCACCAACGAAAGGTGTGAAATCATGAACCCAATTATTCGATTAAACGATGTTTCAAAATCATTTAAAACACAGCATGTATTGAAAAATGTTTCCCTCGATATCGAACCCGGCGAAATATACGGCCTCCTCGGCCCGTCCGGTTCAGGGAAGACGACGATGATCAAAATGATGATCGGCCTTGAGCTTCCTTCAGAAGGAACCGTCACCTTCAAGGGAAGCGAGCTGAAAGCAAAGACTTTATATCCTTCGATCGGTTACATGGCACAGTCGGATGCCCTGTATGAGGAGCTGACCGCCAGGGAGAATCTCGACTTCACCGCCTCGCTTTACGGGCTGAAAAAAGCGCAGCGGAAGCAGCAGATCGAGAAAGTGATGGAGCTGGTCGACCTCCTCCCCCATCTCGAGAAGCCTGTGCATCAGTTTTCCGGGGGCATGAAGAGAAGGCTGTCGCTGGCGATCGCCCTACTCCATGATCCAGATGTCCTTTTCCTTGATGAACCGACCGTCGGGATCGACCCGGTGCTCCGAAAAGAGATATGGGATGGTTTTCATACACTCAAAGAGGAAGGCCGGACCATCATCATCACCACCCATGTCATGGATGAAGCGGAGCGCTGCGACCGGCTGGGGCTCCTGCAGCATGGGGAGATCATTTCGAGCGACACACCCCAGTCCATCAAATCCGCGTACGGTGTGGATTCCATCGAAGACGTATTTTTGAAAAATGGAGGTGTTTCTCTTGAGAATTAGCGGTTTTGTCGTTCGCATCATCAGGCAGCTTTTCCGGGATAAACGGACGCTTGCGCTCATGTTCCTCGCCCCTCTTTTGATTTTGACGATGCTTTCGCTTGTGTTTTCCTCTGAGGATTATGAACCGAAAGTGGGCGTGGTCGATGTACCCCAGCCCCTCCAGGCAAAGCTTGACCTCGATGATTTCGAGGGCTATGAAAATAAAGATGAAGCACTTTCTGCGATGAAGGACGGGGAGCTTGACGGATACGTCACGTTTGACGATTCCAAAACGCCTGATATCACCGTCGAAGGGAGCGACCCGTCGGTTAACGGGGCCGTGCTGAAGAAGGCCCAGACTCTCTTTCCATCCCAATCTATGAAACTCTCAGACCGGGTTACCTTTTTATATGGAAATGAAGACATGGGGATGTTTGATTCGTTCGGGCCGGTGCTGCTTGGATTCTTCGTGTTCTTCTTCGTCTTCCTGGTGAGCGGGGTCTCATTTTTACGAGAAAGGACGACCGGCACGCTTGAAAGGCTGCTGGCTTCGCCGATCAAGATTTGGGAGATGGTCTTGAGCTATGTGATTGGATTCGGGATTGTGACGCTGCTGCAGGCGGCGCTGATATCCTGGTTTTCCATCTATATACTCGATATGATGATGGCAGGCAGCTTTTTTAACGTACTGATCGTGATTGTACTGCTTTCGTTCACGGCACTGACGCTGGGGATCCTGCTGTCGGCGTTTGCAAAAAATGAGCTTCAGATGATGCAATTCATTCCGATCGTCGTCGTACCGCAGCTCTTTTTTTCCGGACTGTTCAACCTTGATACGATTTCGGAGTGGCTCAGCTGGGTAGGGCCTCTGACGCCGCTCTATTATGCAGCCGGCGCGCTCCGGGATGTGATGATTCGCGGGTTCGGCTTCGGGGATCTGCTGTTCAATCTCTCGGTCCTTGCCGGATTTTCACTGCTGTTCATGATCCTCAATGTTGCAGCGCTGAAAAAATACCGTAAAATATAAGGTACTACGACTACGTTAGGGGTTTACGCATGGCTGAGGAAAAAGATATTTTCAAGCAATTATTCGAACAGGAGGAACCGTTCACGGAGAAACAGCAGAAGATCGTGGAAGCTGCGATCGAGATGTTTGCCGAAAAAGGCTACGCCTCCACTTCGACGAGCCAGATCGCCAAGAAAGCAGGCGTGGCCGAAGGAACGATTTTCCGTCATTATAAAACGAAGAAGGATCTGCTTCTGTCAATCGTATCTCCAACCATGGCCAAACTGATCGCGCCGTTCGTGATCCGTGATATCAATAAAGTATTGGACGCCAAATACGAACGCTATGAGGATTTCCTGAAGGCGATGATCATGAACCGACAGGAATTTCTGAAGGATAATATGACCGTCTTTAAAATCCTGATTCAGGAAATCCCGTTCCATCCCGAACTGAAGGAACAGTTCAAGGAACATATCGCCCGCAAGATTTTTGAAAAATTCACCGCACTTGTCGATCACTACAAAGAGAAAGGTCAGATCATCGACCTCCCGTCACCTGCTGTGGTGCGCTTCTCGGCGACCAGCATCTTCGGCCTGCTGCTCGTCCGCTATGTGTTCCTCCCCGAGGAAGACTGGGATGACGAGAAGGAGATCGAGATGACGGTGCAGATGATCATGAATGGTGTGGGAAAAGAGTAGAACGTAATGAGCTCCGGCTGCGTCCGGGGCTCTTTTTTTATGCCGTTTTACGCCAGGGTTTCACGGGTAACATACATTACATAGTTAAAGGAGGAATTCTGATGAACTTTCCATTTCATGATAAAACGCTGGAAGGACAGCATATTTTAATCACCGGGGCGACCGGCGGAATCGGGTATGCTGCGGCAAAAGCAGCCGTCGCTGCCGGTGCGCGGGTGACGATCACGGGACGGAATGAAGAGAAATTGAGTGAACTGAAGCAGGAGTGCGGGGGCGGCGACGTATTCGCGGTCAGGGCGGATCTGTCCAAGCCCCAGGCGCGCGATCAGCTGGTCGAGGCCGCAGCAAACGAATTCGGCCCGATCACCGGCCTCCTCAATTCAGCCGGGATTGGCGGCGGTGACATCGTTGAAAACCTGTCTGAAGAAGATCTGCGGGGCATCATGGAACTCAATTATTTTTCACTGGTCGAACTCACACAGCTCGTTTATAAAGGCATGAAAGACAAGGAAAAAGGTTCTATCGTCAACATCGCTTCCCTCTCAGGGCTCCGGGGTACGCACGGCAACTCAGCATACAGCGCATCCAAGTTCGCGGTGGTCGGCTTCACGCAGGCGTTCGCCCTTGAAGCGATCGAACACGGCGTACGCGTCAATGCGGTGTGCCCGGGATATGTGGATACGGAAATGGGACGGAACGCCATCAAATCCAAAGGGGAACGCAACGGCCGCAGCTACGAGGAGCAGCTGAAGCTGGCAAAAGAAAGCATCCCCTCAGGAAGGCTGACCTCCCCTGAAGAAGTGGCAAACACGATCGTCTATCTATTGAGTGATGCTGCGGAAAACATCGTCGGCGAGTCCGTCAAGATTTCGGGCGGCAGCGTGATGAGATGATATTTTTTTAGTTGTGGCCGCTGTTTTCAATAGCAGCGGCCACATTTTTGATGAAATGACGGACCTTTGTGTTCGGTGAGGAAGCATATACAGCGAAATTGGGAGTGAAACAAGCGCCGGCTTGGCGTTTATTATCAAAAACGGAGGTTATATTATCAAAAATCCAATTATATTATCAAAACCGGACATTTTATTATCAAAAATCAAAATATATTATCAAATCGCCCGCCAGTCCCAATCCAGCCCTTCTGACCCGGCCGCACACCTAATACGTCCATACTCCCATCTCCATCCTCCCCACCCAAAAATTAGTCCCTTCCGCCCTTCACAAAAATATCCATTCTATGGTTTAATGAATAGTACATTGGAACGATATTAATCAATGAGGTTGTCATTTTTTTGATGAAGGTTTCTTTATATACTAAAAGCAGGAGCAGGATCCGCCGCTTTTTTTTTAACAATTTAACCGAACATACGTTCTAATGGTGGTGAAAAAAATGGACTCATTGAAAGAGAGATTTTACCGTATCTACCCGGATTTAAAGGGAAATAAAGCAGTGGAATCGTTTATGACCCGGCCCGAACACCAGGAACTTTTGAGAGAATTTTTGACGTCGCCGAGTGCATCGTCGGAGGATTGCCTGAATGAAGCATTCAAGGCCCATTATTTCGGAATCAGATTCACTTCCTATGTCAGTTCATCCTTATATTTTCATAGTGTCAATTTTGATAAAAAAATCCGCCTTCACCGCGGCAGGCAGCTCTTGACCCTCGATCAGCCGCTCGGCGGTGATGAGGACGGTACCTTCAAGGACATGATACCGGGGCACGGTGAGCCGATCCCTTTGCCCGAACAAAGCCTGGAAGAATCGATCACGGATGCCAGCCTCCTCCATGCATACAGAAAACTCACAGACCGGCAGAAGGAGATCCTTGACCTCGCTTATGTAAGGGAGCTGAGCGATACCGAAATCGCTGAAATCCTGAACGTATCACAGCAGGCTGTTTCGAAATCCCATAAAAAAGCCTTTGCAAAATTAAAAGAAGATCTCAGGAAGGAGAACTGAAATGAACGCACTTTATGACATGGTAAAAGAAGCGCAGGATGACAGCCTTTATGAAGTGAATGTGGTGCAGAGCTTCGAGCCGAAGATCAAAAAGTCGCTGCGCCTGACGCATCAGGAGAACAGGGAAGATCTCGAACAGGAACTCAGGATCAAGGTGATCGGATATGTGCGCAGTTATTCACTCGAAGACGTTCCCGGATTGTTTGATTTACGAAAATAAGCGCCCCGAAAGGACCAGTAAACACGTCTCCCCCTCGTGTTTACTGGTCCTTTTTGATTTTCTTACAAAGTTTCTGAAGCGGGTTGTAAATCGACACCTCTCTCCTTCTTTATAAGGTGTAAGGCAAACAAAACAGCGTAAGAAGCGGCAGGGATGGCCGCTCTTATCCTGCATCCCTTTTGGATGTCTCACAACCCAAACCACGTCCTCAGCGCTTCACAATGCGCGATGGGCAATCCAAAAAAGGGAGATGTTTTGATGAACTGGACAAGAACAATGAGAAATGGTGATTCCGGCAGTGATGTAAAGGAACTTCAGATCCGTGTTGCAGGCTGGGCTGCAGATTCCCCTTCACAGACGAGAGTAGCAGTAGACGGGGCATTCGGTCCCGGAACCGAGGCCGCCGTGAAACGATTCCAGCGTGCTTACGGGCTCTCAGCGGACGGAATTGCCGGTCCCGCTACCCATTCTAAGCTGAATTCACTGGAAAGCAGCGACGGGTCGACCGCCCACTTCAGCTTCAGTGAATTTTATTCAAAAGACGGCAGCGGTTTCTCCGGAGGGAAGGTCGGTTCCACACAGATAAAAGAAAATGTCCGCCGCTTGATGTATAAGCTTGAAGCCCTCCGCAAAAAGCTTGGCAACGTGCCGATTACGATCAACTCAGGATTCAGGAGCATCAGCCACAACAGCAGCGTCGGCGGCGCATCGAACAGCATGCACCTGTACGGCGTGGCATCCGATACAAACCCTTCAGGAAAAACGCCTTCCCAGACAGCCGAAATCGCGAAAACATGCGGCTTCAGCGGCATCATCAAATACAACACGTTCGTCCATGTCGACAGCCGCATCGAATATCCTTACGGTTCCCAATTCTGGTACTGGGCGTAGGAAGGGAGGATGATCAGTATGCCAACGATTGTACTTGATCCCGGACACGGCGGGAACGATCCCGGGGCAGCCGGTAACGGTCTCCAGGAGAAACAGCTGACACTTACCATCGCTTCAAAGGTAAAAACACTTCTTGAAGAACAATATATCGTGGACGCCATCATGACCCGGACCTCGGATGTCTATGTCGGACTATCAGAGCGGGCCCAATTTGCCAATGGGGTCGGGGCTGATTACTTTGTCTCCTTCCACCATAATGCCGGCGGCGGGACTGGGTTTGAAAGCTATATCTATCCCGGCACGTCGGGCACTGAAACAGGGAGGCGCCAGGACGTCCTCCATGCTGAAATCATGAAGTTTTATGGGGGCTACGGACTCCGTGACCGCGGCCAGAAGGAAGCCAACTTCGCCGTCCTCAGGGAAACCGCGATGCCTGCGATCCTGCTAGAAAACCTGTTCATTGACCATGAGGGCGACGCCTCCCTTTTAAAGAATGCCTCGTTTATCCAGGGGCTTGCCGGAGCGATTGCCTCAGGGATTGCCAAAGCCGTCAACCTGCAGCCTTGATTTAGATTATGACCTGGCCCCGGGTAGTTAAGCGCCTATACAGGCCCGACCCCGCATTACACATCATCTTTAAGGAGGTCTCGCAATGGAATATTCAGTGTTCATACAATTGCTGGGTAACTTCGGTTTTCCGATTGCAGTCACTCTCTTTCTGCTCGTCAAGCTTGAGAAGAAACTCGAACAGCTCGAGCTTGCCATCCACGCCTTGTCGAAAGCCTTCTCCAAACAGGAAGGCAAGAGCGATAAATAGCATTTTCCACTTTTCAATAAAGAGGGAGCCGTTTTGGTTCCCTCTTTTTGTTTGTATTGAACAGAATTTAATAGTAAGTAATTTCGAATAAAAGGATTAGACTTGATTGGGTTTTTAACATGTTATTCAAGTGAACATTTAGATTCAGCCTTTTCCAGCGGTTGATTGGAGTGCATGACGAAGACTCCTGCGGGAAGAGTAGCCAATGTGAGACTTGTCCAGCTGCAGGGCTTAGAGGCACATGTCATAAGTCAACTCGTCCAAGAAGGCAAAGAACGCCTTCGTGGCCGATTCGTCTTATGCCACCCGCCTCTGAGCAAAGCCCCTCCGCTTTTCTCTCCCGCAGGAACGGAGTGACGAGGAGCATTCCTGTTATAAAGTAAATTGCGTTTATATTGAAGTTTTTGCGATGTGCATAAAAAAAGCCCCCTTGGTACGATAGAGAGTGTCATGCATGACCTCGAATTAAGTACC
>NZ_JBJOSA010000009.1:0-152784 GCF_045897515.1 Rossellomorea oryzaecorticis | reverse complement strand
AAATCATTCTCCAACTCACTAGAAATTTGAATAAGACGCTCTCCCTAAAAAAAGAAGAATGAGCTGCGTCTTCTTTAGTATTGCCGTTTTTCCATATTATAGAACTTTATTTTCATGGTAGGAGTCTACGTCTTGCACTCCAATCAAAAGCTGGAACCGATTAGAATCCGCGAATACCTATACCCACTATAAAACTACTCCTCGTCCTCTTCCTCCTCTGGAAATTGAGGAAAAGGGTTCTTTTTTAGCGATGGTGGAGGGCTTTGAATTTTCGGGAGTCCTTCTTTTAGGTCTTTTAGTTCCGGGATGTAGAAGGCTGATGCTGTCAGTTCGAAGGTGAGAGCTTCTTCACTGTAGCCTTCCATGTTTTCTTTTAGCTCCTGCCCGCCCTTGAAGTAGATTCCGTTGATCTCGACGATTCGTTGAAGATTTTCGATTTCTTCGAGGAACGCTTCCATCTCGAAGTAACCCGGTGATTCTATCGTCATGGTCATCTGCACCCTTTTTAATAGAGAAGGCAGTTGATCTCCGGTCTCGGGTGCAGCAGCTGATTCTACGCCTTCTGCTGTGGCAAGGGCCCCGTCCGTTTTTTCAAAGTTGATGGACTGGATGGTGCTTCCCGAAATCATTTCTGCTTTTTCCAGATCCAAGATGATTCCTTCCGTTGATGGTTCGACAGGGATTTTTTGCTGAAGTGAGGAGGAATCCAGTGTTTCGTTATCCTCGATGCTGTCCACTTTCGCCTCTACCGCTTGCTGCAGTTTCACCTGGATCCCGAGCTCTTCTTTTTTGTATTGCAGTCTTTTCTCTGCAGGCTGCAGGACAAAATAGTTCACTCCGGCTAGAATGAGCATTCCGATGACTGCCGCACTTATCAAAATCGACCACTGCTTTTTTGTAAGATTTATATTCATTCTTCTTCCTCCCCTTGGGAAAGAAGTTCTTCCAGCTTGCCCGGGTCAATATGAATTTCATATGCAGCCAGATATCTCGGGAGGATGTTTTCGTCTTCTGACTCTCCGGCTTCCACCGTTGTGATTTCGATAATGTCCGCTTCCTCGATCCATTCAACGGTCTTCAGGCGGGAAAGATAGAAGGCCGCTTCCCTTGAGGAATCAAACTGTACGATTGTGTTGATGACCGTTCTGTCTGCGTACTCGAATTCATTGAAAAATCCTCTGTCGGGCAGAAGTGAGATCAGTTCGTTCAAAAGAGGTACGGTCTTCACAGGATAGTCAATCATTTCCTGTACCGCTTTGTTAAGCTGATTGACGCTGCCCGATGATTCCGCACCGAGGACTTTCGTCTGCTGGACCTCGATGATCTTTTTGGTTGTATCGATCTCCGATTCCGTCCCTTTCGTTTCAGTGAGTGTACTTTTCCAAGTCAGCAGCATAAATAATGCAATGAGCACGACAAGCCCTGCCGTACCGGCGACACTGTATGTAAAAGCTTTCTGTTTCTTTTCCTTTTGAGGCAATAAGTTGATATCAATAAGTTTCACTGAGCTGCACCTCTTTTAAAGCAAGACCAAAAGCGATGGAGTATCCCGCCTGGATCTTTTCATCATTGAATGTCGTGACATTCCTCAGGGAAAGCAATTCGACAGGGATTGATATCCGTTCCTGCAATTGCTGACGGAGTTCGATCAGCCGGGGATGGTCACCGCTGACTATCGTTTTACTTACGGATTGTTCGCCTTTATTCAGAGAGTAACGGTAGAAATTCATCACTTTCTCGATTTCATTCAAGGTATCTCCTAACAAGTCGACAGAAAGGGATTCCACCACTTCATCATCTTTCTCGGGGCCTTCCAATGGAATCGGTCTTGTGAAAATGGGTTCATGCGTATGAAAAATGGAAATTGTCAGCAGCTGTTCATCCATATGAAGCAGCATGGTATGTTCATGCGGCGATGCCTTTTTTTCATGTAGAACAGCACGGTACAAAGCCAGGGGTGCTATATCGGCTGCAACAGGTTTAAGCTTCACTTCCTCAAGCAGACGCTTATAACCGTCGACAATTTCTTCCTGAGATGCTACGAGTAGAACTTCTTGTTTTTCATGACCGGATTCCAGCAGGGTAAAATCAAATACCGGATCTTCAAACGGCAGGTGGATGCTTGATCCTATTTCAAGGAAAAGATAGCCTTCCACTTCGTCTTCCCTGATATCTGCAGGGATTGATACTTTTCTCAGGATGACAAAAGGATCCGGCACCACGTAACGGACCGGTTTCCGTTTGATTTTCCATTCATCGATGCATTCTTCCAGAATGAACAGGAGTGTTTCCTCATCGACGATCCTTCCCCCTTTGATGACACCATCGGGAAGCCTGCGTTCAGCCATTGAAGACACCAGCAGCGGGGAAGTCTGTTTCAACTCGAGATATCGGATGCAATGGTCGGTGAATACTATATTTGCTGTTTTTTGAGAACTTGAGAGAAACGATAGAAAACCCATGGATGAGATCCTTTCTTTGCACTAATTAATAGAATAGTGACACATAACCAGAGATGATGATGTCACCATATAAATATGCCAATATTGTGCCTGCAGCGATGAAGGGGCCGAATGGGATCGGCTTTCCTTTTTCAATCAGCTTGAATGCCAGGGCCGAGAGTCCGATGACCGCTCCAAGGAATGTCGCAATCATGAACGAAAGTATCGTGATCTTCACTCCGACAGCAAGACCAATGACGCCGTAGAGTTTGATATCCCCGCCGCCCATTCCTCCCCTGCTGATGATCGCGATCAAGAGAAGCAGTCCGAAACCGAGTGCCCCTCCCGCAAGGCTGTCCCACCATGGTGTAAGGGGGATGAAGATGCGTTCAATGATGATCAGAGGAAGGAAGAACAATAGGACTTTATCGGGGATGACCATGTATTTAAGGTCAGAGACTGTGATGATGATCAGCATGGAGATAAGGGTCCATGCAGCCAATAGTTCCATCTGCATACCGATTTGCAGGTAAGCCAGTACAAAAAGCCCAGCGTTCAAAGCCTCCATAAATGGATATAAAGGAGAAATGCGCCCTTTACAGCGGCGGCATTTCCCCTTTTGGATGAGATATGAAAAAACCGGGATGAGCTCAAACGCCGCCAGTTGATGACGGCAGTATGGACAGCTCGACCTTGGTTTTACGATTGATTTCTTAAGCGGCACCCTCAGGCCTACTACGTTGTAGAAGGACCCTAGGAGGAGTGCGTAGAGGGTGATTAATAAAAGCATTATTATTTTGCTGCGTCCGACAATTCTTTTTCTGTTAGATAATTATCGCTAGTTCCATCAACAATACTTTGGGCTTCATGATTAGCAATTCTATATTCATTACTAACAAATGAAACTGTAAAGGTTTCGTCACCTACTTTAGTTAAGTAGGATTCTAGACTTGCTGCAGTACTACCTTCAGCAGGATTATACTCCCATTGAGTCTTTGAAGAATCTTCTGCCTGAGCTAATTTTGCAGCACTAATGATTTGAAGTGCATCTGCTACCTTCGCATCATCCTTACTCTTATTGATAATCCCACCAATACTCGGCACCGCAATCGCCGCAATAATCCCCAAAATGACAATAACAGCAAGCAGCTCGACAAGGGTCAGACCTTTATCATTTTTCAAAAACTTTTTCAACATCTTTTTTCCTCCTGTTTTAGTTAGTATGTAGTACTTTAGTACTCTACAATTCTACTATCATTATACAACACGTTTCGCAAAAAAATAGTAAGAATGTGTAAAATATTATCAGAAATGCTAGAAATTTTGAACATTGTTAAACATTTCAAACATCGGCACCATGATGGCCGTGACGATGGTCCCGACAAGAGCTGCAAGAACCACGATCATCAGCGGTTCAATCAGTGATTTCAGCTGGTCGGTGGTGTGCTCGACTTCTTTTTCATAGAAGTCGGCGATCTTCGAAAGCATAGCGTCGAGAGAACCCGTTTCTTCCCCGATCGAGATCATATGCGAAACGAGAGGCGGGATTGCCCAGTGGTCTTTCATCGGTTCGGTCAGCGATCCCCCGCTTTCAAGGGAATCCCTTGATTCCTTGATCACCCGTGCGATCACTTCATTTTCAACGACCCTTTCCAGGATCACCATCGACTGCAGGATGGGCACGGAGCTCGAAAATAAGGAACTGAACGTCCTGGTCATCCTTGCAAGCGCTGCTTTTTGGATGAGGCTACCGAAGACCGGGATCCTCAGGATAAAATAATCCAGATAATACTTCGTCTCCTTCTTACGCCTGATCAGGGTGATACCGGCAGCGCCAAGGATGACAAGCAATACGAGTACATACCAATATTTTTGAACGATCTCACTCGCTCCGAGCACTATCCTTGTGATCAGCGGAAGTTCACTTCCCATATCAGCAAACATATCGACGAAGGTCGGGACGACTGCAAGCAGGAGGAAAATGACGACGCCGATCGCGATGATGCCGACAACCGCCGGATAGGAAAGGGCTGCAATGACTTTCTGCCGGGTCGTATGCTGCTTTTCATAATGATCGCCAAGCCGCTCGAGTGTTTCATCCAGGCTCCCGGTCGCTTCCCCCGCTTTCAGCATATTGATGAAAAGCGGCTCAAAGATTTTCCGGTGCTTGGCGAACGCCTCGGAAAGGGGGATTCCTTCTTTCAATTCCATTTCCACTTCGGATAGTACCTTCGACAACGCCTTGCTGCTCGTTTGGGCAGAAAGGATGCGGGTGGCATCGACGACGGTCACCCCGGCTTTCAGCAGCGTGGAAAATTGCCTCATGAATACGACCATCTGCTGGAGCTTTACAGGGTTCCCGAGGGTGATTTCCTTTGTAAGCAGTGTTTCGGGTACTTCTTCCGCGGAGATGACGCGGATTCCCTGATTCTTCAATCTCATCATCGCTTCTTTTTTCGAAGGTGCGGAAATCACGCCCCGCTTCCGGCCGCTCCTATCCCTTCCCTCATATTTGAACCGCGTCATACAGTTACAGGCTCCTGCATATAAGGCTGGGCGGCTTCACGTGATACAAGCCCCGTTTCCACATATCGCTTGACCGATGAATGAAGGAGCTCCATCCCCATCGCCCTTGAGGTCTGCATGACACTCGGGATCTGATGGATTTTTTCGGAGCGGATCAGGTTCGCCACCGCCGAATTGTTAAGCAGCACTTCTATGGCAGCCACCCTGCCCTGGCGGTCGGTCGTCGGCAGGAGGCGCTGGGCGATGATCCCCTGAAGGACCGAGGCAAGCTGAACCCTTACCTGGGCTTGCTGGACCGAAGGAAAGACATCGATGATCCGTTCAATGGTCGATACGGCACTGGATGTATGGAGGGTTCCCAGCACAAGATGTCCGGTTTCAGCGGCCGTTATCGCTGTATGGATCGTCTCCAGGTCACGCATCTCACCCACCAGGATGACATCCGGATCCTGCCTCAGTGCGCTCCGGAGTCCATAGGCAAATGTTTTCGTATCGAAGCCGACTTCACGCTGATCGATGATAGAAGACCCGTGCTTATGTAAATACTCGATCGGGTCTTCGAGGGTGATGATGTGCTTCCTCATCGTTTGATTCATATAGTGGATCATCGAAGCGAGGGTAGTCGATTTTCCGCTTCCCGTCGGTCCGGTCACGAGCACCAGACCCTGGGGCTTTTCAGCGATCCTCTTCAGTACGTCGGGCAGGTTCAATTCATCAAGCGTCGGTATTTTCGTTGGTACGACACGCAGTGCGATACTGATGCATGAACGCTGGTGATAGGCGTTCACTCTGAATCGCGACACGCCGGGTATCGCATATGAAAAATCAAGCTCACCATTTTCCTTGAATTCATCCCACAGCTCTTCAGGTATGACCGCTTTCGCCATTTGTTCCGTATCATGAGGCTTCAGGATTTCCTGTCCGTACCGTTTCAAGTCACCGTGAATGCGGAATACGGGTGAAGATCCTACGGTGAGATGGATGTCGGAAGCCTTTAATTCGAATGCTGCCCTTAATAATTGATCTATGCGTTCTTTCATAATGACCACCTTCTTTATTCGATTGCTACCCGCAGGATTTCCTCAGTCGTGGTGATCCCCTGCTTCACTTTCAACAAACCATCGTCCAAAAGGAAAATCGTCTTGGACCTGTGTGCAGCTTCCCTCAGTGTGGACAGCGGTTCGTTGTTCATAATGATTTTCTTCATTTCCTCATTGATGACAAGGACTTCGTGGATGGCAAGCCTGCCTTTGTATCCGGTCATATTACAGGCTGCACATCCTTTTCCGCGGTTGATTTTCTCTACGGTGAGCCCCCTGCGCTTGAAAATATCATATTCCCTTCTCGTCGGGATCTCTTCGACCGCACAGTCGCGGCATACCTTCCGGACGAGGCGCTGGGCCACGATTCCACTTAGGGAGGTCGCCACCAGGAACGGTTCGACGCCCATGTCAATGAGACGGGTCACCGTTGTCAGAGAGTCGTTCGTATGGATCGTGCTCAATACTAGATGACCTGTAAGGGATGCACGGATGGCGACTTCCACGGTTTCTTTATCCCGGATTTCACCGACCATGATAATATTCGGATCCTGGCGGAGAATCGACCGCAGTCCCGTCGCGAACGTCAACCCTACATTTGAATTCACCTGGATCTGATTGATCCCTTCAAGCTGATACTCAACCGGGTCTTCAACGGTGATGATGTTCACTTCTTCACTGTTCAGCTTGTTCAAAGCCGCATACAATGTGGACGACTTCCCCGAGCCCGTCGGCCCTGTAATGAGCACGATGCCCGTCGGCCGGTCGATCAGGGACTGGAATCGTTTCATGTTAAGTGAATTGAAGCCGAGCTGCGTCAGGTCGTTCAGCGAGGAGCTCAAATCAAGGATACGCAATACCATCTTTTCCCCGTAAATCGTTGGTAGCGTCGATACACGGAGATCGATCGGACGGAAATCGATGTTCGTCTTTATCCGTCCATCCTGCGGTACCCTGTGCTCCGTTATATCAAGCTGGGCCATGATCTTGATCCTTGCCGATAGCATGCTCTGCATATGTTTCGGGATCGCCCGCTCTGTCCGGAGGATGCCGTCCACCCGGTATCTGATCAACACCCTCGTCTCCTGCGGATCGATATGGATATCGCTCGCTTTTTGAGTCATCGCGTTCGAAAGGATCTGATTCACCAGCCTGGCAATCGGGGAATCCTGATCCATGATGGTTTCATCCTGTCCGTCCTCGTGATCATTGCCCAACCCTTTCAACTCTTCGAAACTTTCATCCATGTCATAAAATTTATTGATCGACCTCAGGATATCATCTTTGGTCGCAATTGCCGTTTCTATGAAAAATCCGGTGGACAGCCGGAGGTCTTCGATGACATAAAAATCCATCGGGTCCGCCATCGCTACAAACAGCTTGTCCCCTTCTTTTTTCAACGGGATGATCAAGTTCCTCTTTGCCGTGTCCTTCGGTATCAAGTGAAAAAGGTTCTGATCAAACGGATACCGGAACAGGCTGACGTGAGGGATGCCCAATTGAAATTCAAGCACCTCGATCAGCTGCTGCTCTGTGATATATCCTCTTTGGAGAATGGCATCACCGAGTTTTTGATCTTTGCTTTTTTCTTTCAGTGCCTGCTGAAGCTTATCTTCTGTCAGCAGACCTGCTTCGACTAATAAATCACCTAATCGTTTCCGTTCCTGAGCCATTTTCAACCACCTTCTCTTTTACCGCTGTTACTTCATATTGGGATCCGGGATATCCTCCGCGGGGGAAAGCCTGCTTTCGGCATTATCATGTTCCCCTGAATCTGTTTGATCACCCCGGGACTCTTCGGCTCCTCTCGATTGTGATCTGTCCTGTTGACTTGCATCAGGAGCTTCAGTACCGTCATCGGCCTTCCGGCTGGTATCCTGGGTTTCTTTTCCGTCACTGACAGAAGGGCTGACTGCGCTTCCTTCCTGAGTGCCGTCATCCACCCTGCTGTCCATATATTCTTCAAGGCTCACAAGCTCTTCACGGTGCACAGGCGGATAGTAATCACTTGAAATCAATTCTTCCTTCAAGACAGCACCCTTTGAATCCAGTGTAGTCTTCCACACATCAACCTTAATTCCTTTTTCACCTTCCACTTTCACTTTGGTCTGTCCCCGCTTCACATAGGGAGTGTATTGCCTGATCACCCGCGGTTCGACGGTTTGTTTGTCCTGCAGGGTGATTTCCACCTCGTTTGGAAGCTGCGGGCCTTCTAAGACGAAACGGAGCGAATTCCCTTCCATTTTAAAACTGATTATGTATGAAGAGGAGTCAGGATTCGCAAACTTGAAATCCTGATGAAGTTCTTTGTCCACTCTGGCTTCAAATCCGAGCTCTGCATAATCCGGAAGTGAACGCCCGTGATGGCGCTGGACGATCTCAAGGCCGGAATACAGAAGGACTTCGTATAACCCTGTTGAAACCACACTCATTTCTTCAGCGGTCATACTTTCTAGATGCTCGTCTTCCACAAACTTCAGGAGGGAGAAAGATGAAACTGGATTGATATCAATCTCTGGAAAAGAAGATAAGAACTCTTCAAGCCCCGGGGTCACCTTGACGTTCTCTATCGTACTTTCGGCAATGACTACCCTTGGGTAAGTTTCTTTCACGGACATTGCAGCGTCTTCGGAATTAGTGGTACCCTCACGTTCACCTGACACATTCTTTCCGGCAAGTTCCGGAGTGCTGGCCGTCACGTTTTTAGAATCGGCAGCAAGGTCATACAAAAAGGTACCTAAATGTGCCGCGCCAACAAGATAGACTGTGCACAAGACTAAGAAAAAAGATGCGGCATATGTTGTATTTTTCAATGAGGTACCTCCTCCCTGATTATCTGCGTTTTGTTCCTGAAAATAACCGATTATATTCCTCTTCCTCTTCATCCACTACTAAAGGAGCTTCAACAGCCTCGGGCAATCTATCATCAATAAACGGAAGCTCTTCCTCATAAACGGGTGCATCTTCCGCTTCTGGTTCAAAGCGCTTACCTTCCGTCTCTTCCCATTTCAGTTCTTTTATGTAGTCCTGGTGATCTTCTTCAATGAAATCGTCAGAAGATCCTTCTTGTAAGTTGGATTCTGAAACTGTTTCATTGCGAGATCCATAGGCATTATTGACAGTTTCATAGTTTTCAGGTTCATGATGAATGGCGGCGGGGAAAGGAGGCTCTGGGTGAAGTTCAGGATGATGTGCAGTGCTTTCGCTGTGAATTCTCGTCTGTGCTATATAGGCTGAAAGGCCTGTAAGTAAAATCAATATTGCTACTACACTTATAAAAGGCAGAAATTCTTTTCCGATAAGGGCCAGGACGGTTATACAAAAGGAGAGTGATGAGAGCATCACCTTTTGCTTGAGTGTCAGCTTCACAGGAATGAATCTTAGGAAAGGTAGCAGCAGGGCAAATGCTCCTGCTGCAAACAGCAATGTTTTCATCACGATCCTCCTTTAGTCCTTCGTGGGAATCCTACATTTTTCGACTATTACTATTTTATTACACAAACTTTAAAATTGAAACAATTTGATTGCATACGAACAGGGAAAAGTGTCCTCCACTAACAATAAATACAAAAATCCGTCAAAAAAACACCTCCCAGAAAAGGAAGGTGCCTTACTTCACATATTCCGCCACACGATTCCGCCCCGCCTGCTTGGCCCCGGTATAGAGCGCCCGGTCGGCGTGCCGGATCAAGGTCATTGTATCGTCGGCATCATCGGGTGCAGTCGCCACCCCTATGCTTGCGGTGATCCTGACCAATAATTTTCTGTTCGAAGCCTGGAGTGAATCATGGAGGACGAATGGCCTGTTTGCAATTGTCTTCCGCACCCGTTCTGCCAGCCTGAGTGCTTCTGCCCTTTCAGTATCCGGAAGGAGGATGACAAATTCTTCTCCGCCGTACCGGGCTACGGTGCCTTTCTTGCCGATCAGCTTGCATAAGCGGGAGGCAAGTTCGATCAGGATTTCGTTACCACTCTGATGACCGTAGTTATCATTGATGACTTTAAAGTGGTCCAGATCGAGCATGATTAGGGATAAGGAAGTCCTGCCACCTGCTTCCAGTTGATTGAACTCGACTGAAAGCATATCTTCAAAGTAACGATAATTATATAAATTGGTAAGCGCACATCTTTCACTGTTCTGTTTCGTTTGTTCATGATTTCTTGCATTTTGTATGGCGACACCAAAATAGGAGCACAGAATTTCTACAATCATCAATTGGAATTTCTCATATGCGCGTTTTTTCGAAGACGCCAGGAGCAGGATTCCTTCTACTTTATGGCTTCTTACAATCGGTACGCACAAGACGCTTTCCACATCCGGGGGCATATAGCCGTCCACCATATTGTTCCATTCGGATTTTGAATCATAGATGACCGACCTGCCGGATTCCCACACCATACCGCTGATGCCTGATCCCTTTTTAAGGACCGGGAACCTGTGGGCATTTCTCCCTTGCGTTTCAACCCTTTTTAAAAGGATGAGCTCATCATCTTTACAATCCAGGATGTAAGCATATTCCACAGGCAGTGTTTCGATGATTTTTTTCAAAAAGATATCGAGAACTTCATCCGCTTTGAGGCTTTCGGTCAGCTGGTGGCCGATTTCCCCGGCTTTTTGAAGATATTCATTAATTTTTTCCGAGGAATTATACATTTTCAGGATCATTGATAAACTGATGAATGGAATACCGATCAGAAGCGAAGCGAATGGACCGATTTGGAACGTGAGGAAATACAGGGACAGGGACATAGGAAACATGATCATATTCGCTATGAAATCCCATACGAAATCTTTGCTGTAGAATCTGATATCACTTCCAACAATATAATGCTGATACGCCAGGAGGACAAACTGGTTGATCATGATTGATGCAATCTGGTAGGACAATGCCGCAGGCAATATATCAGCTATCGTTCCCGCCCCGACTTCTCCCCCAAGGAGGAAGTAGATCATGCCGCTTGAAACGGACACGATGAAAAACATCAGGGAATTCAAAGGGATCCTGTGCCAATCATTCTTGGCCATCCTGATGCGGAAAAGCAAAGGGATGATAGAGAACTGCATCAGTATGATCTCCACGAATAATCCATACTTCAAAAAACCAACGAGAGTGACCCATTGGATGAAGAAGATGGTCGAACCATTGATGACGATCGGCATGAGCGGAATGAATGTGGCGAACAGCACCAGCGTGAACAGTTCCCAGCCGTTTCCGTCAACATTTTGAGGAGGATAGAATTGATATGTATAATACAATCCTGCAGGCACGATTGCCAGCCATGCAAAAAGCAGCACAAGTTTCTTTTTTAGTGACAACTGCATTCCTATCCTCCTCCATTTTCTTATATCATGTCATTTTATAGTCAAATAGTCACAAGTTTAAGAATATTTTATCAGAGTAAAAGAATAAAGTCACTTGTTTTTTCTAGAATTTTCTAACTTTTGAAGAAGTACAGGTTTTACTTCTGATAAAAAGTAGAGTGAGCCAGTAATGAACAGTACTTCCCCATCATCCATGACGGGCAGCTTTTCATCTAAATATTGCTGCCAGTCCCCCGCTTTCTTCTTTCGGGGATGATCCGATATATCGAAAAGCTCATCCGCACCGGCCACACGCGGAAACGAAAAAGTGGTGAAACATATTTCCGAAGCTGCTTCTTCAAGCAGACTGATCATGTGGTTTAATTCTTTATCCTTCAGAGCTGAAAAGAGGATGGTCACATTCTTCTGGGAATAGCGCTCTGAAATCGTTGCAGCAAGCGCCTTTATCCCTTCAGGATTATGCGCCCCATCCAGGATCACAGCCGGCTTGTCACTTACGACTTCCATCCTGCCCGGCCAGTATGCTTTCTTCAGCCCATTACGAAGAGCGGCATCTGGCACGGTGATTTCACCCTGTGACTGCAATATTGCGGCCGTCTTTACAGCGATTGCAGCATTTTGCACCTGATGGGCCCCCATCATCGAAATTTCTAAATCACTGCTTTCCCCGGATGAAATAAAATGAAATTTTTCTCCCCTGCCTGCAGCAGGTGCCCTCTCTGTGTGAAAGTCTTCTCCCAATTGATAGATACCGCTCCCTTTTTCCTTTGCAGCGTCTGCAATGACCTTTCTTGCAGCATCCTGCGTTACTCCGGAAACGACGGGAACTCCGTCTTTGATGATGCCTGCTTTTTCTGATGATATTTCTTCGATCGTATCCCCTAGGAAGTTCATATGATCCATTCCGATGCTCGTGATCACTGAAACGAGCGGTGTGATCACGTTCGTTGAATCGAGCCTGCCTCCAAGCCCTACCTCAAATAAAACGATATCGGGTTTGACCGTTTCCGCAAAATAAACCATACTCATCGCCGTGATGACTTCAAATTCGGATGGTTCACCCCACTCACTGTCAGCCATTCCTTCTGCAATCGGTTTGACGAGGGACACAAGCGTTACGAGCTCTTCGTCAGGAATGGGAATCCCGTTTACAGAGATACGCTCATTGAACCGTTCAAAATAAGGGGATGTGAACGTTCCGACTGTATAACCTGCATCCTGAAGAATATTCCGAAGATAGGTGACTGTCGATCCCTTCCCGTTCGTCCCTCCGATATGGACGCTCTTTAATTTCTCATGAGGATTCCCAAGTTCTTTTAATAAGTGGTGCATTCGTTGAAGACCGGGCTTTATCCCGAGTCTCAATCTTGCATGAATCCACCCGACCGCTTCCTCATATGTATACATATGTGATTTCACTCCCATCAAAAAAAGGCCGGGGGAAGCCTAGCTGCTTTAGGGGTGCTTCCCTGTACAATTAGACTTCTGCTCCCAAGCCATTTTCAAAATTTATACGGTTTTCAATTCCTTGATTCTTGCTTTGACTGTTGCCTGTTTTTCGAGGTAATCTTTTTCTTTGGCTTTCTCTTCGTCAACTACTTTTTGAGGGGCTTTGCTGACAAACTTTTCGTTATTCAGCTTGCCTTGGACACGTGACACTTCTTTTGTCCATTTCTCAAGTTCTTTTTCAAGGCGGGCGATTTCTTCATCGATGTTGATGAGACCTTGAAGCGGAAGGAATAATTCCACTCCGGTAGCAACCGCGGTCATCGCTTTTTCCGGCGGAGTGATATCCGTGCCCATATCCAATTGCTCAGGGTTACAGAAACGCTCGATGTATCCTTTATTCTTATCCAGGATGTTCAGGACCTTCTCATCCTTCGCTTTCAGGATCAGCTTGATCTGCTTGCTCATCGGCGTGTTCACTTCGGCACGTACATTCCGGACGGCACGGATGATTTCCACAAGGAGCTTCATCTCTTCTGCTGTACCGGCATCCGTCAGGTCCTTGTTTACTTCCGGCCAGGCTGCAACTGTGATCGATTCGCCTTTATGCGGCAGGTTCTGCCATATTTCCTCGGTAATAAACGGCATGAACGGATGCAGAAGTCGCATTGTGTTGTCGAGAACGTACGCCAGGATGGAGCGTGTTGTTTTCTTCGCCGCTTCGTCTTCCCCGTATAAAGGAAGCTTTGCCATTTCGATATACCAGTCACAGAAATCATCCCAGATGAAGTTGTAAAGGATTCTTCCGACTTCGCCGAATTCATAGCGGTCGGCAAGGCGGGTTACACTCTCGATCGTTTCGTTCAGGCGTGTAAGGATCCATTTGTCGGCAACGGATTTTTCACCGCTGAGATCGATTTCTTCATAGGTCATGCCATCCATATTCATCAGTGCAAAACGGGATGCATTCCAGATTTTATTGGCAAAGTTCCAAACGGATTCCACTTTCTCGAATGAGAAACGCAGATCTTGACCAGGTGAACTGCCTGTGGATAAGAAGTAACGAAGTGAATCGGCACCATATTTCTCGATGACATCCATCGGATCGACTCCATTGCCGAGCGATTTACTCATCTTTCGTCCGTCTTCTGCACGGACAAGACCGTGGATGAGGACATCTTTGAATGGACGTTCACCGGTGAACTCAAGTCCTTGGAAAATCATGCGCGATACCCAGAACCCGATGATATCGTAGCCAGTTACGAGCGTGTTCGTCGGATAATATCTTTTGAAATCTTCCGCTTCCGTATCCGGCCAGCCCATTGTTGAGAACGGCCACAGTGCTGAACTGAACCAGGTATCGAGGACGTCGTCTTCCTGGGTCCAGTTTTCACTGTCTGCCGGTGCTTCGTTTCCTACATATACTTCACCGGTTTCCTTTTGATACCATGCCGGGATTCTGTGTCCCCACCATAATTGACGGGAAATACACCAATCGCGGGTATTTTCCATCCAGCGCATATATGAAGTCTCGAAACGGTCGGGTACAAAATTCACTTTTTCCCCTTCTTTATCCTGCAGCTTGACTGCTTCCTGAGCGAGTGGATCCATCTTGACGAACCATTGAGTCGATAGATACGGCTCAACTACCGCTCCGCTTCGCTCGGAGTGTCCTACTGAGTGCATATGCTCTTCAATTTTGAACAGTACGCCAGATTCCTGAAGGTCCTTGACGATCTGTTTGCGGCAATCAAAGCGGTCCATGCCGTTGTATTTGTCTGCCTTTTCATTCATGCTGCCGTCTTCATTCATCACAAGGATGCGTTCAAGATTGTGGCGGTTTCCGATTTCGAAGTCATTTGGATCGTGGGCAGGCGTGATTTTAACCGCCCCTGAACCGAATTCCATATCCACATAATCGTCCCCGACAATCGGGATTTCGCGTCCGACGATTGGGAGGATGACCGTTTTACCAATCAGATGCTTGTATCGGTCGTCTTCCGGATGGACGGCAACAGCCGTATCACCGAGCATCGTTTCAGGACGTGTTGTCGCGATTTCAATATGTCCGCTTCCATCCGATAACGGATACTTCATATGATAGAACGCACCCTGTACATCCTGGTGGATAACCTCGATATCGGATAAAGCGGTCTTCGTCGCGGGATCCCAGTTAATGATGTATTCACCGCGGTAAATCAAACCTTTGTTATAAAGGTCGATGAATACCTTTTGAACGGCATCAGATAAGCCTTCATCCAGCGTAAAACGTTCGCGGCTGTAATCAAGCCCCAGGCCGATTTTCGACCATTGCTTTCGGATGTGCTCCGCGTACTCTTCTTTCCAACTCCATGTTTCTTCAACGAACTTCTCACGGCCAAGGTCATGACGTGAAATACCCTGGCTGCGAAGCTTTTCGTCCACCTTTGCCTGTGTAGCGATCCCTGCATGGTCCATTCCCGGAAGCCATAGGACATCGTAGCCCTGCATGCGCTTCATTCTTGTCAGGATATCTTGAAGTGTGGTATCCCAGGCATGGCCGAGATGGAGCTTCCCTGTTACGTTCGGCGGAGGGATGACGATTGAGTACGGTTCCTTTTCCTTTTCACCTTTCGCTTCAAAAAACTTCCCATCCAGCCACCACTTGTATCTTCCCTGCTCAATGGCGTTGGGATCATATTTCGTCGGCATCGACAATTGATCTTGAGTTTCCATTGTATATCCTCCTTTTAGCTTGTAGGTCATCTAAAAGCATTTTTTTGAACACAAAAAATCCTTCGCCCTGTAAAAGGACGAAGGATTCGTTTCGCGGTACCACCTTTTTTCTCAGAAGTCATACTGTCTCCTGAACTCTCAATGAACAATAACGGCTTTTAACCGGTTTCCACTACTGTTTTCATGGAAACAGCTCTGCAGGCGACCTTCCATCGTCTTCGCTTGGAAAATCTCTCAGCAAACGATTTTCCTCTCTGAAAGCGGGGGGCAATGTACTCTTCCTGTTCAACGCTTTTAAAATATTTATGTAATCATTATAGTATAGGATTCATTGAACTTTCGTCAATCATTATCGCCCATTTTCATAAAAAATATTCTCTTTAAAATGCTTTTCGCACCCTTCCCGACAGAAATCATAAGATAAAGTAGTGAATACACCCAGGAGAGTGAGTGACAACCATGAAGAAATTCAATCAATATACCCTGCAGAAGTGGATGGGCAACGCGCGGCTGATCTGTAAACAGTTCATCGTTCCTTTTACCATCTTTCAAGCAATCCGCACGATTCTGCTTCCGACCACTTTCGATGTCCTTTTATTGACCCTGTTTATCGGAATCGGCCTTGCCATTTACTATGATTGGATTTAAGGACTGACGAAACATGGCGTTCGCCAGTCCTTTTTTTATGTCTCGGCCTCTGCCGCGGCTTCCGCTTCTTCTTTTTTCTTGCGTTCGATTTCGTCGAGGCGCATGACCACATATTCGGTATTTTTCAACAGCCAGTAGTGCCGCTGCAATTTTCTCACCGCTTTACGCTCGTTCCTTTTCGCTTTCGGCGTGTGAAAATATTTTTCAGCCATCGCGATCAATGAGCTGGGATAGGCTAAGTAACACATGAACAGCAGCTTTTCTTCTGTACGGGCAGTAAAATGCTGAAAATACGTTTCCAGCCACTCCACACACTCATCAAAATACTTTGGGTAGGTCTTCAAGGTTCTTGACAGGAACGGAAGCAGATCATGAAAAGGAGAGGCCACCTTTGACCCTTCGAAGTTATTGAAATACCCAAGACCCCTGTCATCATAGAGGAAATGTTCGGTCGATAATTTGCCATGGATGATGACCGTCCTCACTTTTTCAAGGTCTTTTGTGCTTTCATACCATTCGTCGAGTTTATTCCGTGAAAATTTCAATGCTTGTGATGCATCCTTATAATACATACAAAAGTGATATTGAAACGGCGACATATACGTTGTTTTTTCACATTCTTCCACGTATTCATCGAGGAACTGCTGCTCCTTTTCCCACCTGGCAGTAAGCTGTTCGTAGTGAGTTTCCCTTTCTTCTTTATTGATTTTGACATCTTGTGAAGAAATCGTATGGAGCCTGGCAAGTTCGCGGAAGAGCTTTTGATGCCTTTCAAACCGGTCTTCCTTATCCTGATTATTCAGCCAGGGCATTACATAGTACAGTTCACCGTCGTGCCAGACTGCATAACGTCCATCCATGGTCGGATAGATGGGAACAATCCGGTTATACCCCCGCTGGAAAAGGGTTTGGACGTTCCGGACGAAGTCCACCCCCGTCTGGGCGGAGATATGCTTTACAGCGAGCGTTCCCTTATTTGAGTACACTTTGCTGACTTTCCCCGTGTCTTCAACGAAAAAAGGTTCTACCCCGTAAGGCTGAAGAACAGGTTTTAAATGGTCGATCGTCTGCATGATTTTTTGCACCTCCTTTATATGGACACCTTTAAATTTTGTATGTCCATTCCACCCGCAATGCCTAAAGAAAAAAACGGACTGTCCCCAGTAAATTGGTGTCAGTCCTGATACAACGCCGTATTTTATCGTTCTGCTCTTCTGTTATGCCTTGAACACCGGATCTTCATTCGGGATGTAAAGAACCTGGCCGCTGTAAACATCCTGGTTCGCTTCCAGATGATTGACCCGCAGCAGCTGGGCAATGGTCAAATCATATTTTTCTGCGATCTGGTCGAGCGTTTCCCCTTCTTGTACTATGCACACCCTAAGCATCGCGGCACGTTCCTCTTCTTTGCGGGCGAAGAAATCAGTCAATGAAATCGATTCATATTTCTTTCCTTTGACTTTTTTCTTCTTCGCAGTCGGCTCTTCCTCCACTTCTTCTTCCATCGAAGAGGATTCTTCTTCCTCTTCCACTTCTTGAACTGGCTCCTGCTTCTGCATATTCATTTGTTCACTGGCAGGCTGTGGCTGAGGGACTTCCTGCTCCTGAGAGGATTCACTCAATTCATGTTCTGGAAGTTCAAACACATTCTCCTTCCTGAAGTAGCTCTCTTCCTGTGCAGAGTGGGAATCGTACTGGATATGGACAGGAATCTCGTCTTCTTCCTCAGCAGGCGGTGTTCTCCCTTCAAGGGTGAACGGCTGATAATCATCTTCAGGGGATTCACTGATGTCATCTGCTGATTCAACTTCAGTGTTTTCATAGCCATGGTCGTCTTGATCGGCATCTTCCCCATATGAGACATGTACCTCTTCCTGATCATATGATTCATCATTATCCCGGTCATAGTATTGGGGGCTTTCCGCTTCAGCTTCAGCTTCAGCTTCCGCTTCCTCTGCAGGAGCATCTGCAAAAGCCGTTGAACGATGGAGCGGGGCGTAAAGTTCCTCCTCCTTGTATTCCACTTCAAGAGGTGTATGGGTCTGCTGCTCTCCGTATATTCCGGTAATGGTCAAATCGGCATTCAATTTCAAGCAGGCATTTTCAGGCACAACGTAGTCGAATGACTCGACGAACACATCAATTTCCCCTAAATTGGCAATTCTGTTTTTAGGGATGGTGACATCGACCGGGAATCGGTGGACAAACTCATTCTCCCCTTTTTCCCTTTTTTCAACGATCTGAACGAATTTACCGCTCGCTTCAAATTCGTCTACACCTTCTTCATCCCGCAGTGTTGTAGGCAGATATTCACCTGAAAGATCCAGGGTCCCCCGGATGAGTACATATTGTTCTTGTTCTTGTATCGTTATATGTGGATCTAAGGAGATGGATAGCAGTTCTTCAACTTCCTGTCCTTTTTTGAACCAAATTGATTCTTCCAAAGAAAATCGCAGGCACGATTGTTGATCTTGTGACAAAGAAATTCCTCCTTTCAAGTTCCAAACCTAAGAAATATATGACAATGTCATTATCACTTTATGAAACGTAAAGGAGAAATATGATAGAGAAGTAGAAGTTTTAAAAAATTGAGTGTCTTCATTACATTGAGTTTGCTTTGAATTTCGGTATTGATTTCCGTGCATGACTTCGCTTTCCGCGGGTAGCCCGTGAGCCTCCTCGTCACTCCGTTCCTGCGGGGTCTCACATTGGCTACTCTTCCCGCAGGAGTCTTCGTCATGCACTCCAATCAATACCTGGATAGTCCATTTACAAACAAAGCCATTTCATTCATGTAAAAATCATTCAAATAATATTTTTCATAGTGGCTTACTCCATCTTTTCTGTTCGTTGTCTTAAATCAAAAAGCCGACCTTCTTAAAAAAGGCCGGCTTTCTCATATCATTACTGCTTACTAATTTTCTCAAATGCTTTTTCTGCTGCATTGATTGTGTTGGTGATGTCTTCGTCGCTGTGGGCAGTGGATAGGAATAGTCCTTCGAATTGGGAAGGCGGCAGGAATACTCCTTCGTTTGCCATCTCGCGGTAATACTGAGCGAACATTTCTAAGTCAGAGGATTTTGCCCCTTCGTAATTCTTGACTTCTTCGTTCGTGAAGAAAAGTCCGACCATGGAGCCTGCACGGTTAATGGTATGAGGGATGCCGTGTTTCTCTGCGGCTCTCTTCAAGCCATCCTCAAGAAGGTCGGCTTTGCGGCCGAATTCTTCATAGCTCTCAGGCGTCAATTGGCTGAGTGTCTCATAACCGGCCGTCATTGCCAGCGGATTACCTGACAGGGTTCCCGCTTGATAGATCGGGCCGCTCGGAGCGATCCTTTCCATAATCTCGGCTTTACCGCCGTAAGCCCCTACAGGCAAGCCTCCGCCAATCACTTTCCCCAGGCAGGTCAGGTCAGGAGTCACATTGAAATATCCTTGCGCACAACCGTATCCTACGCGGAATCCTGTCATGACTTCATCGAAAATCAGCAGGGAACCGTTTTGTTCGGTGATTTCACGAAGACCTTCAAGGAATCCCGGTTGAGGAGGGACGACTCCCATATTCCCTGCAACCGGTTCAACGATCACACCGGCAATATCATCGCCATATTGTTCGAATGCATAACGGATGCTTTCAAGGTCGTTGTATGGGACGGTGATCGTATTTTTTGCGACTCCTTCAGGCACTCCCGGGCTGTCGGGCAGTCCGAGTGTCGCCACTCCCGATCCCGCTTTAATCAAGAGGGAATCCCCGTGTCCATGGTAGCAGCCTTCGAACTTGATGATTTTGTTGCGTCCGGTATACCCGCGTGCAAGACGGAGGGCACTCATTGTCGCTTCCGTCCCTGAAGATACCATGCGGACGATTTCAATGCTCGGTACACGGTCGATCACCAGTTGAGCCAGTTTATTTTCAATTTCTGTCGGTGCTCCGAAGCTTGTCCCGCTTTCAGCCACCTTTTTGATTGCTTCCACTACACGGTCATTGCTGTGACCAAGGATAAGCGGCCCCCATGACAGGACATAGTCGATATACTCATTACCGTCGATGTCATAGATCTTGGAGCCTTTGCCCCTTTCCATGAAAATGGGATCCATATTGACCGATTTGAACGCGCGGACTGGGCTGTTTACGCCGCCCGGCATTAACTTCTTTGCTTCTTTGAACGCTTCTTGTGATTTTTCGTATGAACGCAAGACCATTCTCCTCCTTTAGAAAATATGGGGATGTTGAACTTTTTTCTTACGACAGCCAGCCTGCCACGTCTTTTGCAAAATACGTAATGATCAGGTCTGCGCCTGCACGCTTCATGCTTGTCAGCTTTTCCATCACGATTTCCTGCTCATTGATCCAGCCGTTTTCTGCTGCGGCTTTGACCATGCTGTATTCTCCACTTACATTATAGGCAACAACAGGTGCGTTGAAACGGTCCTTTACTTCCCTCATGATATCCATGTAGGAGAGAGCCGGTTTGACGATCAGGAAGTCCGCTCCTTCTTCAATATCGGACTGGGCTTCTCGCAATGCTTCCAGACGGTTTGCCGGATCCATTTGATACGTCCTTCTGTCCCCGAATTGAGGAGTCGAATGAGCTGCATCACGGAAGGGTCCGTAAAAGCTTGAAGAGTACTTCACTGCGTACGACATGATCGGTACATCCGTAAATCCTGCTTCATCCAGGCCGTGGCGGATGGCTGCGACGAACCCGTCCATCATATTGGAAGGTGCGATGATATCCGCTCCCGCTTCCGCCTGGCTTACGGCTGTTTTTGCAAGCAGGTCAAGAGTCGGGTCATTCAGGATTTTTCCATCCTTCACAATTCCACAGTGACCGTGGCTCGTGTACTGGCAAAGGCAGGTATCCGCTACGACGACCATCTCGGGGTAGAGCTCTTTCACGAAACGGGTAGCCCTCTGCACGATTCCATGTTCATGATAAGCCTGTTTCCCGAGCTCATCTTTTTCGGCAGGGACACCGAACAAGATGATTGATTTGATGCCGAGTGAAGCAATCTCATCCATTTCTGCCTTCAGGTTGTCCATGGAAATATGGAACACACCCGGCATGGATGGAACAGCTTTCCGGATATTTTCCCCTTCAACAACGAATAAAGGATAAATCAAATCTTCTTTTCTAAGATGCGTTTCCCTTACTAACGCACGCATATTTTCTGATTGTCTTAAACGTCGATGACGATTGAATGTTAGATCTTTCATTTATAATACCTCCGGTGTAATCATAATTGATCGCTGGCTGCAGCATACTGAATCATTTCTGATACCATTTCATCTACAGTATACGTGTTTGGACAGATTTTTACATGTAATCCGTACTTTTCAGCCGTCTTTCTGGTCAACGGACCGATACACGCAGCTGGAAGATTCAGGACCGCGCTCTGGAGAGAATACGTATCGATCACCTGCATGAAGTGATGGACGGTCGAAGAGCTGGTAAAGGTAAGGATGTCAACGCTTCTTTCTTCTATGACGTTTTTCAACTTTTCAATGCTCTCCTCCGGGAGGATCGTTTCATAAACAATCCACTCATCACAGTGAACCCCCGCGCCGTTCAATTCTTTGGCAATGACGTCCCTGGCGAGATTCCCTTTCGGAACAAGCACTTTTCCAGCTGGTTCTTTTTCAGAAAGGAACTGGCGTGCAAAATCATCCCCTGTAAAGTCATCCGGTACAAATGATACAGGGAGCCCCCGTTTTTCACAGTACCTTTCCGTTTTGGTCCCTACTGCTGCAAACTTGGCAGAAAGCGAGGATAAGGGTATATCGTTCTCCTTAAGACGGTCGATAAAAAAGTCCGCTCCATTTTTACTGGTGAAGACGATCCATTCGTAATTATGTATGGAAGACAGGTATGAATCCTTTCGTGGATCATCATACGGTTTAAATTCCAGGAGCGGGATCACAACCGGAAGTCCCCCGTATCCTTCAATAAGGGAGCCGAAATCCCCGGCTCCCTCTCTTCCCCTGGTGATGAGCACCTTTATTCCCTCTAAAGGCTTTTCACCGTTCATTATTTGTCAAGCTCCTCTTTCACGCTGTCAATCAGTGCTTTGGCACCAAGCTCCGTCAAGCTTTCAGCGACTTTCTCACCGACCGTTTGAGGGTCTGGGCCTGTCATGTATTCTTTGTAGATCGTCCCGCCGTCCGGGGATGCCACAAGACCTGTCAGCGCGACTTCACCACTCTCTTTCAACTCAGCGTACCCGGCAATCGGCACCTGGCATCCGCCTTCCATTTTATGAAGGAATGCTCTTTCTGCAGTCACTGTCTTCGTTGTCTCTTCGTCAGAGAAGCGGTGCAGGAGATCCCTCAGTTCTTTATCATCTTCTCGGCACTCAATCGAAAGTGCCCCCTGGCCGACAGCCGGCAGGCAGAGGTCGGGATCGAGGAATTCGGTCACGACATCGCTTGTCCAGCCCATGCGGGAAAGCCCTGCCGCAGCGAGGATGATGGCATCATAGTCTTCGTTCTGAAGCTTTGAAAGACGTGTATCGATATTACCGCGGATCCATTTGATTTCAAGATCCGGACGCACGGACAGGATCTGTGCCCCTCTTCGCAGACTGCTCGTCCCGACGACAGCCCCTGAAGGAAGATCCTTCAGTGCCACATGATTTTTACTGATGAACGCATCACGGTGATCTTCACGCTCTGGTATACATCCGATCGTCAGCCCTTCAGGCAGTACAGCGGGCATATCCTTCATGCTGTGCACGGCCATATCGATTTCTTTATCGAGCATCGCCTGTTCGATTTCTTTAACGAAAAGACCTTTCCCGCCGACTTTAGAAAGTGTGACGTCAAGGATTTGGTCGCCTTTTGTCACGATTTCTTTTACCTCGAAATCATAAGAGGGATCGATTGCCTTCAACTGATCGATCACCCAATTCGTTTGTGTGAGTGCTAATTTACTTCGTCTGGATCCTACAATGATTTTTCTCATGATTACCTCCTGAAAGCTTATGAATACCAGAAATGGAAGGATGAAAGCCGGCTTCCCAAGAAGAAATTGATCAAGATGATCAAGAAAGCAGCGGCATTCAACATCGCCAGTGATTTACCGAATACGTTCTTCTTGATTCTGAGATATAAGTAAATGCTGTATAAAATTAATAGAATGAATGATCCTATAATTTTCGGGTCATACAAAATGAAGTTTGGTAATTTAATAAATGCCCACTGCATACCAAGTATCAGACTGAGCAGGAGCATCGCAACGCCGATCGCATTCAAGATATACGACATCTTTTCAAGTTTGGACAAATCGCTGATCCTCCATAATCTCTGTCCCCACTTTTTTTCTTTCAGCAGCTTGAACTGCAATAAGTAGAGGAGTGAGAACACAAAGGACAGTGAAAACGCCCCGTACGAAAGGATGGCCATCGTAATATGGATCAGGAGCAGTTCAGAAACCAGCTGCTCCGCCATCGCACGCGATTCTACCTGAACGGGCGCGAACGTGTGGATGGCCATGATGATGAACCCCAGTACATTTGTGAAAAACACGGTGAAATCAACCCGCAGCAGCCGGTTGATCACCAATGACAGTGTAATCAATACCCAGGCATAAAAATAAAGCCCCTCAAAAATGGTGAGGACGGGAAATCTCCCGGTATCGATCATGTACAGAAATAAAAAAATTGTTTGAAGGACCCAAACAATTGCAAGTAACCAGAAGGCAAAGAGGTTTGCCTTCCGGTTTTTGTTTAAGAAATCTATAAAGTAAAACAGGATACTAATAGCATACAGAACAATCATCAGTTCGTGCAGCCTAGTCATCGTTTGTTCAAACATAGACAATAACCTCACTTATGCATGAAAAGAAGGTTGTGGAGTGAAGTTCGTTTTGCCGTCACTCTTTTCATTGGCTGCTTTCAGTTGTGTCTGTTCCTGCACTTGTTTTTCAATGTTGAAGATTGAAACGAATAAGTCCAGTTTATCTTCTGCATCAGGCAGGGCAGCAAGTTCTTTTGCTTGTGAAATCGGGTCTTTCAGCAATTGATTGATGATGCTCTTTGTATGTTTGCTGAGGACTTTCCTCTCCCGGTCGGTCAGGTTCGGCATTTTACGTTCGATGCTTTCCATAGTTTCCGACTGGATCGAAAGTGCTTTTTGTCTGAGTGCCGAGATGACTGGTACCACTCCGAGCATATTCAACCAGTCTTTGAACGCGACAATTTCAGCTTCGATCATCAATTCGATCTGCTCAGCTGCTTTTCTGCGTTCAGCCAGATTGGCTTCGACGATACCTTCAAGGTCATCGATGTCATAAAGGAAGACACTTTCCAGTTCACCTATGGATGGATCCAGGTCACGCGGAACAGCGATATCCACCATGAAGAGCGGACGTCCTTTTCTCATGCGCTCCACGTAAGACATCGTTTCTTTGGAAATGACAAAGTCCTTCGACCCGGTGGAACTGATCAGGATATCTGCTTCGGTCAGTGCACAGTTAAGTTCCTGCAGGGTCTTCGCTTTCCCTTCGAAACGTCCGGCAAGCGCCTCGGCTTTTTCGAATGTACGATTGATGACCGTAACCTTCGTAGCACCGCTGCCATGAAGATTCTTTATGGCAAGTTCCCCCATCTTTCCTGCCCCAAGGATGAGGACATGTTTTTTTTCAAGGCTGCCGAATACCTTTTTGGCAAGCTCGACCGCTGCATAGCTGACGGATACGGCATTCGAGCCGATTTCCGTTTCAGAGTGGGCTTTTTTAGCCACTGTCACAGCCTGCTTGAACAAGTGATTGAACACCGTCCCGGTTGTCCCCGCCTCCTGTGCAGTCAAGAAGCTTGTACGGATCTGGCCCAGTATCTGCGTTTCACCAAGGACCATTGAATTAAGACCGCAGGACACTTTAAAAAGGTGTTCGACCGCTCCTTCCTGTTCATAGATGAACAAGTACGGGGTGAACTCCTCTTTATCAATATCAAACCATTGTGCTAAAAAATCTTTTATATAATAACGACCTGTGTGAAGCTGATCGACTACTGCATATACTTCCGTTCTATTACAAGTGGAAACAATCACATTCTCAAGAATGCTTTTCTTTTCCTTTAATTGCCTCATGGCAAATGGAAGATCAGTTTCATTGAATGATAAACGTTCGCGTATCTCAACAGGGGCCGTTTTATAATTCAAACCAACGACAATTGTATACATGCTACGCATTACACCCCCAATAAAATCATTACCCTTATTATAACATGTCCGTCTGAGTCCTTTGTCCGTAAATGTGAACAGAAATTGAAACCTGGCTGTGATATGATGTACCATATAAAAATCAACGATTGTGTTGATCAATAAACAGAGCATCAATGTAAACCGTTTCATTTCTTTCAATTTTCGACATTTCCTACTAATGTAGGTTATCAAAACAAGCTGAAAGAATCAAGTAATGGAAACGATTCACACCAATACATCGGATTTACATACGCTTTATATCATTTTTCCTAATTCCTGCGAAAATAAACCTATTTACTCACTCTCAAATCAGCGGATTATGATTTACTTACTTCATTGCAATTTACAACTCATTTCTGGAGGTCGGTCATGAAACAGCAACGAATTTTTCCGGGATTCATATTGATTGGTTTCGGACTTTATTTCTATCTGCAGCAGAAGAACATCGTATTATTCCAGGATTTCTTCACATGGCCCACGCTGCTCGTGATCGTCGGTGTCGCTTTCCTGGCACAGGGGTACGGTGCACGCGATTATGAAGCGATCCTGCCGGGCACCATCCTTGTCGGGTTCGGGGTGCATTTTCATGTTGTCAACAAGTTTGAGATATGGCCGGACCATATGGGGACTTTCATCCTGATCATTTCATTGGGATTCCTGCTCCGGCATCAGAAAACGGGGAATGGACTGTTTCAAGGGATTCTCTTTCTCTCTTTGGCTGTCATTCTATTATTCTCCGATAAAGTGACGGGGTATCTCGGTTTGATTGAAGGAAGGGTCGGATCCGCGTGGGAATTCTGGCCGATCGTCATCATCCTCATCGGCGCTTATCTTTTATTCATAAGAAAAAAATAGAGCAGGACTGAGGCGACGATCATCATTGTCGCCTCAGTCCTGCTCAAAGGTTATTTCCTTAAGTTTCTGCCTTTGATGATCAGGCCACCATGCTCCGCAGTCTTCTGATACAATACATGCAGCGCATTTCTTTAAATCATATACCTTCATCCCTTGTATTGGGGGAGAATACAAATGAAGGGTGACAAGAGAATCAGCTCCTTCCCTCTTCATTTTGTGAACCCCATACTTCGGAGCAAAGAAAAACGCTCCCTTATGATGGATTTTATCAAACAATTGTTTAGGCAGTTGGCCATCTTCCACTTTATAGACCGTGTTCATCGAATTACCCTCCATCACTTGAATCCATCCTTTTGAAAGTCCATGGTCATGAGGTGCACATTCTATATCAGACCAATTCATGACGAGAAGTTCCACCTGGTCATTTTGATATAAAAGTCTGCGGTAATAAGGCTGGCCCTCCGGAGTCTGGAGGAAGGGTACCAGCTCCTCATATTCTATTTCCAGTGTTTCCAATGCATTCCTCAACTCTTGTGCAGATGGAGATGATAGTCCGTCCAATATTTTCTTGATCCGCTCATAAAATGTCATGAACATTCTCCCTTTCCATTTGTTTTTAAAGGGCGGCACTCCGCCCTCAAGCCTTGCTTTTCTTCACTTATTTTCTTTTCCATAGAAATCGTTGAAAAAGTGACACTGTTTGTCCATTCACCATGGTTATACCGAGGATGATGATGACCCCTCCCAGAATACTGGCAAACATAATCTTCTCATGAAGAAGGATGATAGCTGCAATGAGCGTTACCAGAGGTTCAAGGTAAAGGAACATTGACACCTTGGAAGCATCCATCATTTCAAGCGCCTTCCCCCAATACCAATATCCGATGCCTGAGACAAATACGCCGAGAAACAAGATATGAGCCCATTCTACCTGAGACAATAGCATCAGGTTTTCCCATCCCCTGTTCCTGATCATGAACGGAAGGGTCAGGAAACACCCTGTCATGCTCATATAAAAGGTGACGAGAAGAGAAGGGAGAGGAATACTCAACCTTTTCAGCAAAACGGAATATACCGCCCAATTCAACGTACTGAGAAGCATCAAGACATACCCGATGCTTATCGAGAAATTAACACCCTTCCCGCTGCCGGCACCCGTCACCATCAACACTCCGGCAATGGCCAGGATCATGCCTGCGGTGCGGAAGGGAGTCATTTTTTCATGTAAAAAAATCACGGAAAGAATGACCGTGAAAACAGGTGAGAAGGATATCATCCAGCCTGCCGCAGATGCATCAATGGTGATCAAAGCGGTTGCTTGAATGACCTGATGAACGAATACTCCTAGTACAGCAAGAACAATCAGCTGGGGCGCATAGCGGAGGGGTAATGTAAGCGGGTATCGTTTTACCACCAGTATTGTCAAAAGAAACAGTGCACCAATTGCAAACCTGAGTACGAGAAGCGTATAGGGGTCGATCTTATCAACCACCGCCTTGGTAGATACAAATGAGATTCCCCAAAAACTGATGGACATGGCAGCGTATATCGAAGCCGCCACGGTTGCCTTATTCTTGCTCATATATCCATGTATTCCTTTCTGTGCTTTCTACCATAATATGCATGTCCAGGCAGAACATGATAGATGACGAAAGAAAGGATGGAAGAATGAAGCCTGCCCTTCATGCAAATATAGTAAAAGCGCCTCAATGGAATTGAGGCGCTTCACTTAAAACTTATAAGACAGAATCCAGGAACTCCTTGGTTCTTTGCTGTTTAGGACTCGTGAACATTTCTTTTGGATATCCTTCTTCTACGATTTTTCCGTCGTGCATATAGACGACGCGGTCGGCGACTTCGCGGGCGAATCCCATTTCGTGGGTGACCACGACCATCGTCATCCCTTCGAGTGCCAGCTCCTTCATAGTGGCAAGCACTTCCCCTACAAGCTCGGGGTCGAGAGCGGATGTGGGTTCATCAAACAGCATGATATCCGGTTTCATGGCAAGTGCCCTTGCGATGGCGACACGCTGTTTCTGACCTCCAGACAGCTTTGAAGGATAGACATCTTCCTTTTCGGCCAGTCCGACTTTTTTCAGCAGATCCTTTGCATTCTTCCTTGCTTCTGCTTTCGGTACCCGTTTTACGTGAACCGGAGCCTCCATCACATTCTCAAGAACGGTCATATGCGGGAACAGGTAAAAGTGCTGGAATACCATCCCAACCTTTTGGCGGATTTTATTCAGGTCATTTGTATCCTGATTGACTTCCTCCCCTTCAAAAACCACCTTGCCGTTGTCTTTCAGCTCGAGAAAATTCAGGCAGCGGAGCAATGTACTTTTCCCTGATCCGCTGGCCCCGATCAAGCAGACCACTTCACTTTCCCTCACACTCATATCGATATCCTTCAGTACATGTAAATCGCCGAAGGATTTATTCAACTTTTCAACCTTGATCATTTCCTGACTCATATTCATCCCTCCAGAATCGATTTAATCACTGACTGACATACGTTTTTCGATGATGTTCACAATCGTTGAGAATACTAGGACAAGCACGAGGTAGTAGACTGCAACAATCAGCAGGTACGTCATGTAATCGAAGTTATTTGAACCCAATGTCGTTGCGACACTGAAGAGCTCAAACATTCCGATGAAGGAAGCAAGAGATGAATCCTTCAGCGCGATAATAAACTGATTCCCGAGCGGCGGAAGTGCCCTTCTGAATGCCTGGGGAAGGATGATCCTTCTCATCGTCAGTCCATTGCTCATCCCGAGAGAGCGGCCCGCTTCCATCTGACCGCGGTCAATGGATTGGATGGCCCCCCTGAAAATCTCCGCGATATAAGCCCCGTTATGAAAGGCAAGACCCAGGACGACGGACCAGAAGCCGGAAATATTCAGGGCGGTCAGTCCAAAATAGAAAATAAAAATCTGGACGATCAGCGGTGTTCCCCTGACAACAAAGATATATAAATCAGCCAGAAGCTCAAGCGGCTTCACTTTTGAAATCTTTAAAAATGCAAAAAATAGTCCGATGACAATCGCGATCAATACGGATACGACCGTCAATTGGAATGTCAGCAGCATCCCTTTTAAAAAGATGTCATATGTATCTGCAAACGTTTCAAGAAAATGCATGAATGTTCCTCCATTCAATTAATTGCTCATACTGCCCGGATATCATCCGATAAAAAAAGCGAATGTGCACACGAAGCACATTCGCTTTCCATCATGCTGCGCTTACTCTTCCGGATCTGTTGTGATGTCTGTATTGAAGTACTTTTCACTGATTTTTTTAAGCGTTCCATCTTCTCTCAGCTTTTCAAGTGCTTTGTTGATCTCTTCAAGCAGTGCTTCATTGTCCTTGCTGACAGCGATCGCCTGTTTACTGCTTCCGATCAATTCACGTGCTTCAAGTTTCAGGCCTGAAGAAATCGCTTCTTTACCTGTGGCAAAGTCAGTGATGACAGCGTCATGCTTCCCTTTATTCAATGCTTCAAGTGCGACGACATCACTGTCGTACTGCTGGATGTTGTCTGTCACTTCCTTAGCGGTGTCTGCATAAGTAGATCCCTTGGATACCGCGATTTCCTTTCCTTCCAAGTCAGATAGCGTCTGCACGGAACTGTCTGGACGGACAAAGATCTGCGGGCCGGAATAATAATATGGAGTCGAGAAGTTCACTTCTTTCAGTCTATCTTCTGTGATCGTATGACTTGCTACCGCAACATCGAAGCGTCCGGATTTGACTCCTTCAACGATACCTGCAAATTTGAATTTCTTTTGTTCGGGCTCAAGACCCAATTCCTTTGCCACCGCTTCAGCAACGTCGATATCGAATCCTGACATCGTCCCGTCACCCTCGGTAACACTGAATGGTTTGAACTCTCCGGAGGCTGCATACACCAGCTTTCCTTCCTCTACAAGTTTCGCTCCGCTTTCGGTTGTCGCCTTCCCTCCGCATGCGGAAAGAATAAGTACCAATGCCAATACCAGTATACCTGCCAATTTCTTCACTCTTCGAAGTCCCCCTTTAGTATGTATTTCTGTATATCTTTCATAATTGTATCAATAAAATAGAAAATTCTCAAAATTCAAATATAGTTATAATTATGTAAATTAACGCATAATTAAAGGTGACATGAACTGAGCTCAGAATTAAACAAGTATACGGCATATCCCTTTCATATCCTTGATATTGCTTGCTGTCATTAGGTAATTACTCCTCCATATGGGAAATTGCATAAAAAAAGAACTGCTTCAATAGTTAGTTTTTTACTAACGAAGCAGTTCTTTTTTATCATTCAGATTTATCTGTAAAACGATTTAATGGCGTCCCAGGCTTTATCTTTGCCAAGGCCTGTTTCGGAGGAGAACATGATCAGTTCGTCCCCTTCTGCCAGGTTCAGGGATTCCCTGGTGACTTTAAGATGCTTTTGCCATTTGCTTTTTGGTATCTTATCGGCTTTCGTTGCAATGATGATGCAGGGAATGCCGTAATGCTTGAGAAAGTCATACATCATCACGTCATCATTTGACGGAGGATGACGGAGATCCACGATCAGGATGACGGCTCTCAGCTGGTCGCGCGATGTGATATATGTTTCAATCATCTTTCCCCATGCTTCACGTTCCTTCTTGGATACTTTCGCATATCCATATCCCGGCACATCCACATAATAAAGTGTTTCCTCGATTTTATAAAAGTTAAGCGTCTGGGTCTTACCAGGCTTGGATGAAATCCTGGCCATGCTGTTGCGGCCAATCATCTTATTGATGAAGGACGACTTCCCTACATTGGACCTTCCGGCGAGTGCAAACTCCGGCAGGTCCCCTTCAGGATACTGGTCAGGCCTGACGGCACTGATTACTAATTCAACTTGATGTACTTTCACTTCTTTTCACCTACTAATGCTTTCTCTAAGACCTCATCAATGTGGGATACAAGAATGAAAGTTAAATCTTCCCGTACACTTTCGGGGATATCCTCGATGTCTTTCTCGTTATCCTTCGGCAGGATGATCGTTTTGATTCCAGCACGATGGGCGCTTAATGATTTTTCTTTCAAACCTCCGATTGGAAGGACCCTTCCGCGGAGAGTGATTTCACCTGTCATCCCCACTTCCCTGTTGACGAACTTACCTGTCAAGGCGGATACAAGGGCGGTGGTGATGGTGATGCCTGCAGAAGGTCCGTCTTTTGGCACGGCTCCTTCAGGGACGTGGATGTGAATATCCCATTTTTCATGGAATTCTTCATCAATTCCGAGATCCTTCGCCTTGGAACGGACATAACTGAAGGCTGTCTGTGCCGATTCCTTCATGACATCCCCAAGCTTCCCTGTCAGCACAAGCTTTCCTTTACCTGGAGCGAGTGACACTTCAATCTGGAGTGTGTCACCGCCGACCGATGTGTAAGCAAGACCGGTTGAAACACCGATCTGGTTTTCAACTTCAGCCTGTCCATACCGGAATTTTTTCTTGCCGAGGAAGTCTTCGATGTTCCCGCTTGTGATCACGACGCGCTTCTTTTCACCCGATACGATGATCTTCGCCGTTTTCCTGCACAGCGAAGCAAGCTGACGCTCTAGGCTCCTGACACCCGCTTCACGTGTATAATAACGGACGATATCAACGATCGCTTCATCCCTGACCTGAAGTTGATTCTTAGTCAGTCCATGTTCCTTGATCTGCTTTGTCAATAGATGATGCTTCGCGATATTCATCTTCTCAAGCTCTGTATAGCCTGCAATCGTGATGATTTCCATACGGTCCCTGAGCGGCCCTGGTATCGTGGACAGATCATTTGCCGTTGCCAGGAACATCACCTTCGACAGATCATATGTCTCTTCGATGTAGTGGTCACTGAAATTGGCGTTCTGTTCCGGATCGAGCACCTCGAGCATCGCTGAAGAAGGATCTCCCCTGAAATCACTGGACATCTTATCGATTTCATCAAGAAGGAAGACCGGATTCACTGTCCCGGCTTTTTTCATCCCCTGGATGATACGGCCCGGCATCGCACCTACATAGGTACGGCGATGACCCCTGATTTCAGACTCATCCCTTACCCCCCCGAGCGAAACGCGGACAAAGTTACGTCCGAGAGATTCAGCGACAGAACGTGCAAGACTTGTTTTCCCCACTCCAGGAGGTCCTGCAAGACAAAGGATCGGGCCTTTTAATGATTTCGTCAGCTGCTGGACAGCCAGATATTCCAATACTCTCTCTTTTACTTTCTCAAGACCGTAATGATCGCGATTCAGAATCATTTCTGAACGCTTGATGTCGAGCTGGTCTTTGGTCTCCGTAGACCATGGAAGGGAAACGAGCCACTCGATGTAATTTCTGATAACGGAGCTTTCCGCAGAACTTGAAGGGACCTTTTCATATCGTGCCAGTTCTTTCAAAGCGGTCTGTTCCACTTCTTCAGGCATATTTGCCTGTTCGATCTTGGAAGTAAGGTCTTCGACTTCACCGGTCTTTCCCTCTTTATCCCCGAGCTCTTTCTGGATTGCCTTCATCTGTTCGCGGAGATAATATTCTTTCTGCGTCCGTTCCATCGAACGCTTCACCCGCTGACCGATCTTCTTTTCCAGACTCAGGACTTCTTTTTCATTATTAATGGTTTCAATCACCATTTGAAGACGCTTCTTGATATCGAGTATTTCCAGGACGGCCTGCTTTTCCTTCATCTTCAACGGAAGATGGGAAGCGACGATATCGGCAAGCCTTCCAGGTTCATCAATATCGGAGACGGTGGAATATGTTTCTGCAGATACTTTCTTGGAAAGCTTTATGTATTGCTCGAAATAATTCAATAATGTTCTCATCAGTGCATCTGTTTCTGATTCCTTTTCGATTGGATCATGGAGTTCTTCCACTTCCACCTCATAAAAGTCTTCTTCTTTCGTAAAGGCAGTGATCGATGCACGATTCAATCCCTCCACAAGGACGCGGATCGTCCCATTAGGCAATTTCAGCATCTGCTTTACTTTGGTCAGTGTCCCCATTTCATAAAAATCTTCTTGTTCAGGCTCATCTATATTCATATCTTTTTGTGTTGTTAAGAAAATTAAATGGTTATCCATCATGGCTTTTTCCAAAGCCTGTACGGAGCGCTCACGGCCTACATCTAAATGCAAGACCATAGTAGGAAATACGAGTAAGCCTCTTAATGGAAGGAGGGGAACCGTTATTTTATTCTGCTTTGCCAAATCTAACACCTCCAAAATTAGGCTCTTAGCCTTTGTACAATTCTAACTTATTTACTAGGTAGTGTCTATTAAATAGATGTTCCAAGCGATACTCAATAACAAACCGATTCGGATGGAACCGAATCGGCCATGATCTAAACGCTTTTTTTATTCGGTTCGTTCAAAATCGCTGTATCAGATGTGCTGATCTGGTCTTTGACCAATGCCAAATCGAGGACTTCCTTCAGATGTTTGACAGGAATTACTTCAATCCCTTCAATCTCATCTATCATGGACTGCTGATTTTCGTGAGGGATGATAGCCATTTCGGCACCTGCAAGCTTAGCAGCTTTCACTTTCGGAAATACGCCGCCGACAGGTTTCACGAATCCATGGATGCTGATTTCCCCGGTTAATGCCAGGTTATGTTTGACCGGGATCCTGTATATTGCAGAATAAATGCCGAGTGCCATTGCAATTCCGGCGGAAGGTCCGTCAACCGGGATCCCGCCCGGGAAGTTGACATGAATATCATATTGATCTGCCGGCACGCCCATTGAGCGAAGGACCGTGATGACATTTTCAATCGATCCCTTGGCCATACTTTTGCGGCGGATCGACTTACTGCGGTCGCCGATGCTTTCTTCCTCTACGATGCCCGTTACATTGATAGTTCCTTTATCCTGTGCAGGGATGACGGTTACTTCGATCTCAAGAAGCGATCCCGTATTCGGGCCTGTCACAGCAAGGCCGTTCACAACCCCTATCGTTGCTTCTTCACTGATTTTCTTTTCATAGCGCGGCGTCAGCTGACTTGACTGAATGATCCACTCCAGCTCATGATCAAAAATTTCAATTCTGTTTTCATTGATTGCTACACCAGCAGCGATCTGCACCATGTTCACTGCTTCCCGTCCATTCCGGGAATAAGATGCAAGAGTATTGAGCCCCTTTTCACTGATCTTCATCTTGATCTTATCTACAGCGCGGGCTGCAACCTTCTTTACTTCATCCTGCTCCAGCTCCCTGAAGAACACTTCCATGCAGCGGGAACGGATGGCAGGCGGTATTTCATTTGGTGTCCGGGTGGTGGCTCCGATCAAACGGAAATCCGCGGGAAGGCCATTTTTGAAAATATCATGTATGTGAGTCGGAATTTGATGATTTTCTTCATTGTAATAAGCACTTTCAAGGAAAACTTTACGGTCTTCGAGAACTTTTAATAGTTTATTCATCTGAATTGGGTGTAATTCCCCTATTTCATCAATAAATAATACGCCCCCGTGCGCATTTGTCACGGCTCCCTGTTTCGGCTGCGGAATACCTGCCTGGCCCATGGCTCCTGCACCTTGATAAATGGGATCATGGACAGAACCGATTAATGGATCGGCTATGCCTCTTTCATCGAATCGGGCAGTAGTCGCATCCAATTCCACAAAGACGGCGCTTGATTTGAATGGGGACTTGAAGTTCTTTTTGGCTTCTTCCAGTACAAGGCGGGCAGCAGCCGTTTTACCCACACCGGGAGGCCCATAGATGATTACATGTTGGGGATTCGGACTGCACAAGGCAGCCTTCAATGCTTTGATTCCATCTTCCTGTCCGATGATATCATCGAAGCTCGTCGGCCTTACTTTTTCAGCGAGAGGTTCTGTCAACGAGATGGATCTCATCTTTCGCAGTTCTTCCATTTCCTTTTTTGATTCGCGGTCGATGGTCACTTTCTGATTGCGTTGATTTTTGAGAAGGTTCCAGAAGTACAATCCAATGATGATTCCGAAGAATAATTGGATAAATAAAGCGATGCTAGTAAAGCTCATTCGTCTCCCTCCAAGTAGATACAAGTTGTTACGGGTTAGTATCTCCTTGAGGTTGTGGGAATAAACAAAAAAATTTCGGCCTTTAGGACGGGGCAAATTCAGTTTAGAATCTACATAGTCCGTGGATTTCCGCTGCAGGTGCTCGCTTTCCGCGAGGCGGGCGGTGAGCCTCCTCGTCGCTGCGCTCCTGCGGGTAAGAAAAGTGGAGAGGCTTTGCTCAGAGGCGGGTGGCATAAGGCGAATTGGCCACGAAGGCGTTTTTTTGCCTTCTTGGCCGATTTGACTTATGACATGTGCCTCTAAGCCCCGGAGCTGGACAAGTCTCACCTGTCCCGCATATCCCGCAGGAGTCGAGCACCTTCCGCTTCAATCCACTCTGTACTGTTATTTTTGCATCCATCTTAAATATTTATTTTTGTTATTCTTATTTATTAAAAATTAAAGATTAAATGAAACAAAGCCCGGAATGATAAATCATTCCGGGCTTTGAAAAGCTATTAAGCAGATGTTTTTTCTTCGTTTGGATCGATGACTGTGCCGTCTTCGAGAACGAGCTGCGGTGATGCATCTTCGAGAATCGTTTCTTTAGTGATGATACATTTTTTGATATCGTCACGGGAAGGAAGATCGAACATCACATCAAGCATCATGGTCTCGATGATGGAACGAAGCCCGCGGGCACCAGTTTTGCGCTCGATTGCTTTTTTCGAAATTTCAAGCAGAGCATCGTCTGTGAATTCCAATTCAACATCATCAAGTTCAAGCATTTTTTGATATTGTTTCACTAATGCATTTTTAGGTTTTGTCAGAATTTCAACCAATGCTTCTTCATCAAGCGGTTCAAGACTTGAAATCACTGGAAGACGCCCGATGAATTCAGGAATCAGACCGAATTTCAATAAGTCTTCAGGTACCACTTTAGAAAGAAGTGACTTATCTTCTTTCACTTCGGCATTTTTAGGGTCGGAACCGAAACCGATGACCTTTTGGCCAAGGCGGCGTTTAATGATTTGTTCAATGCCATCAAATGCACCTCCGCAAATGAACAGGACATTGGACGTATCGATTTGAATAAATTCCTGATGAGGATGCTTACGCCCTCCTTGTGGCGGCACGCTTGCAACCGTTCCTTCCAGAATTTTCAATAGCGCCTGTTGTACGCCTTCCCCGGAAACATCTCTAGTGATGGAAGGATTCTCTGATTTTCTTGCCACTTTATCAATTTCATCGATGTAGATAATGCCTTTTTCAGCTTTCTCCACATCATAATCAGCAGCCTGGATCAGCTTTAATAGAATGTTCTCAACATCTTCACCAACATAGCCGGCTTCTGTAAGAGAAGTAGCATCAGCAATTGCAAATGGAACATTCAGGATACGGGCAAGAGTTTGAGCAAGCAATGTCTTACCGCTCCCTGTAGGCCCGATCATGGCGATATTACTTTTAGAAAGTTCCACATCATCCACTTTGCTGCTGGAGTTGATGCGTTTGTAGTGATTATAAACGGCAACGGCCAGCGACTTTTTAGCCTGATCCTGTCCGATGACGTATTCATCGAGGATTTCACGGATTTCCTTCGGTTTAGGAACGTCCTTGAATTCCACTTCTTCTTCTGTACCAAGCTCTTCTTCTACGATTTCCGTGCAGAGCTCGATGCATTCGTCACAGATGTATACACCTGGTCCTGCTACTAATTTACGCACTTGATCCTGCGTTTTTCCGCAAAAAGAACATTTCAGCTGTCCTTTTTCATCGTTAAATTTAAACAATGCCTTTCACCCCTTCATTAATACTTCTTGAATCCATTTGATAATGGACGACCGAGAACTTGCTATCTTCTCCACTAAGTTATGTATTGCATTTTAACACAGTATATGTTCGCGAAAAAATTATACGATTCTTAAGAATCATCTTATTATGTATCGGACATTTTAGCAAATATTTTACTTAAATGTTTTTATGTATTTGTTAATGAAAGAAGAGTTGCAAGTATGTGGTTTAAATTTGTCCCTGCTATTAAGGTTTGTCCATATTTGCAGGTTATTATTCTTTTTTCCTCTGTTGAAAATCTTTAAACGATATTTTGTTCTTATATTGACGCTGTTGATTTCCGTGCAAGACTTCGCTTTCCGCGGGCGGTTGGTGAGCCTCCGGGTAGAAAAACGGAAGGGCTTTGCCCAGAGGCAATTGGCCACTTCTCCCCCAGGAGTCTCGTCCTGCACTCTAATCAAAAACTGGAAAAGCCTAATAACAATTACATGCTTCAAAATATGTTATGTATGAACCATACTATCTAAGATGACTTCTTTTAATTGTACAAAACAAGGCGCGAATCGCGCCTTGTTTTGTATTTATTATTATGCTTCTTTGCTGTTATCAACAAGGAATTCGAGTGCTTTGCGTACTTTAAGGTCCGCTTTAAGTGTATCAAGTCCGCCTAGGGCCTGCTTGATGTTGTCAGCTGACATGTTGTACTGCTCAGCCATTTTATTCACTTCTTCTTCAGCTTCTTCATCAGAAACTTCAAGATTTTCAGCTGCAGCAATTGCTTCAAGAGTCAAGTTCGTGCGTACACGCTTGCCGGCATCTTCAGTCATTTGTGCGCGAAGATCTTCTTCTGTCTGACCAGAGAATTGGAAGTAAAGATCAAGGTTCATACCTTGCATTTGAAGGCGTTGACCGAACTCTTGCATCATGCGGTCCACTTCACTGTTAACCATTACTTCTGGGATTTCAACTTCTGCATTTTCTGAAGCTTTTTCTACAAGCGCTTCGCGAACTGCTGTTTCAGCTTCGTTCTTCTTGGATTCTTGAAGGCGCTTTTCGATTTTTTCTTTTAGTTCAGCCAATGTTTCAACTTCTTCGTCAGCATCTTTAGCGAATTCATCGTCTAAAGCAGGAAGTTCTTTTGTTTTGATTTCGTGAAGTTTCACTTTGAACGTTGCAGCTTTTCCTGCAAGCTCAGCAGCATGGTATTCTTCAGGGAATGTAACTTCTACTTCCTTCTCTTCACCAGCAGCCGCTCCAACTAGTTGCTCTTCGAAACCTGGAATGAATTGTCCAGAACCGAGTTCTAGAGAGTAGTTTTCAGCTTGTCCGCCTTCGAACGCTTCACCGTCAACGAATCCTTCGAAATCCATTGTCACTGTGTCGCCTTCTTCAGCTTTTCCTTCTTCTTTCACAACAAGCTCGGCTTGTTTTTCTTGAAGAGAAGTAAGTTCAGCTTCAACGTCTTCAGCTTTTACTTCAGCATCCATTTTTTCTACTTCAAGACCTTTGTAGTCTCCAAGTTTCACTTCAGGCTTTACCTGAACCTTCGCAGTGAAGATCAAGTCTTTGCCTTTTTCCATTTGCTCAACATCGATTTCAGGGCGGTCGATTGGCTCGATACCTGTTTCTTCGATTGCTTGAGCATATGCATCAGGTAAGATGAAGTCAAGTGCATCCTGGTATAGTGCTTCTACGCCGAAGCGTTTTTCGAACATACCGCGAGGCATTTTACCTTTACGGAATCCTGGTACATTTACTTGTTTTACAACTTTTTTGAATGCAGCGTCCAAACCTTCGTTCACTTTCGCAGCATCTACTTCGATTGTAAGTACTCCTTGGTTACCTTCTTGCTTTTCCCATTTTGCAGACATACTGTTCCCTCCAACAATCTATATTTGATTCAAATTTTTTACGCATAGTAGTAGATAGTCCTTTGTATAAATCTAGCACTATCATCGTAAATATATAAAAATCTATTCTATTGCAACCATTATATTATAACATACAGCCTCATTCTTTCAACAGAGAGCATTTAAATTGTGGGTGAAGAAATTTCCTCTAGGGCATTCAGTTGTTCCATAAGGTTCTCGCATTCACCGCAGTGTTCCATTTCAACGTTCAATTCTTCAAGCAGAATCGAATCCGCGAACATTTTCGCTGCAGCACTTGCATAAACCATGGCGATATTCCCTGGCTCCTCTTGCATCTCTAATGGATACAGCAGAAAACAATGCCTCTTTACCAGTTCCAGCGCATGTTGATATAAAGTTGGATTGCGCTGCGAAAGCAGCTCTTCCAATTCTTCAGCCAAGTTCTTAAACGTTTCTGTCTCAAAAACATCCTGAAGTTCCGAAGGTGTCACCTTCACTTCCGTGTTCAGTTTAATTATTGAAATTTCCTTATCATATCCGTGTTCCCGCAGTACATTCAGGATCATCGATTGTAAAAAAGGATGAGTGTTCCCTTCCCTTAAGCAGGACAACAGTTCCTGCAGGTAGGGACGGATATTTTGATGTACGAGCTGTGCGGCTATCAGCGTCTGTTCCTCAAGGCTTTTATCTTTTAAAATCGAGGTCTCTGGAACCTCGGATTCTTCATCCATCCGGGAGACGGGTTCTTTTCCATCAAGGACTTTCTCGCTGAAGTGCAAAAGCTTCTTGAAATGCTCTTCTTTCTCGAATGGCACTTCTTTTTCATCGAAGAGAGCGTGGATCGTATCGACGACATCTTGATGCTGATGCAGCTGAATAAGGATCATCAAGTACATATCGACCACCTCGAAGTATTCCCCGATCCCTTCTAGGAGCATTTCTTTGCAGATCACTTTCGCTTCGTCATATTGTTTGTTTTCATAAAGAGCCAATACCAGCGCCGTATTGATATCGGGATTTTCTGGATCCATTTCATACGCCTGGGTCAAAAGGTCGGCTGATTCCTGTATTTCACCATTTTCGAGGGCTTGTACGCCCTTTTCAAGAAGCCTCTCCTTCAATCCTGGAAATTGCAGGACCTTCCCTTTTTCCTCATTGTTTTTATTTGTCATAGTTAGTACCCCTATACGTAATAAAGATGGTAATAGTGTAGCATGAGAGATTGGAGAAAACAAAGATAAGCCCAAATAGAAAAAAAGCCTGCCGGATCGGCAGACTTAGTGTATGTAAGATTAGTGGCGTCCCAGAAGAGATTCGAACTCCCGACCTACAGTTTAGGAAACTGTTGCTCTATCCTGCTGAGCTACTGGGACATGATCTATATAACAGGATAACTCAGAGAAGATCAGTTATCAAGCGATATATTCGGATAAAAAAAAGATACCCCACAACCAGGCTGTGTCAGTATCCCTTATTTGTCAAACCCTGTGATGTCAAGGTATGTATGTAATGATAGTGGCGTCCCAGGAGAGATTCGAACTCCCGACCGACGGCTTAGCTTACCACTATGACTTTCGGCACCAGCATGGAGTCGCTGTTTGTGGTCTGGACTATATCTTCACCATTTCAGGTGCGACACGTGTAGTCTCTACGGAACCTCACGATGCTATAAGCATAATACAGAATCTCTACCGTTAAACCATTCGAGATTCTTTCACCAAATTGGTCGTAAGTTTCCTCGGTATTACCATCAGCATTATCTGTTAAGGCTTCACCGATATAGTGTCGTCCACTCTATAGGTTTCTGTTTCCCTAATAGAGGCTCCTATTCTTGAAGGCCGTTGCTCTATCCTGCTGAGCTACTGGGACGTGTTTTTTAAGGACAATATTTATTATATTCACATAGCATATAGAAGTCAATACATTTTCAAAAAAAGTTTATTAACTGTTTTTATCATCTTCCATCCACTTCACCATTTCATTATATCCTTTTCTTTCCTCTAAGAAAAGAAAAAAAGAACCTCCTAATGAAAGAAGGCTCCCTTTTCAAATCAGAACACTATATTCTGAACTCCTGTTCCTCAACCAGTTCATGTTCATGGGTCAAGAATTGCACCTTAATCGAATGATCAGAAGCATCGACCAAAGCGTACGTCCGCTCCTGTCTCCCGCGCGGCAGAAGGATACTTCCCGGATTCAGGAAAAGAGTGCCGCCCGCGATCTCGGCTCCGAGCGTATGGGAATGCCCGAAAAAGACGAATTTGGCACCCGACTCCTCTGCTTTATACCGCAGCTTCATCAAGGACATCTTGATTCCATATAAATGTCCGTGAGTAACGAGGATCGTCTCTCCGTCGACTTCTTCGATCAGATCTTCGGGCAGACGGGCATCCATGTCACAATTTCCGCGAACAGCCAGGTAAGGTGTAAGAGCGGCATCATCGGCACTGAGTTCCGAATCACCGCAGTGAATCATTGCGTTTACTTCACCGTCATATTTCTCAGCCAGCTCTTTAATCTCACTTTTCGAACCATGGCTGTCGCTGACAACTAAAAGCTTCATCTTCTTATCACCCTTTTAAACAAAGTCCTTGATCATTGGCCTCAATTTTTCAAGAGCATTGCCCCGGTGACTGATTCTGCTTTTCTCTTCCTGTGTGAGTTCAGCCATCGACCTGCCGAGCGAAGGGACGAAAAAGATCGGATCATAGCCGAACCCGTTGCTTCCCCGTCGTTCCTGGAGAATCTGCCCTTCGCATGTGCCGTTTACCGTGCGCGTCTCCATATGGGGTCCCGCAATCGCCAGCACACAATGGAATCTTGCATTTCTTTCACCGCCGGGGACATCTTTTAATTCCGCCAGGACCTTGTCCATATTGGCCTCATCATTTTTTTCTTCACCGGCATATCTTGCCGAGTAAACCCCCGGTCTTCCTTCCAATGCATCGATCGCCAAACCGGAATCATCAGCAATCACCAGTACACCGAGCTCTTTCGCTACTGTTTCTGCTTTCAAAATCGCGTTCTCTTCAAAAGTCGTTCCTGTTTCTTCGACATCCTCGATATGAGGCATGTCTAGTAGTGTTTGTACCTCATAACCGTGGGGAGCAAACATATTCTGAAATTCCTTTGCTTTTCCTTGATTCCTGGTCGCGATTATTACCTTCTTTGTCATAACTGCACCCGCCTTTATTGGATTCTTTGGGCGATTTCCCCAAGTGCATTTTTTTGCATCTCGAACAATTCCTGAATTCCTTCCTGTCCAAGCTCCAGCATTTCATGGAGCTGATTCATTGTGAACGTAGCTTCTTCACCTGTACCCTGCAGCTCAACGAATTCCCCTTCGCCGGTCATGATGATATTCATGTCCACAAGTGCTTTGCTGTCTTCAATATAATTTAGGTCGAGTACAGAACCATGTTCTTCTATGATTCCTACACTTGTCGCTGCCAAATAGCTTTTCAGCGGGAAACGGGCGATTTTTTTGCTGTCCTGTAATTTCCCAAGTGCTATCGCCATTGCGACGAATGCCCCTGTAATGGAAGCGGTTCTTGTTCCTCCGTCCGCCTGAATGACATCACAATCAATCCAGATCGTCCTTTCTCCAATCGCATCCAGATCCACGACCGCCCTCAAGGCGCGTCCGATCAAGCGTTGAATTTCCATCGTCCGTCCTGAAATCTTGCCTTTCGAAGATTCACGGATATTTCTCGATTCCGTCGCCCTCGGCAGCATGGAATACTCTGCTGTAATCCAGCCTTTGCCGCTGTTTCTCAAAAAAGGAGGCACCCTGTCTTCGATGCTTGCGTTACAGATCACCTTTGTATTCCCCACCGTGATTAGCACAGATCCTTCTGGATGCATCACATATCCTGTTTCGATTTTCACTTCACGCAATTGATTCTTTTCTCTTCCATCTGCTCTCATATTTATCCTCCTGTATAGATCGTTTTCATTCATATGTATATATTCCTTCTCAAAAGAAGAAGAGGCGGCATCAGCCAACCTCTTTTTTCATGATTCTATAATAGTATATCAAAAAATGATCATTTAAAAACTAATTGCATTAACATTTTCAGGGCGGGTGACCGGCTCTGTGACAGGTTCACCGTCTTTGCTCACGGTTGTCGCTTCACCTTCCACCAGCACCGATACCCCTTTGATTCCTTTTTGTTCTGTCAATGAAAGGACCAGTGAATTCAGCATATGTTCGGAGACAACCTTTTCTTCGAGGCTTCCGTAAACCGCTTCATTGAAATTCAGCGTCACTGTCCCATCTTTCAAGGACGGATCATCCAGAAGTTCTGCACCAGTGAAATCACTGGCTAGAGATGAACCGTATCCAGGGCCTTCGATCAGTTCCTGTACCACGGCTTTCACTTCATCCGATTCATTCGAGCTTACACGCTTGGTCACAGGAACATAGTACGTCCCGGAATCAGTCTGCGACACATAATAAACGGTTACCGGCTTTGTACTCGTAGGATCCGCGACTCCGCTCGTATCCACATTGATCCCCATTTTCCTCGATAATCCGGATTCATCGATCGGCGTGCCGTTAACAGGCATTTCCGTTAATGGATACCCGTTCACACGAAGCTCGACTTTTTCTACCGAGTCGAATTGAGTCAGGGTCCATGTGACGGATTGCAGGATCTTCTGCTCATCTTCAGGCTGGTAGTTATTGAACTCAGGAGAGAAATCCGCTATCGCTTTGCCGTCCTTGATGTCGACCGTCACCTGGGTATCCGCAGGCAGTACAGCCCGGAAACCATTTGGAAGGACATTCTCTACAGGACCGTTTTTCACCAGATATTCAAGTGCCTGCTTGGCAACACTCTCATTGTTGGGAAGCGGCAGTGACTGCGAGACCACATACCCGTTTTTATCGATGAGATACAGTTCTGTCATGACTGTTTCCTCGGCAGCTTCCTCTTTGCCTGCCGTTTCTTTCCCTTCCCCTTCTTTCTTAGCGGTATCTACCTTTTCACCTTCTTTTAAGTAAGAAACATCCTGCGGCGGATCGATCTTTTCTTTATCCCCGAAACTTAACAGCCCGCACCCTGAAAGATACACAGAAGATGCTAACACCGTTACAGCAATTGAAACTTTCGCTTTTTTTGACATCGTGAAACCTCCTAAAAGACAGTTTGTACTACATATATACGAGCCCCTGTCCAGAAATAGACCGAAACTTTTTAGAAATGAAGACAAACTTTTTCAGGAGATTACAGAAATGGAAATGACAATGATGAAAGCGCTGAATAATCCGGAACGAGTATTGAAGAAAAACAGCATATTCACAACTGTTTATCCTTATAAGCGGACAAATACAATCCCTTTGGACACCGAATTTCTTATTGCTGTGTATTTCATCTGAAATACTTTGAAAATCCGTTAAGGAAACAAGGAGTATTATCGAAAATGAAGAATTAATTAGATCGTAAATTTAAAGTTTATTATCGATTATCGACTTTTTATTATCGAGAATTTTCTTATAAGCCTCGTTATTATTGAAAATGGTCTGTTAATACCAAAAGGGTTAATTTCATTTCAAACAGCAATGTTTATTATCAAAATGACGAGAGACATCCGCGACCAAGGAAAAAATAAAACCATCCAGCCAAGACACTCAGTCTTGAAGCCGGATGGTTTCAGCGCGGATTTCACCTATATTCAGCCAATCAGAGGCAATTTGTGAAAAAAGAAAAGATGAACCCGTCGTGAAGAATCGGTGCTCGGGCACTTTGATCCCTCTGTATAATAGGTTGTAGTAGTCCAGGATCGTGCTGATTTCCCTGGCCGTCTCGTCACCTGAACTTATGACACTGACCGCATTCCCCATATACTCCTGAATTTTCGACTGCAGGAGCGGGTAGTGCGTGCAGCCCAGGATCAAGGTGTCAATATCCGAATCCTTCATGGTAGAGAGTGTCTCCTCCACGATGCGATCGGCAGTGGGGCTGTTATACTCGCCGCTTTCCACTAGAGGGACAAATTTCGGACAGGCAAGAGGGCTTACCTCAAGGCTTCCGTGCAGCGAGTGCAGTGCTTCTTCGTACGCCCCGCTGTTTATGGTCCCGATGGTTCCGAGCACCCCGATTTTTCTGTTGTACGTGTGCTTGATTGCAGCTCTCGCACCCGGATGGATGACTCCAATGACCGGGATATCCAATTGAGTCTGGATTTCATCCAATACGACTGCAGTCGCAGTATTGCAGGCAATGATGAGCATCTTCATATCGTACTGCAGCAGATACTCCGTCATCTGCCAGGTGAATTCCTTCACTTCTTCTGCCGACCGGGGTCCGTATGGACATCTTGCTGTATCACCCAGATAATAGATGGTTTCCTTAGGCAGTTGACGCATGACCTCTTTTGCGACAGTCAGTCCGCCAACACCCGAATCTATGATGCCTATCGGTTGAATCACTTTATTCCCTCACTCTGGTTTCATTTCTTGGTGCAGTTTTGCCAAGTTCCTTTTCAAACCTTCTACTTCTTCCTGTGAAAAATCTTCAAGGACACTTTGTAAATAATTCTGCCTTTTTTCAATGACTTCCTCAATAATTCTTTCGCCCTCTTTTAACATATGAATGCGGACGACCCGTCGGTCATTCTCATCCTTGACTCTTTCGACCAATTCATTCTTTTCCATGCGGTCGACCAGGTCCGTCGTTGTACTGCAGGCAAGATACATCTTATTGGAAAGGTCGCCGATCGTCATGTCACCGTATTCAAACAACCATTGAAGCGCTATGAATTGAGGCGGCGTAAGCGTGTACTGGCTTAAAATTTCACGCCCCTTTTGTTTAATGATGGAAGATATGTAACGCAGGTCTTTTTCTATATCTGCTACCACCTGTACATCTGCTTTCAACTTGATTTCTTCTTTATTCATGAACGAATTCTCCTTTGACTGACTAGTACTAATCTAACATGTTCTCGTATACTTCTAAGGATTCACCATCGCCGATCGATAGCCAATTCCGGATAAGTCTTACTAGCATTTTCTCTTTTTCCCGGGGAAATTTCAAGAAAAGAAAGGATGCAGGTTCAGTATACCACTAAACTAAAAGAGACTGACTCTTACTTGGACAATAACGGTGAAATAACCCGGATTATTGTTCATAAGAATCAGCCCCTTACTTTAAAGCTTGAGTTCCCCCATGCGAAGAAGCTCTACAACTGCCTGTGAGCGCCCCTTCACTCCAAGCTTTTGCATGGCGTTGGAAATATGATTTCGAACTGTTTTTTCGCTGATGAAAAGATCACTAGCAATCTCTTTCGTTGTTTTATCCTGGACTAACAGCTCGAATACTTCTTTTTCTCTCTTTGTGAGCAACGGTTTGTGTGTAAAATCATTGTCCTTCAATTATGGTAACCCTCCTTGCCTTCGCCAGCTTTAAACCGCGGGGATGGGTATTGTCGGTCGTCAGAATATCATATGTGAAGGTGCGGTTTAGAGTGACATAGAGAAGAAGTAATTTCAAAAATTAGGCAGTGATTCATTCACACAGTATTCAGGATGAGGAGGACATGACTGGTGGACAGTCAAATTTCTTTCTCATCTCTTCCGTCCAAGGGACACCTTTTCCCGTCTTACGTGAAATCTGTACCATCGTTCCTCTGCCAACGAAGCAGACATCTTGCTTTTCATTTACGCCCATATAATGCAGGTCGACTGAAGATTTCCCTACTGTGGCCGCTTTCACATAAACATTCAAGCGTTCGCCAAAGTAGACCTGCTTCAGGAAGTCGCACTGCAGGTCTGCTACGACTGGGATCGTTTCATGATCGGGCTTCACCCAGTCCTGCATGAATCCCTGATATTTAAAGAAGTCGGTTCTTGCTTCCTCGAAGTATGTAAATGGAACAGTATTGTTCAGATGTCCAAACATATCCGTCTCGGAAAAACGAACCTTGATTTCTATGGAGAAATGAAATTCTTCTTGCCATGTGTCTATGTCTTTAATGTATGTAATGTGTTTCAAAATGGCTCCTCCTTTTAGGTAGATAATAAAATGAATGAATATTCATTCTTTTTTGTTTATTATAATCTTTTTTACTTCATTTAGGAACCGTTAAGTATTAAAAACTTCTATAGAGAGATGTCCCAAGTTATACCGCTTATTGATTTCCGTGCAAGACTTCGCTTTCCGCTGGTAGCCCGTGAGCCTCCTCGCAGTCTCGCGGCAGATTCTGTCCAGCTGCTCTTCCCGCAGGAGTCTTCGCCTTGCACTACAATCAAACGCTGGAACTCCCTGATAACTGACGTACATTTTAAACCAGTTTTAAATACCTTCCAACAAACTTGCAGGCTAAATCAAAACGTGTGCGCCAGTACATTAATTCCTTATTTTCCCAAATGACGGAATTATTCTCAAAATCGAAAGAATAAAGCGGAAAATTCAAAGATTAATGATTAAAAACGAAAGATTATTCTCCTGAATTCGAAGATTACTGACCAATTTCGAAAGATTCCTTTAACTCCATAGTAAACGGCCCTAAAATTCATCGATTCAAACAGCTAAATCAACATAAATTAAGCTGCTTGTGGTTCATAATCAACAAAATGGTCACTAAAAAGTCTCAATTACCCCACTACTTGATGTCCACCAACGATTTTTCCGAAAAAATGCATACAAATCAAAGAACTTCCTAACTTCCCGCACCATAATAAAAAAGCACTTCCCCGAAGGAAAGTGCTTTTTGGTATTAATCTACCATATGGTCGCTTCCGAAGAAGTTCTTGAACATTTGGAAGGATGTTTCGCGGTTCAGTGCTGCGATTGAAGTTGTCAAAGGGATTCCCTTCGGACAAGATTGCACGCAGTTCTGGGAGTTACCGCAGTTGGCAAGGCCTCCATCTCCCATGATGGATTCCAGACGTTCATCCTTGTTCATGGCACCTGTTGGATGCGCATTGAAAAGGCGAACCTGTGAAAGCGGTGCAGGACCGATGAAATTGGACTTGCTGTTTACGTTAGGGCAGGCTTCCAAGCATACTCCGCATGTCATGCATTTGGATAATTCATAAGCCCATTGACGTTTTTTCTCCGGCATGCGGGGACCAGGTCCAAGATCGTAAGTCCCGTCGATCGGGATCCATGCCTTTACTTTTTTCAGGCTGTCGAACATCCGGCTGCGGTCGACCTGCAGGTCACGCACGACCGGGAATGTTTTCATCGGAGCCAATTGGATCGGCTGTTCGAGCTGATCGACAAGCGCAGTACAAGATTGTCTAGGCTTTCCGTTGATCACCATTGAACAGGCTCCGCAGACTTCCTCAAGACAGTTCATATCCCAGTTGATCGGGGTTGTTTTTTCACCCTTGGCATTGACCGGGTTACGGCGGATTTCCATAAGGGCGGAAATGACGTTCATATTCGGGCGGTAAGCCAGTTCAAATTCTTCCTGGTAAGGAGCGGATTCAGGGCCGTCTTGACGAGTAATGATAAAACGGACAGTCTTGTTTTCACTCATCACTTACTTCCCCCTTTACTCTTAGAATAGTCGCGCTTACGCGGTGCAATCATGCCTGTGTCGACTTCTTCATAATGGAACTCAGGTGAATTCGTTGCTGCATTATATTTTGCCATTGTCGTTTTGAGGAATTCCTCATCATTACGCTCAGGGAATTCAGGCTTATAGTGCGCTCCGCGGCTTTCGTTTCGGTTAAGTGCACCGATCGTGATGACACGCGCAAGCTGAAGCATATTCCACAGTTGACGTGTAAACGTGGCACCTTGGTTGCTCCATTTGGCCGTATCGTTGATGTTGATATTCTTGTATCGCTCCATAAGCTCAAGAATCTTATTGTCTGTTTCTTTCAGTTTATCATTATGACGGACCACCGTTACGTTATCGGTCATCCATTCACCCAGTTCTTTATGGATGACATACGCGTTTTCGGTTCCATTCATGGACATGATCGTGTTCCACTTTTCCTCTTCCTGCTGCACGTGGCGTTCGAATACGGAAGAAGGAACACTTTCTACGGACTTTTCAAGACCTTGGATGTACTTGACTGCATTCGGTCCGGCTACCATACCGCCGTAGATTGCTGAAAGCAGTGAGTTGGCTCCAAGACGGTTCGCACCGTGCTGGGAATAATCACATTCCCCTGCAGCGAAAAGACCTGGGATATTTGTCATTTGATCATAATCAACCCAAAGTCCGCCCATTGAATAGTGAACGGCAGGGAAGATCTTCATTGGGACTTTACGCGGATCGTCTCCCATGAATTTCTCATAGATTTCGATGATCCCGCCAAGTTTGATATCAAGTTCCTTGGAATCTTTATGGGAAAGATCAAGGTAAACCATGTTTTCTCCATTAATACCGAGCTTCTGATTCACGCACACATCGAAGATTTCACGTGTCGCGATATCACGAGGTACCAGGTTTCCGTAAGCAGGATACTTCTCTTCAAGGAAATACCAAGGCTTACCGTCTTTATACGTCCATACACGTCCGCCTTCACCGCGTGCAGATTCACTCATGAGGCGAAGCTTATCATCACCAGGGATGGCTGTCGGGTGAATCTGGATGAATTCACCGTTCGCATAATATGCACCCTGCTGGTACACGATTGAAGCTGCAGACCCTGTATTGATGACAGAGTTCGTGGACTTACCGAAGATGATGCCGGGTCCTCCTGTCGCCATGATGACAGCATCTGCCGCAAATGATTTGATTTCCATCGTTTGAAGGTTCTGTGCAACGATCCCGCGGGCAGCGCCATCGTCGTCCACGACCACTCCGAGGAATTCCCAGCCTTCGAATTTATTTACAAGACCTGCCACTTCATGGCGGCGGACCTGCTCGTCCAATGCATACAGAAGCTGCTGTCCAGTGGTCGCACCTGCAAATGCGGTACGGTGATGCTGCGTTCCGCCAAAGCGTCGGAAATCAAGAAGTCCTTCCGGCGTACGGTTGAACATGACACCCATGCGGTCAAGCAAGTGGATGATGCCCGGTGCTGCTTCTGTCATTGCTTTTACAGGAGGCTGATTCGCAAGGAAATCCCCTCCATATACTGTATCGTCAAAGTGTTCCCAAGGAGAATCGCCTTCCCCTTTTGTGTTTACGGCTCCATTAATTCCACCTTGAGCACAAACAGAGTGAGAACGTTTAACGGGTACAAGTGAGAATAAATCCACTTCCGTTCCTACTTCTGCTGCTTTGATTGTGGCCATTAAGCCGGCTAAACCGCCGCCGACTACAATAATTTTGCCTTTACTCATCGTGACTCACTCCTTTTCCTGCGGAAGTTGCCTGCTGATATCTATCAGACTTCTATAATTGTTTCTCTTATACAAACGCGAAGATTGCGCGCATACCAACTACTGATAACGCTACAAAAATTCCGATCGTTACATATGTAGCAATTAACTGAGAACGCGGTGTAACCGTGATACCCCAGCTTACACAGAATGACCATAAGCCATTAGCAAAGTGGAAGATCGTGGATAATACACCGATTACATAAAAACCAAGCATTAATGGATTCGATAAAATATTCTCCATCATCTGGAAGTTGACTTCAGCTCCAAACGCTGCAGCTACTCTGGTTTCCCATACATGCCATGTTACAAAGATAAACGTGATTACCCCTGACACGCGCTGCAGAAGGAACATCCAGTTGCGGAAATAACCGAATTTGGTGGCGTTATTCTTGGATGTGAACGCAATGTAGATTCCATAGATAGCATGGAAGTACAATGGTAGGAAGATGATAAAGATCTCAAGGAAATAACGGAACGGCAGACTTTCCATAAAATGTGCCGCTTGATTGAATGATTCTTCCCCGCCAGTTGCAAAATGGTTCACGACTAAATGTTGAGTTAAAAATAATCCAACTGGAATAACACCTAGTAATGAATGAAGCCTGCGATAATTAAATTCTCGATTTCCAGCCATGATTTACCCCCCTTAATCATAAAATATGAGGCCGTTTTCTAATCAACATCATCATTAGACAACGATACATATTTTATGTTGTAACAATTATGTGACAAGTTTCATTTTACTCCCATAGAGTGTGAGCGTCAAGAAAACGTATACATAAATTCGACAATATCGCTAAAATATTTTTAATTTAGAGATAACGACTAAACACGATTAAACCCGCCTCCAATAATTAGAATTTTCTAATTATTAACCAATAATATTATACCGCCAAAATATCCCAACTTTCATTTTTCAGGTTTGGGATGATAAATCGACTTTTCATGTATATAATAGTTTTATAGAAAGAGGGGATATATTTGGAACAGAAAAAAGAAGAACTTTATGAACCAACCGTCCCGGTTTTCGGCTATGAAATGATAAGGGATATCCTGCTCCCCGACATCTTGGGTAAGCACACCCCGGAAATCTTATATTGGGGCGGCAAGCAGCTCTCCAGAAAATTCCCCCTTCAATCAATTGATGAATATTCATCTTTTTTTGAAGAAGCAGGCTGGGGGACATTGACGGTTGTGGAACAAAAGAAAAATGAAATGACCTTTGAACTCCGCGGTGCATTTGTCGAAAGACGCCTGTCTCTAAATTCAGACGTTTCATTTAAATTGGAAGCCGGCTTTCTTGCAGAACAAATCCAGCTCCAAAAAAAATGCACGACTGAAGCAGCTGACGAAATACATAAACGAAATCGGTCCGTAAAAATCATCGCCCGCTGGGATGAAAAAGATAAAGTCGAATAAACAGCCGGCCTCCGTTAATAGATGAATGGGAAAGGGTTGACTCTTCAGGAGTCAACCCTTTTTATTTAAAACTGGCCGGACCCAGTCCCTTTAGACGTTTCGGTCCGGCATGTGAAGAAAACAGAAGACTTCTCTGGTCGGACAGGAAGCGTTTACCGGGCTAAGACAAGACGCTTCCGCTCTTTTTACAGTGTCACTTCTTCTACTTTGACAGCATCCAGTTTGAACGCCGTATGTAACACTCCTGCTGCTTTTTGCATATTCACCTGATCCACCACGGCCGACACCTTGATTTCAGATGTGCTGACCATTTTGACGATGATGTCATTTTGAGCAAGGACCTCGAACATTTCTGCCGCCACTCCCGGGTTCGAGATCATTCCGGAACCGACGATTGATACCTTGGCAAGATCTCGTTCATGCTCGATATGCGTGAAGCCGAGCTCATCCTGATTCTTCTCCAATACAGACAGGGCTTCTTCAAGGTCATGTTCCTTGATTGAAAAAGATAGATTCGTTGTATCCTTGTCTGTCTGGCTCTGAATGATGATGTCCACGTTCAGATGATTCCTGGCCAGGGTTGTGAATACGGACGATAGGCCTGTCAATGCGTTCCCGAGCCCGAACACTGTCACCCTTACGATTTCATCTTCAAATGCGACTCCTCTTACCACCAAATTCTGTTCCATGCTTGCTTCCTCCTCAATGTACGTACCTTCGACTTTTTCAAGGCTTGATCTCACTTCCAGCGGGATTTGATAATTTTTCGCAAACTCGACAGCCCTTGGATGAAGGACCCCTGCCCCCAGATTGGCAAGCTCGAGCATTTCGTCATACGAAATCGATGGCAGCTTCCTTGCACCCTTTATATATCGGGGATCGGATGAATAGACCCCGTCCACATCTGTATAAATATCACACCGGTCTGCTTTCAGTGCAGCCGCGATTGCCACTGCGGTCGTGTCAGATCCCCCGCGGCCGAGCGTAGTGATTTCACCTGAAGGCGTCATACCCTGAAACCCTGCTACGATCACGACTTTTCCGCTTTCCAGCTGTGCTGTCATCTTTTCTGTATGAATATTGATGATGCGTGCGTTGCTGTGGACGGATTCCGTCTCGATCCCCGCTTGCCATCCAGTGTACGAAATGGCTTCCTGACCGGCCTGAATCAGCGCCATTGTCAATAGTGATATGGTTACCTGTTCCCCAGTCGACAACAGCATATCCATTTCCCTTTTACTTGGGCGTGAAGTGATTTCCCTTGCCATTCCTACTAGCGCATCCGTTGTTTTCCCCATGGCGGATACGACCACGACCACGTCATTTCCCCGATTCTTCTCTTCTAAAATTCTTGACGCAACATTTTGAATTTTTTCGACAGATCCTACAGATGTCCCGCCGAATTTTTGAACGATAATACTCACAGCTTCTCCTTCTTTCTCTTTGAGTGTAGAAATAGAATCTTATTTTTTGAAGAGAATCATCTGACTACTGTTGAGATCCCGCTGCAGCGAGGATATTGTTTCATCCTTCTGCAGTCCCATGCCTGATAATAAAAAAAGCAATGAGATGGAGGTCTCATTGCTTATGAACTTAAAGTAAAAAATACTGATCCGTTCATCGGCATTGTGAGATAGCTCTCCAAGATTGATTCATCTTGACAATCCTGCATTTCTTAAACGCAGGACCAGCGGGATTAGTATGAGTCCAATACCACTTCGGCGAATCTCCCCTTCCCAGACATCTCATCGGAGCCCATACTCCTCTTTGCCTGTACTCTTGAAGTTCGCACCTCTATCACCACTTTTGAAAGTGATAATGTTTTAAATTATCGATAATTATAGCACACGAAAAAATTGGAAGCAATGAGGTTTTTATAAAATTGCGATAAATTTTTTGGGTCATTCGGGTGAAACGAACGTTTCACCCGCTTTTCAGCGGAGCTGAAAAGTCCCATATCAAATAAGAAAGCCTGGACCAAGCTCGCTTGGTCCAGGCTTTCTTATTTGATATGGGAAATGAACCAACAAATTAAACGTTATCCATATACCCTATTCGTTTAGTTTCTCATGCAAAACTTTCGCCACTGATTCAGGGATTCCGATGTCCTGAAGTTCCTCTGCCGTTGCTTCTTTCATTTTTTTCATGGAGCCGAAGTGTTTGAGAAGCTGTTTTTTGCGCTTTGGTCCGATTCCGTCGATGTCGTCGAGGATGGATTGGAAGGCGCTTTTTCCGCGCAGCTGGCGGTGGAATGTGATAGCGAAACGGTGGACTTCGTCCTGGATTCGCTGGAGCAGGTAAAATTCCTGACTGCGTTTTTCCAGGGGTACGATCTGCAAGGGATTTCCGTATAGGAGCTCGGATGTCTGGTGTTTATCGTCCTTGGCAAGGCCGCCTAAAGGTATATCAAGTCCCAGCTCATTTTCAAGCACTTCACGGGCCGCTTCGATCTGGCCTTTTCCTCCGTCGATGATGATGAGGTCCGGAAGCGGAAGACCATCCTTCAATACCCTCGAGTACCGTCTTCTTACCACTTCCCGCATCGAGTCATAATCATCCGGGCCTTTGACGGTCTTTATCTTGTATTTCCGGTATTCTTTTTTAGCAGGCTTTCCATCCACGAAGACGATCATCGCTGATACCGGAGCGGAGCCTTGTATATTCGAGTTATCGAATGCTTCGATCCGGAACGGGGTATAGATCCCCATCTGTTCGCCGAGACTTTCAATCGCTTTGATCGTCCTCTCCTCATCTCGCTCGATCAGGGCAAACTTCTCATCAAGCGCCTGCTTGGCATTTTTCTCCGCCAATTTCACCAGCTCTTTTTTCTTGCCCCTTTTCGGCTGTGTGATCTTCACTTCAAGGAGTTTCATGGCGAGTTCTTCGTCAATATCCTCCGGCAGAAAAATTTCTCTCGGCTTGAAATGGTTTGCTTTTGAATAAAACTGGCCAAGGAATGTCAGGAATTCATCTTCAGGTTCGTTGTAAAGAGGGAATAATGAAACATCGCGTTCAATCAATTTACCCTGCCTCACAAAGAAGACCTGCACACACATCCAGCCTTTATCGACGGCGAAACCAAACACATCCCGGTCTGTAAAGTCGGTCATCGTCATCTTCTGCTTTTCCATCGTTGCTTCTATATGAAGGATTTGATCCCGGAATTCCTTTGCCCGTTCAAACTCAAGATTTTCAGAAGCTTCCTTCATTTTTTCCGAAAGCTCTTTCTTGATTTCTTTGTATCCTCCGTTGAGGAATCTCGCAATTTCATCCGTCATTTCCCTGTACGTTTCTTTGCTCACTTCTTTTACACAAGGGGCGAGGCACTGTCCCATATGGTAATAGAGGCAGACGCGGTCAGGAAGTGTGGTACATTTACGCAGCGGGTAAAGTCGGTCAAGCAGCTTTTTCGTTTCATTCGCCGCACCCACATTCGGGTAGGGGCCGAAATACTTTCCTTTTCCCCTCTGTACCTTGCGGGTCGTAATCAACCGCGGATGACGCTCATTGGTCAATTTGATGAAAGGGTAACTTTTGTCATCCTTTAACATGACGTTGTATTTCGGGTCATACTTTTTAATCAGATTCATTTCGAGCACAAGGGCTTCAAGATCTGAAGATGTCATGATATATTCAAAGTCTTCTATTTCCCCGACTAGCCTTTGTGTCTTCGCATCATGGGAGCCCGTAAAGTATGACCGGACCCTGTTCTTCAGTACTTTTGCCTTCCCGACATAAATAATCGTGCCCTGCCTGTCTTTCATCAGATAGCAGCCGGGCTGATCCGGCAGCAGGGCAAGTTTATTGGTAATGACAGAATTCACGTAGTTCCCCTCCCTTCTTCTATCATAACCGAAGGAATAAGAAAAGCCGAGGCACCATGCCCCGGCTTTTCAATCAATCACTTCTCATTAAGCATGTTTATTCAATAATTCAGCAAGAGCTTCTTTTGGTTGGAAACCGATTACTTTATCCACTACTTCGCCGTCTTTAAGAACAACAAGTGTAGGGATGCTCATTACGCCGTACTTGCCAGCTGTTTCCTGGTTTTCATCAACGTCCACTTTGACGATTTTCACTTTGTCTCCCATTTCGCTGTCAAGCTCTTCCAATACAGGAGCGATCATTTTACAAGGTCCGCACCAAGGTGCCCAGAAGTCAGCCAGTACAAGTCCAGAGTTTGTTTCATTTACAAAGTTTTGGTCAGTAGCATTTGTAATTGCCATAAGTATATGCCTCCTAATTTCATGAAATCTAACGTAAGTATATCACCGATAAAAGGGCTGTGCTATAAATCTGCTCGTTGGTAATATACCCTTCCGAAAACGTTCTATGCAATGCTTCAGAAAATACACTTTTAAAACCTCTGTCGGAATACAGGGCGAAAAAATAAGGAGTAGCCGTCTGGCTACTGCCTTATTTTCTTATACTATTCATTTACCCGTGGATGTGTTTTTAAAACGTCCGGTTTATGAAGATGAAACTTTAAGTTTCTTGAACTCTTCCGTGAGCATCGGCACGACTTCAAAAAGGTCGCCCACGATTCCGTAGTCTGCCACGTTGAAGATGTTCGCTTCAGGATCTTTGTTGATTGCCACGATCACTTTGGAGTTCGACATACCCGCCAAGTGCTGGATGGCCCCAGAGATTCCACATGCAATATAAAGGTCCGGCGTTACAACCTTACCAGTCTGACCGATTTGCAGTGAATAATCACAGTAGTCGGCATCGCATGCTCCACGTGATGCTCCGACTGCTCCACCGAGTACGTCAGCCAGTTCTTTCAAAGGTTCGAATCCGTCTTCACTCTTCACTCCGCGTCCGCCTGCAATGATGACTTTTGCTTCAGACAGATCGACGCCTTCGCTTGCCTTACGGACAACATCCTTGATGATGGTGCGTAAGTCCGTAATATCGACGGATAGTGAAGATACATCTCCGGAACGAGATTCGTCCTTCGCCAATGGTTCGATATTGTTAGGACGGATAGTGGCAAAAATCAACCCGTCAGTGACGATTTTCTTTTCGAACGCTTTCCCTGAGTAAATCGGACGTGTGAACACAAGGTTTCCGCCCGCTTCTTCAAGGTCCGTTGCATCGGAAATCAGTCCTGTGCTGAGCTTGCTCGCAAGTTTTGGAGACAGGTCTTTTCCTAATGCAGTGTGGCCGAAGATGATTCCTTCAGGCTTCTCCTGGTCGATTACAGCCATCAATGCCTGTGAATAACCGTCAGATGTATATTGATCAAGCTTATCATGTTCAACAACAATCACTTTATCTGCACCATACTGGATCATTTCCTGGCCTAAAGCGCTTACTTCTTTGCCGGCTAAAACACCGATAACTTCGCCGCCTTCTGCAACAGTTTTACCTGCAGCAATCGCTTCGAATGACACGTTACGCAATGATCCGTCCCTGACTTCTCCTAGTACCAATACTTTTCTTGCCATGTTAAATACCCCCTGAGTGTTAGTTGAGTGTGAATAGATATGTTATAAACGAGATCTCTTCCGAAATCAGACTACTTTCGCTTCATTGCGAAGAAGCTGAACCAGTTCTGAAACCTGAGCATCAAGCTCGCCTTCCAATACTTTACCTGCTTCCTTCTTAGGCGGAAGGTAGATTTCGATAGTCTTTGTCTTCGCTTCCACATCATCTTCATCCAGATCTAAATCATCCAGTTCCAATTCTTCAAGAGGCTTTTTCTTCGCCTTCATGATACCAGGGAGGGATGGATAACGCGGCTCATTCAATCCCTGCTGCGCAGTTACTAATAAAGGCAGTGAAGTTTCGATCACTTCAGAGTCACCTTCAACATCGCGTGTGACCGTCACTGTTTCACCATCGATCTCAAGTTTTGTGATCGTTGTAACGTATGGTATATCCAATTGCTCCGCTACGCGCGGGCCTACCTGGCCTGAACCGCCGTCGATTGCTACATTACCTGCAAGGATAAGGTCAACATCCTGGTCCTTTAAGTATTGAGACAGAACGGATGCAGTTGTAAACTGATCTCCATAGTCAAGATCATCTTCAGTATTTATCAATACAGCTTTATCTGCTCCCATTGCCAAAGCTGTTCTTAATTGTTTTTCACTTTCTTCTCCACCGACAGTCACGACTGTCACTTCACCGCCGTGGGCATCGCGGACTTGAATCGCTTCTTCCACTGCATACTCATCGTATGGATTTATAATGAATTCAGCCCCATCTTCTGCGATTTGACCGTTTTGGATCGAAATTTTCTCCTCAGTATCAAACGTTCTTTTCAAAAGTACATAGATGTTCATTCCTAAGTCCCTCCTAATAATTGAAAACATTCTTTCCCTTAAAAAGATTTTGAAAATTTAACCCCTTTGAATGGGCAGTGCGTAAAATGATAACGTTTTCACACTGCCCTTATCATGATTTTACTATATTAATAGAATGTTTACTAGCCTTTAAAATCAGGTTCTCTCTTTTCTATGAATGCCGAAATGCCTTCTTTCGCATCATCGGACACAAAGACATCTCCGAAAAGATCCGATTCCCTCATGACCCCTTCATAGAATCTGTCATCCTTTGTATAGCTCAGAAGCTCGATTGCAGCTTTCATGGCGCCAGGGCTCTTCTTGGCGATTGTATTCGCCATTTCTTCCGCTTTGGCGAATAACTCTTCTTCCTTGTATGCTTTATTGGCAAGTCCCCATTGGACTGCTTCCGTACCGCTGATCGGTTCGCTGGTCAAAAGCATTTCTGCTGCCTTTGCCCTGCCGACAAGCTTCGGAAGGCGCTGTGATCCCGCAAACCCAGGGACAAGCCCCAATTGAAGTTCTGGAAGGCCAAGCTTTGCATTCTCAGTGACAAGGCGGATATGACAGCCCATCGCGAGTTCCAGTCCGCCTCCCAAAGCAGCTCCGTGAATGGCCGCGATGATAGGCTTCGAGAAGTTTTCCATCCGCTCGAAAACATCCTGTCCTTTTTTTGCAAGTTGAGAAAATTCCTCTCCTGTTTCAATCGTTGTGAATTCTTTTATATCTGCTCCAGCAGAGAAGAATCGGCCTTCTCCTTTGATAAGGATGACCCGGACTTCCGGATTTCCTTCAAGTTCATCAAGAACGGCATCGATCTCCCTGATGAGACCGCTCGCAAGTGCATTTGCAGGCGGCCGCTGTATGGTAACATGCGCTACCTTTCCTTCTAATGTCCAAGATAAATTTTCCATGTGTCATCCTCCTATACGTATTCAGTTCCTGCCGCCACATCCATGAAGTAATAGTTTGTGTATAGCAGGGACTTGAGCCACTATATCATATTTTTGATCATTCATTACCCAGGTTGTGACCACTTCATCCAATGTCCCGAAGATCATCTGACGGGCCAGCCGCACTTCGAGATCATCAGGGAGTTCACCTGCCTCGATCCCGCTTATCAGGATTTTATCCACCAATTGAAGATATCCTTTTAACACATCGTTGATCTTGAAACGGATATCTTTATTGGACTGACGGAGCTCGAGCTGTGTGACAATGGCTAAATGATGATCTTCTGATAGAAGCTTGCAGTGATTTTCCACCATGACATATAATTTCTCTGAAACCGTCTGTTTTCCTGCTATCACTTCTTCTGTTTTTTCAATAAAGATGGACATTTTCTCCCTGAATAGTGAAATCAGGATGTCTTCCTTGTTTTTAAAATAAAGATAGATGGTGCCGTCTGCGACGCCTGCCTGTTTGGCGATCTTTGACACCTGTGCCTGGTGATAGCCGTTTTCAGCTATCACAACGACTGCCGCATCAATGATTTGCTTATATTTAGGTTTATTTCGCTTCATATTTAGTAGACCTGCCTTATCGAAATATGAATGAATGGTCATTCATATTTTAATAATAAAATGTACGTGTCTGAATGTCAAGGAAGATCCTTGTCCCATTCTGCTAAAAAAAGAGAGCGAATCCCATGAAAGATTCACAGTTTGATTTTAGCTTAATTTCTGCTCTTCTTCTACCTTTTTACGTTCTTCATCCACAAGGGCTCTTCTTAAGATCTTTCCTACTGCGGTTTTAGGCAGCTCTTTCCTGAATTCATAAATCTTCGGCACTTTATAGGCAGCAAGATATTTGCGGGCAAATTCGTCCAGTTCTTTCTCTGTAAGGGATTTCCCTTCCTTCAGTACGACATATGCTTTGACCGTCTCGCCGCGGTATGGATCCGGTACCCCTGCTGCGACCACTTCCTGTATCGACGGGTGTTCGTAAAGGACTTCTTCTATTTCCCTTGGATAGATGTTAAATCCGCCTGCTATGATCATATCTTTTTTCCTGTCGACCACATAGAAGTATCCTCTTTCGTCCATATATCCCAAATCCCCGGTCAAGAGCCATCCATCTTTCAATGTCTGTTCCGTTTCTTCAGGTCTGTTCCAATATCCTTTCATCACTTGAGGCCCCTTGACGGCGATCTCACCTATTTCCTTCACGGGCAGGGGTTCGCCTGTCTCAAGTGAAAGGACGGCACTGTCTGTACTCGGCCATGGCAATCCGATGCTCCCTTTAATTCTTTCTTTGTCCCAAAGGAAGTTAGCATGGGTGACCGGCGAAGATTCCGTAAGGCCATAACCCTCCACCAGTTTTCCTCCGGTGACTTCCTCGAATTCCTGCTGGACCTCCACAGGTAGCGGCGCGCTTCCGCTGAGACATGAATCGATGGAAGAAAGGTCATATTTCTTCAAGTCGGGGTGATTCAAAATGCCGATATAGATGGTAGGAGCGCCCGGGAACAATGTAGGCTTCTGTTTCTGTATCGTTTTCAATGTGGTTTCGACATCAAATTTCGGAAGCAGGATCATTTTATACCCCTGCATGATGGATAGGATCATCACTGCCGTCATCCCGTACACGTGGAAGAATGGGAGGATGCCCAGGATTTTCTCTTCACCTTTTTTACATTTATACAGCCACGCATCACACATCGAGGCATTCGCCACCAGATTTTTATGCGTCAGCATGACTCCTTTCGGAAATCCCGTAGTCCCCCCTGTATATTGGAGAAGGGCTATGTCATTCTCAAAATCAAATTCGCCCGGTATCGGTTCGGCTGCCGGTGAAGCCATGATCTCTTTAAACAAATGATTCTGCTCGGAAGGTTCCACCTTGACGACGATACCGTACTGCTTCTTTTGGATGAAAGGATAAATCATATTCTTTGGAAATGGGAGGTATTCTTTGATAGCGGTTACAATGATGTGCTGCAGATCTGTTGCCCCCATGACTTTTGACACCCTCGGGTAAAGAATGTCCAGCGTGAGGATGACTTTTGCCCCCGAGTCTTTCATCTGATATTCAATTTCCCTTTCTGTATAAAGCGGATTGGTTTGCACCACCACCCCGCCTGCATACAGGACACCGTAATAAGCAATGACAGACTGCGGTGTATTTGGAAGCATGATGGCGACACGGTCCCCTCTTTCAATCCCGAGCCCCCTCAAGTAATGGGCAAACTTCAATGCGGATTCATACACTTCATGATACGTCAATTCTTTCCCCATAAAATGGATGGCAGACTTGCTTCCATACATTTCAGCCGCCTCGGTTAAAAAAGAGTGCAAAGGTTTCTCAGGCAGCGTCAACTTACCGGGAATCTCATCCGGATACTCTGCAAGCCAGGGTTTCGTCATTGTAATCCCTCCTTCATAATATTTAGAAAATTTAGTTCTTTTCACTATTATAATATAATGGGACACCACTTACAATTTGAATTACCATTCAGCCGTGACTTAATTCCCACGCTTATTTCAGAAATCTGTGGATCGGTTTCATTAATTGTCTCTTTTATTAAAGGATATGATGTCATGCTTTTCCCACATGCCGGACAGGTTCGTTCTCCTTTCTGCTTCCCCTGACGTATTACCCATAACGTGAAGCATCCCTGTATCAAATGACCGAATATTAAGAAATTAGCTTTCTTTATCTGAAAATCATGTTACACTTTTGGTGAAACGTTTCGATAACATGATTGGAAGGGGTATTGCATATGAAAAAGAATATCAGTCTGTTCACGATTTTTAGTCTGATCATCAGTCTCCTGTACATCCCTGCTGCTTCGGCGCAAGGAAAAGACGGCAGGGACATCGCTTTCCGCGCAGAATTGAAAGCGATTGCAAAAAAGACGTATAAGTATTATGAGGATCATACCGATCCGGCTACCGGCCTTACATTTGATGAAACGCGTTACACCGAAGAAGGGAAGAAAAATGCGGAGCATACTTCCCCTACCAATATCGGGATGTATATGATGAGCACTGTTTCTGCGCAGGAGATGGGTTTCATTTCAAAAGAAGAAGCAGTCGACCGTATACAAGGTACCTTGAATACGCTGGAATCGATGAAAAAATGGAACGGTCTGTTTTATAACTGGTACTACACCAAGGACGGTTCCCTGAAAAAAGACTGGGGCCAATTCATCTCCCAGGTGGATAATGGCTGGCTTTCTGCAGGATTGATCGTCGCCGGACAAGCCTATGAAGAGCTGAACGGCCAGACAAGCGAACTGGTGGAGAACATGGACTATTCCACCCTTTATGACCCTGAAGTCGGACAATTCCGCGGAGGATACGATGTGGCACAGGGGAAATTGACCGACCATCACTACGGTCTGCTCTATACAGAACCGCGGGTAGCGAGTTATATTTCAATCGGAAAAGGAGATGTTCCGAAAGAGCACTGGTGGAAAATGGAGCGTACTATCCCGGCCGAATGGGACTGGCAGTCTCAAATTCCGGAGGGGGAATATGCTGAATATGACGGTGTATCCGTCTATGAAGGCCACTATGAATACAATGGCGTGAAATTCGTCCCAAGCTGGGGAGGAAGTATGTTCGAAGGCCTGATGCCGGGAATCGTTTTGAAGGAAAAAGAGCTTGGCAAACAGGCACTTGGACTGAATAACCAGCGTCATGTCGAACTGCAAATCCAATATGCCAAGGATAAAGGATATAAAGCATGGGGCTTTTCGCCGGCAGCAACCCCTGACGGCTACAGTGAATTTGCCGCTACACCGCTCGGGACATCGGGCTACGCAGACAAATCGACCGTAACCCCTCACGCATCCTTCCTTGCCCTTGATTACGCACCTGAAGAAGTGCGCAAAAACCTCAAAGTGCTAAAAGGAATGGACACGTACGGAAAGTACGGATTCTATGATTCAGTCAATGTGGAAACTGGTGAAATTGCAAAAGCGTACCTTGCCCTTGATCAGGGGATGATCATGGTTTCGATCGCAAATTACCTGAAAGACGGAGTGATCCGTGATTATTTCCACCAGGACCCAATCGGGAAAAAGCCTGAGGAACTGCTTGAGAAGGAAGTATTCTCGATTCAATAGTTCTTTTAAAGGCTGGAACAAAAGTACTTGAGTTTAAGTTAAACCCGAACTGATTTGTCTACCGGGCAAATCAGTTCGGGTTTTTTGTTTGATCATACAGCTAGATATCAGACCTTTCCAGCGGTTGATTGGAGTGCAAAACGCAGACTCCTATCAGAAAAGTGAAAGGGCTTTGCTCAGAGGCGTGTGGCATAAGACGAATCGGCCTGGAAGGCGCTCTTTGCCTTCTTGGTCGGTTTGGCTTATGACATTTGCCTCTAAGCCCTGGAACTGGACAGTTCCTCTATCCGTTAATAGGAGGAGGCTCACCAACCGCCCGCGGAAAGCGGAGTTTTGCACGGAATCATTAGCGGAGATTGAGGTTAAACTTTAAGTTTTTATAAAAAAGCTGCCTCTTTGATCGAGACAGCCTTTAGCTTAAGTGAAAAACACCATATAAATAATTCCGACCAGAATAAATCCTGCACATAAAACGAGTAAAACTTTCGCTAATGTTTCCATAGTTCCTCTCCTTACGAAATCCCTGCCCCTATGACATAAGACAATCCGACCGATATGACAAGTGAAATGAAGCCGACCGCACGATTATCCTTTTGTATCTCTTCATCAATTTTGAACTTCGGCGTTAAAAATTCATAAATGAAATATCCGATCAGCAGAAGGAAAAAACCGAAGAATCCCCATCCGATCGTCGTGAGGACCGAATCGTTCTGCTGAATGGAATACCGGAAAATATTCGCTATCCCCAATATCTTTCCGCCGGTTGCCATGGCAACGGCCAAGTTGCCTTTTTTAATTTCTTCCCAATTTTTATACTTGGTGACCAGTTCAAATATAGTCAGGAAAAGGATGAGGCATAGTATGACGACACTGTAGTTCCCTGCCGTTTGAATATATTCATTCTCCCAAAAATTCTCCATTGCTCCGCTCCCTATGCTTATTTAAACTTCACGACCGTGACACCCGTTCCGCCTTCACCGGCATCACCGAAGCGAATACTTTTTACTGAACGGTGATTCTTCAGATATTCCTGCACACCCTGTCTCAAAGCCCCGGTGCCTTTCCCATGAATGATGGACACTTGAGGATATCCCGCAAGAAGGGCGTCATCAATATATTTCTCCACCCTCGAGAGGGCGTTATCGAACCGCTCTCCCCTGAGATCCAGCTCTACACTGACATGAAAATCTTTACCTTTCACCACGGCAAGAGGTTTCGTTTCAACCTTCTGCTGTGTCTGGATGAATTCGAGGTCCGATTCCTTCACCTTCATCTTCATGATGCCCATCTGTACCTGCCATTCCTTGGCGGACACTCTTTCTACCAGGTGTCCTTTCTGGTCGAAGCTTATCACTTTGACTTCATCCCCGGGCTGGAATTCACGTTTGGTACTTTGGGTCTTCTTCTTTTGCAGCGAAGACTTAGGAAGCTGAGGTGCTGCTCCTTCAAGCTGCTTCCTTGCTTCGATCAGCTCATGTTCCTTGATTTGTGCCGATTTTTCCTGCTGCATCTTCCGCAGATCCTTAATGACGCGTTCTGCTTCCTCTTTGGCTTTTTCCACCACAGTCTCGGCTTTTTGCTGTGCTTTTTCAAACATTTGGTCTTTCTTCTCGTAATACTCCATCATTTGCTTTTGCATGTCTTTATGCATTTTCTCTGCTTGCTTTAAAAACTCATGTGCTTCTTCCAGCTCTTTTTCACCTTGGCGTCTGCTTTCTTCCAATGATGCAATCATGTTTTCGACTTCTTTACTGTCAGTGCCAATATGTGACTTAGCACGCTGGATGACAGTTTCAGAGAGGCCGAGGCGCTTTGAGATTTCGAATGCGTTACTTCTTCCCGGTACACCCAGGAGCAGCTTATAGGTCGGGCTTAGTGTTTCAACGTCAAATTCAACACTTGCATTGACAACGCCTTCTCGGTTATAGCCGTACGCCTTTAATTCAGGGTAGTGCGTTGTCGCCACCACCCTTGCGCCCTTGCCGTGTACTTCATCAAGGATGGAGATGGCGAGTGCAGCACCTTCCTGAGGGTCGGTACCTGCACCTAGTTCATCAAACAAAACAAGGCTTTCGTGATCCACTTTATTTAAGATATCCACGATGTTGACCATGTGGGAAGAGAACGTACTCAAACTTTGTTCGATCGACTGCTCGTCCCCGATATCGGCATAAATCGAATGGAAGATCCCTACTTCCGAGCCATCGAGAGCGGGGATCGGCAGTCCTGCCTGGGCCATGATGTTTGTTAGGCCGAGCGTTTTAAGCGTGACGGTCTTCCCTCCCGTATTCGGACCGGTGATGACAATTGATGAGAAATCAGTGCCCAACTCAATATCATTCGCCACTGCTTCTTCCATCGGCAGCAGCGGGTGACGTGCTTTATTCAGTTTGATTCGCCGTTCATCGTTGATGATCGGTTTGGATCCTTTGATGGATTGCCCGAATTTTGCTTTTGTGAACATGAAATCGATGTCTGATAAAACATGAACGATGATGAGCAGTTCTTCTTCGGATTCCTGTACTTTTACAGAAAGGGCAAGAAGGATCTTTTCAATTTCGTTCTGTTCTTTCAGCCGCAGTTCGCGAAGTTGATTATTTAATTGTACGATTGCTTCCGGTTCAATGAACAGGGTCTGTCCGGAAGAAGATTGATCGTGGATGATCCCTCCGTAATGTCCTCTATACTCCTGCTTAACAGGGATGACATAGCGGTCATTACGGATGGTGATGATCGCATCGGACAGCATCTTTGATGCATTTGACGACCGGATCATGCGCTCGAGCTTCTCCCTTATCCGCCCTTCGTTCGCACGGAGCTGTGCACGGATGGATCGCAGTGTTTCACTCGCGGAATCCAGAATCTCCCCGTTATCATCCACTACATTCCTGATTTCCTGCTCCAGATGCGGGAGCGGTATGACTGAATCCAGTTTCGTCTGCAGGAGCGGGATGGATACTTCATCATCGACCAAATCTTCAACAAATGTCTTAAGCTTCCTGCTTGCACGGATGGTACTCCCGACCTGTACAAGTTCCCCTGGGGACAGCATGCCTCCGATGCCTGCCCGTTTCACATGGGGACGGATATCAAAGATACCGCCTAACGGTGCATGCCCTTTCAAACGAAGGATCTTCATCGCTTCATCCGTTTCCTCATGCATGGCGGTAATCTCTTCGAAGTCGGTCGAAGGAGCCAGGGTTGTGACCCTTGCATGCCCGAGTGCCGAAGCGGCAAACTCTTTCAACAATTCCTTTATTTTATCAAATTCCAGTGTTCTTAGTACTTTAGAATTCACAAGCTTCTTCCACCTTTTATAAGAAAAGCGCAAGCGCCGTTTTCAGCCCCTGGAAACGCTTCAGGTTCGACAGGTGAGTCGTTCTTAGACTTCAGTGTGCGGACATGAACGTCTCGTGTGGGCCGGGCGCTGGAGCTGGCCATTTCTCAATTTTAAGTATTATTTTTTATAATTAAATCAATCATTTCGATTTAAAAAGTCCAATAGGTCTTCTTTGTCCCATGTATTAATGACGGTGTCTTTCTTGATCCAGCCTTTTTTCGCTGCTGCCACACCGATATTCATGAATTCAAGATGTTCATGGCTGTGTGCATCGGTATTGATGAAAAGCTTAACCCCGGATTCCTGGGCTTTCCGGATATTTTCCGCTGATAGATCCAGCCTGTTGGGATTAGCATTAAGCTCGAGGGCCGTATCCGTCTCTTTGGCGAGCTTTATAAGCAGGTCCATGTCCACATCATACCCTTCTCTCCGTCCGATGATTCTGCCTGTCGGATGGGCGATGATATCGACATGCACACTGTCGAGTGCCGTTTTCAGGCGTTCCATGATCTTATCCTGCGGCTGCGAAAAACTTGAATGAATGGATGCGATGACGAGGTCCACTTTTTCAAGGATATCATCACTGTAATCAAGCGATCCGTCAGGAAGGATATCCATTTCAATCCCTGACAGGACTTCGATCTCATCATATTTTTTATTGATTTCCTTGATTTCTTCAATTTGCTTCAGCAGACGTTCATCGGTGAGACCGTTCGCCACACGCAAATACTTTGAGTGATCGGTGATGGCCATGTACTGGTAGCCTTTGTCTATGCAGGCCTGAACCATTTCCTCGATGGAGTAGGCTCCGTCCGACCAGGTCGTATGCATATGCAGATCACCTTTGATATGAGAGGAATCAATCAAATCATAGCCCTCTTTATACTCGTCCACTTCTTTGCCGTCCTCCCTTAATTCAGGGGGAATGAACGGCAGATTGAAATGAGCATAGAATTTTTCTTCGGTTTCGAATGTTTTGATTTCTCCTGTTTCACTGTTTTCAACGCCGTATTCACTGATTTTCTCACCGCGTTCTTTTGCAAGCTGCCTCATCCTGACATTATGATCTTTAGATCCGGTAAAATGATGAAGTGTTGTAGCGAATTCTTCCGGTTTGACGATCCGGAAATCAATGCTGACATCCCATCTATATTGCAGGGTGAGGGATACCTTTGTCTCTCCGGCAGCAATGATTTCAGTGATGGCAGGAAGTTTCAACAGCTCTTCCTTCACCTTTTTCGGCTTATCCGTTGAAATGATGAAATCGAGGTCTTTGATCGTTTCCCGCATTCTCCTTAAGCTTCCCGCTCTTGAGAAGGTATTGATTTCCTTGATGTTTGTCAAGTAAGCTTCGATTTCTTCCGCTATTCCTGTCATGAACGCAATAGGCAGCCGCTCCGGTCGTTTACCTGCCTGGGCGATCGCTGCCAGGATCTTTTCTTCAGTCTTTTTGCCGAACCCCGGCAGCCCCTGTACTTTCTCCGAACGGCAGGCTTCCTCAAGATCTTCGATGCCTTCGACGCCCAGCTCGCTGTACAGCTTCGCAATTTTCTTGCCTCCGAGTCCCGGGAGCTGAAGAAGCGGGATCAATCCCTCCGGCACTTCCGCCTTCAGTTCTTCGAGTACCGAGGATGACCCTTCCTTGATATATTCTTCGATTACACCCGCCGTTCCCTTGCCGATTCCGCTCAATTTGGTGAAGTCACTGATATCACTCAGACTGCGGTCATCATTTTCAAGCGCAAGCGCCGCTTTCCTGTATGCCGATATTTTAAAAGAGTTCTCACCCTTGAGTTCCATATAAATCGCAATCGTTTCCAATAATTTAATAATATCCTTCTTATTCATCCCATCCACCTGCATTTCTCTATAAAAATAAACTCAACCGTTAGACTTCTCTTATTATATAGTAGCAAAATAAACGAAAAAAGAAAGCGATGCAACTGGAATCCTGTTGATTTTTGGCTTATAGAGTGAAACGTTCGTTTCGCTCGCTTTTCAACTTTGCTGAAAAGTCGCCAGTATGGAAATGCCCTGAGGCACAAATGCATTTGTGCCTCAGGGCATTTCCATACTGGCGGAATAAGCCGAAAATCAGGACTCAAACAGTGAAAAAAGCTGACTCTTTAAGGAAGCTGATAGGTTAAGGGATATCCTTAACTGCTATCATATTATCCTTTTCAAGTCAGCTTCTTAAATTACGCTCCGTTCTGGAGCCACCAGTCTTTTACCATGTCCGAGAATACAGGGGTATGTTTGACCATCGCCTGTGCAATGAATGAATCATTAATGAAAGACTGTACGGTATCGATCGGCAACAGTACGGCAATGAATAATAGTATAAAGATGATCAGATACGTTTCAATCAGTCCCAGCAGTCCTCCTCCTAATACATTCAATTGTTTAAGGATTGGAAGATGTGCTACGAAATCGAGCATGGAACCGAAGATATGAACGATGATCTTGACCGCAAAGAAAATCAGAGCGAACGCAATGACACGGTAATATGCCTGATCCATGTTGGTCATTTCAAAAAGCATCTGCAGCTTTGATTGTTCATCAAGACTCGGATACGGGATCCAAAGTGTAAGTTTTGGTGCAAGCTGATCATAATATATGTATGCTACAATAAAAGCAATGATAAAACCTGTCATATGGACAGCCTGCAGGATGAAGCCGCGTCTAAGACCGGTCAAAAATCCCACTAACAGGATAATGAATAAAACTAAATCAAGCATGACGTTTTCAACCCTTTAAGCGTTTAATTTCTCTTTCCAGCTCTTCAAACTGTTCTTTCAGTTTGACATAATCATTGACAGCATTGACGGCTGTCAACACTGCGAGCTTGCCAGTATCAAGAGATGGATTCATAGATTTTATTTCTCTCATTTTGTCATCCACTTTCGAACAAACAAATCGAATTTGACTTGTCGACTCAGTACCGACAATAGTATATTGTTGACCATATATGTCTACATTGGTGCGATTTTTTTGTTCATCAGACAATCCGAGTACCCCCTGTTCATAAGAATCCTAAACACTATCATACCATGAAATCTTTTTATTTTGAAAAGAAATTGTCTATTATCGTCACGTTTTTGGTTATTACATAGAATTTTGTCATAAGGAGAGGTTATTTTGGGAAATACAGTCATACAGGCAAACAGTGCATTGACGTCGAAAATGAAAGATTACTATAAGGATACACTTGTCGGCAAGCTGCCGCCGGGCGCGGTATTTTCAGCGAAACCTGCAGGCTGCACAGTGACAGCATATAAATCCGGCAAGGTGCTGTTCCAGGGTGCTAATGGGGAGACGGAAGCAAAAAAATGGGGCACTGCCGAAACCCCTAAGGTGAAGACACCTTCCAAGGGAGCGGCCCTGCTGCCTGAAAATTTTGCAAAGTGGTCGATCATCGGCTCGGATGAAGTAGGGACGGGAGATTTTTTCGGCCCCATTACAGTCGTCAGTGCCTACGTAAAAAAAGAGCAGATCCCTCTTATGAAAGAGCTTGGCGTAAAGGATTCCAAAAATCTGAACGATTCCCAGATCATCTCCATTGCTAAAGACCTGATCAAGACCATTCCATACAGTCTACTTGTGCTTCATAACGACAAGTATAACCAGCTTCAAAGCAGCGGGATGACGCAGGGGAAGATGAAAGCGATCCTCCACAATCAGGCCATCCTTCATTTATTGGATAAAATGGCACCCGAAGAACCAGAAGGCATTCTGATTGACCAATTTGTTGAAAAAAACACGTACTTTAAGCATATCAGCGCCCAAAAGAAAATACAGCGTGACCGAGTCTACTTCAGTACAAAAGGGGAAAGTATCCATATTGCGGTCGCTGCCGCGTCGATCATAGCAAGGTACGCCTTCTTAAAAGAAATGGATAAATTAAGTTCGAGGGCAGGCGTAGAGATTCCCAAAGGGGCAGGCAAGCAGGTGGACGTTGCCGCTGCCAAGATCATCAAGAGAAAAGGGATTGAAGAGTTGAAGACGATGACGAAGTGGCATTTTGCAAACAGTGAGAAGGCCATTCGTATTGCCGGAAAATAGGAAAGAACCCCCGCCTTTTAAATCACGGCGGGGGTTTTTGTTTGCGATTGTATCCGTTTGAATATTGGTGAAGATTTGCTGGGCAGGTATTAAGTGTGCTAGCCGATTTTATAGATTTTTCGACAATAGGATCATAAATTTCGGATTAGGATCGTATTTTTGAAATTAGGATCGTAAATCATGGATTAGGATCGTATTTTTGGAATCAGGATCGTAAATCCCGGATTAGGATCGTATTTTTAGAATTAGGATCATAAACCGTTAACCTCATCAAAATTTGCCACTTCCAGCCCCCTTACCACACCGGAATTACCTTATAATTCACCTCTTCCCCTGTCCCTTCAGACAAAACCGTCCAAAAACAGCGAGTTTTTTCAAAAAAACAACAAAAAAAGATGCCAGACCATATCCCAGGTCTGACACCCATATAACATTATCCGCGCAATTCCGCTCCTGCTTTTTCCTTAACAGCAGCAAGGACGCCGTCATGCACCTTCACTACTTCTTCATCCGTCAGCGTTTTTGCTGGATCGAAATACTTAAGTGAGAAGGCAAGTGATTTTTTGCCAGGTTCCATATGCTCGCCTTCATAAAGGTCGAATACGGAAACCTCCTTAAGAAGTTTGCCTCCAGCTTCTTGGATGACTGATTTTAGATCTCCAGCCTTCACATCCGTATCAACGACAAGGGCGATATCCCTTGTGATGGACGGGTGACGCGGGATCGGCGAGTAGCTCAATGCCGGTTTTTCATAGCGGAAGACCGGACTCGCTTTCACTTCGAATACATACGTTTCATTCAAATCAAGCTCTTTTTCCACCTCTGGATGGATTGCGCCGATGATTCCGATCACTTCACCGTCCAGCAGGATTTCAGCGGTTCTTCCAGGGTGAAGGCCGTCCATCGATGCCTGGCGGAAAGAAACAGCCTCATATACTCCCAGCTCTTGGAATAAACCTTCAAGTATTCCTTTCGCCACATAGAAGTCAACGGCTTTCTTTTCCCCCTGCCATGGATGGCTGTGCCATAATCCTGTCAGCGCACCTGCGATATGCTCTTCTTCCATTGGAAGTTCTTCTCCGGATTCCTGTAAGAATACAGATCCCACTTCATAGAAAGCAAGAGAATCATTTTGGCGTGCCTTATTATAAGAGACCACTTCTAGAAGCTGAGGGATGATGCTTAAACGCAGATTGCTGCGCTCTTCACTCATCGGCATCAAGAGACGGACCGGCTCTTTCACATCCAGGGCATATTTGGCAGCTTTATCATCATTCGTCAATGAATAGGTGATTGCCTGCAAAAGGCCTGCACCTTCAAGGTAACGGCGGACGGTACGACGCTTCAATTGATGATTATTCAATCCGCCCGGTGTGCTTTCCCCTTTCGGAAGTGTAAGCGGAAGATTGTCATAGCCGTATAGGCGGGCTACTTCCTCAAGCAGATCTTCCGGAATGGTGATGTCTCCCCTTCTTGTCGGGGCCGTGACCGTGAAAGACGTTCCATCGACACTCACGTCGAATTGAAGGCGGCGGAAGATATCTTTTACTTCTTCAACCGAAATCGCAGTGCCCAATGAAGCATTGATCTTCTCAAGAGTGATTTCCACGACAGCCGGCTCGACGTTCATTTCATCGAATAGAACCGTTCCTTCAAGGACTTCCCCGCCTGCGTATTCTGCCATCAGTGCAGCTGCACGCTCGCCTGCTTTCAGCACACGGTCCGGGTCTACACCTTTTTCATAACGGGTACTCGCTTCGCTTCTCAGGCCGTGATCTTTTGACGCACCCCTCACAATGGCACCTGTGAAGTATGCAGCTTCCAGGAGCACAGTTGTTGTATCATTTTGGACTTCGGAATTGGCTCCGCCCATTACCCCTGCAAGGGCAACCGGCTCTTCTCCGTTCGTGATCACCAGCTGACTTGAGGATAAGGTTCTCTCCGTATCATCAAGCGTGACGAATTTTTCACCGTCCTTTGCCCGGCGTACAAGGATTTCCTTCGAACCGAGGCGGTCGTAATCGAACGCATGAAGCGGCTGGCCGTACTCCAATAGAATATAGTTCGTGATATCGACAACGTTATTGTGAGGACGGATTCCTGCGGCGATCAGGGCGTTCTGCATCCACATCGGTGAAGGACCTACTTTTACATTTTTGATAATCTTGGCACCGTAAAGCGGATTATCTTCCTTCGCCTCTACATTTACCGTTACGTAATCGGATGCCTTTTCTTCACCTGATGACTGACCCGCTTCCGGAAGCTTCACTCCGCGGTCCAGGATTGCAGCCACTTCATAAGCGACTCCGAGCATGCTCAAGCAATCAGAACGATTGGGTGTCAGACCCAGTTCAAGAATCGCATCATCCAGGTTCAGCAGTTCAACAGCATTGCTGCCGACTTCTGCATCTTCAGGGAAGACATAGATCCCATCTGCATGCTCTTTTGGTACAAGCTTTCCTTCTACGCCTAATTCCTGCAGTGAGCAGATCATACCGTGGGATGCTTCACCGCGAAGTTTCGCTTTTTTGATTTTAAAATTACCCGGAAGCACCGCGCCCACTTTAGCGACAGCCACTTTTTGACCTTTACCTACATTCGGGGCACCGCAGATGATTTGAACTGGCTCTTCTTCGCCAACGTCAACCTGGCAGATATTCAATTTATCCGCATCCGGATGCTGTTCGCACTCTAAAACTTGCCCGACCACAACATTCTTTATTTCTGCACCGGTTCTCTCGACGCCTTCAACCTCGATCCCGCTTCTTGTAATTTTTTCCGCAAGATCTTCAGGAGTCACACCTGATAAGTCTACATAATTTTCCAGCCATTTATATGAAACAAACATGTTTTTACCTCCGCTCGATAATAGTTTTGCATTACTCGGTCACGTTGAATTGTGTTACAAATCGGGTATCGTTCGTATAGAAATGACGGATGTCATCGATTCCGTATTTCAGCATCGCGATACGTTCTGGCCCCATTCCGAATGCAAAACCTGTGTACACTTTCGGATCAAATCCTGCCATTTCAAGAACGTTCGGGTGAACCATCCCCGCTCCAAGAATTTCAATCCAGCCGGTTCCTTTACATACGCGGCAGCCCTCTCCCCCGCAGATCTTACAGGAAATATCCATTTCGACGGAAGGCTCAGTGAACGGGAAGAAGCTTGGGCGCAGACGGATTTCACGGTCTTCGCCGAACATTTTCTTGGCAAACACATTCAGTGTTCCTTTAAGGTCACTCATGCGGATGTCTTTATCCACCACAAGCCCTTCGATCTGCATGAACTGATGTGAATGTGTCGCGTCATCCGTATCACGGCGGTATACTTTACCGGGACAAATGATTTTAATCGGGCCTTTTCCTTTCGCAAGCTCCATCGTTCTTGCCTGCACAGGAGACGTGTGAGTCCTGAGCAATGTTTCTTCTGTGATATAGAAGGAATCCTGCATATCGCGGGCAGGGTGTCCCTTCGGAAGATTCAGCGCTTCGAAGTTGTAATAATCCTTTTCAACTTCAGGGCCTTCTGCGACCGTATAGCCCATCCCGATGAATAGGTCTTCGATTTCTTCGATGATCATTATAAGCGGATGGTGGTTCCCTTTCCTGACAGGTCTGCCCGGCAGTGTCACATCGATCGTTTCTGATTGAAGCTTCTTTTCCACCGCTTCTTTTTCAAGCTTTTCCTGCTTTGCTTCGATTTTCTCGGTGATGGCCCCGCGCACTTCATTTGCAAGGGCACCCATCTTAGGGCGTTCTTCAGCAGAGAGTTTGCCCATGCCTTTCAGTACTTCGGTTACAGGGCCTTTTTTTCCTAAGTAGGCAACCCGGATGTTGTTCAGTTCTTTCAGGTCTTGTGCTTCGTTAATTTTTTCAACTGCTTCGGTTTGAAGGGATCGTAATTTATCCTCCATGTTTCTTCCTCCTTTATGGTCGGTAGTAAAGTGTCAATACAAGGACCGTACCTTTCCGCTGCAGGCACAAGATTCCCCGGGGAGGAACTTAGAGCCCAGCTATTCTCAGCTAATGCAACGAGCAAATTGCCCCCAAGCCAAACGGAAATAACAGATCCTTCTAAAAAACAAAAAAACCCCATCCCTGGAAAGGGACGAGGTTGTGATCGCGGTACCACCCTTATAAGCGTATCTAAAGAGATACACTCACTTGATTCGGATAACGGCTTTGCCGGTGCATCTTTACATTCCTTATTGGAATGGTCCCGATGCCAACTCGAGAGGTGAAATGTTCACGCCATGTTTTTCTTAAGAATGCTTTCAGTCTGACGGCATTCTCTTCCTTGAAGAATCTCATGCGCTACTTGCCTCTGTCTTCGTTTTTATAAAGTATATGTGCATAATTATAGTGAATTATTCCCGATAATTCAAACCATTTAAGAAAAATTATTGCCCATTTTTAAAATAATATAACAAGATGCCTGCAGCAATCGCGACATTCAGTGACTCGCTATTCCCGTAGATGGGTATGTACAGGTTTTGATCGGTTTGCATCAGGATCTCTTGGCTCATGCCGTTTCCTTCATTCCCGACGATCAGCGCGTAGGATTCCTCTGGTGTGACGGATGTGTACTCTTCCCCATTCTCAAGGGCAGTTCCGTAAACAGGTACTCCTTTTTCTTTCAGGTCACGGATGATGTCAGACAGGTCGCCCTTAATGATCGGCAGGTGAAAATGGCTTCCCTGTGCAGACCTGAGCACTTTTGGATTATAAAGGTCAACCGTCCCTTTTCCAAGGATGACCGCATCGATGCCGGCCGCTTCTGCCGTCCGGATGATCGTTCCGATATTCCCCGGATCCTGAAGTCCGTCCAAGAGGAGGAATGTCTTGCTCTCATCAATCAATGTCGTTTCTTTTTGCCTGCAAACAGCAAACACACCCTGAGTGGTTTCCGTGTCGGCAAGAACTTTTCCTGCTTCTTCAGATACCTGTATCAGTTCGACTCCATCGAGATTCCATTTATTCGGGAGCTCGACGCCCTCGATAACAATCAGCTCAAGTACAGTATCGTGCTGCTTTAAAGCTTCTTCGACAAGATGGAAGCCTTCGACTATATAGGTTAAGGATTGATCTCTTCCCTTTTTGGTCAATAATTTTTTCCACTGTTTCACGACAGGATTCTTAGAGGATTGAATAACCTTCAATCGTACCCGCTCCTTCATTTTACATTTCAAGATTTCATTATACCCTAATTCAAATACATAATAAATCTGATTTGTGACAAGATAACAATGAATTCCTCATCCTAAACAAAAGGAGTAATGCTTGATGAATCTTAACTTGAGAAAAGCGATCATACACAACGTTTCAGGAAACAGCCAGGAAGAATTGAAGGATACAATCGTCGATGCCATTCAAGGCGGAGAAGAAAAGACACTTCCAGGTTTAGGTGTCCTGCTTGAGGTATTCTGGCAAAATGCCGACTCTCAGGAACAACAGATGCTTCTTGAAACACTCGAAGAATCATTACAGCAGCAGCCACAGCAATAAGGAAACGGGCTGCCTCTCGGAGGCGGCCCGTTTTTTCATACACGGTTTTATCCCCTTCCCTTTAGTGGTATAAGAAGCATATCCGCTTGTTACCGAAAGGAGAATTACCAATGAGCAGCAAAAAAGCCTTATTAATCATAGACATGATCAATACATTCGATTTCGACGGCGGGGAGGAATTATTGTCAAATACAAAAAGTATCGTCGATCCCATCAGGAAGTTGAAGAACAAGGCAAAAAAAGCAGATATCCCCGTTATTTATGTCAATGACAATTACGGTTTATGGCAGGATAATATGAACGATATCATCGAAGTCTGCAAAAAAGGGAAAGGCAGGTCGATCATCGAAAAAATTCACCCGGATGAGGATGATTACTTCATCGTGAAACCGAAGCATTCCTGTTTTTTCGGTACACAGCTTGAAATACTCCTGCACCAGCTCGATGTCGATCACCTGATCCTGACCGGGATTGCGGGTGATATCTGTGTCCTGTTCACAGCGAACGACGCCTATATGAGAGAGTACGGATTGAGCATCCCGCTGGACTGCATGGCCTCGGAGACCAAAGAAGACAACGACAGTGCCGTCCATATCATTGAAAAAACAATCGACGCCGACCTGACCCGTTCCAGTGAAATGGAATTTTAAAAAAGACCCTGCCCGAAAAAGGCAGGGTCTTTCAATTGATTAATCAAACGTAATCTTTGCTACTGTATCTTTGTCTAACTTTTTAATGACTTCTGTAATCAGCTTCACTGCATTTTCATAATCATCACGGTGAAGCATGGCAGCATGTGAATGGATGTAGCGTGTCGCAATCGTGATGGAAAGGGCAGGTACACCGTTTGCCGTCAAGTGAATCGCACCTGAGTCCGTTCCACCGCCTGCAATCGCATCGAACTGATAAGGGATATTATGTTCATCCGCTGTATCGGTCACAAAATCACGTAGCCCTTTATGAGAAACCATGCTGGCATCATAAAGGATGATCTGAGGACCTTCACCCATTTTGCTTTGCGCTTCTTTTTCCGAGATGCCAGGTGTGTCACCGGCGATTCCCACATCGACACCGAATGCGATGTCAGGCTGGATCTTCGCAGCGGAAGTTCTCGCTCCGCGCAGGCCTACCTCTTCCTGAACGGTACCCACGCCATAAACGACGTTTGGATGCTGTTCATTTTTAAGGTTCTTAAGGACGTCGATTGCGATCGCACATCCGATGCGGTTGTCCCACGCCTTGGCAAGAAGCATCTTTTCGTTGTTCATCACGGTGAATTCGAAGTATGGAACGACCATGTCCCCAGGTTTTACGCCCCATTCCTGTGCTTCTTCTTTGCTTGATGCCCCGATATCGATGAACATATCTTTAATATCAACAGGCTTCTTTCGTGCTTCCGCAGGCAGGATGTGAGGGGGCTTGGAGCCGATGATTCCGGTTACTTCGCCTTTGCTTGTCACGATGGTCACACGCTGTGCCAGCATGACCTGGGACCACCAGCCGCCGACTGTCTGGAAGCGGAGGAATCCTTTATTATCGATTTGTGTGATCATGAAGCCGACTTCGTCAAGATGGCCCGCCACCATGATCTTGGGACCGTTTTCATCCCCGACTTTTTTCGCGATAAGACTTCCCAGGTTATCGGTTGTGATTTCATCTGCAAATGGCTCTATGTATCGTTTCATTACGTCCCTTGCTTCTTTTTCATTGCCCGGGACCCCTTTTGCATCTGTCAGATCTTTAAGCATGGTTAATGTTTCGTCTAATTTTGTCATTCTTTCGACCCCCTAAATGTTTAAACTATTCTCATTATACTAAAATCTTTGCAGGACATCAAAAGATGCTTTCAGATTTTTGTTAATATCCTTCTTCCTGGCGTTCATAATTCACCTTGTTTTTTTCTACATAGGCGTCAAATACCTCCATGCTTGAAAAGCCGAGGACTTCGCCCAGTGTCAGATAGTGATTGAACAGGGAGAAATAATGCGTTACGGAACGTTCTTCCCTGAAATCGGTGACCGCTTTATAAACAAGAAGAAATTGTTCATTGAGCTCCTTTGCATCCGCATGTTTTTCATCCAGTTCAATTTCCTGCAGCCCTATTTCGAGGCCGAGGGACAGGATGAAGTGGATACCGTCCACATATTCCTCCAAGATGACTTCTTTGGCGGAGGCTCCTTTTTTACTCCAAAACTTGAAGCTTCTTGTCTCATTTGCAAGTTCTCCTATTTCAACAAGCAGAGCCAGAATCTTTCTGTCAACTAAATCCTCTTCTCCGAGCCCGTGTTCGCTTTCTATATGCTGATCAAGTTTCAGCTGCATATGCAGCAGTTTTTCAATGTTCATTGACGATTTCCTCTCCTTTCGAATTCTGCTTTCCCATTTAGTATGACAAACTTTTTCGTATTTTTTAAATAAAAACGAAACCTTTTTGGATTTATGCCGTAAATAATAGGAGAAGATCTATGCCTATGGAGGTAATTACATGCTATGGCTCATTCGTTTACTCATTCTTGCCCTCATCATTTACCTTTTTTACCGCAGTTTCAAGTACATCATCGATCCGAAGCGGAAGCTTGAGCTTGCCCAGGAACAGAAACGATTTTATTTTCTTGATGACCAGGAAAACGTCCGGAAAAACTTTTACGTCACGTATAAAGGGGTCTTGTTTGAAGGCGAAAAATATCTCGGCACAACTGAAGATTCCTTTGAAGTGGTATCAATCTTCGTTTGGGTCAATAATGTCTCTTCACTGAAGGGGCTGGGCTATGAGGATTTTCATTATGTCCAGAATGAAATCAAAGAGCGTTACCCGAAGGCGAAAATTGATTGGAAGAGTCCAATCCATGAGCTTATGAGGAAATCGGATATTTGAAGACAGTAATGCTTAAGGTGTGGATATACACTTTGGGCATTTTTCAGTTGGTCATGATGATTAACTTTCCTTCCACTTCAATCATAAGATACAAATAACACTGTTATGCTCCACTTCTGTCCAAAATCCGCATCACACCCGGGCCGCTTACAGTTTTAAAAACATAATCTATATGAAAGAAGTGAAGAGACGATGGGAATATCAACGGGGAAGTGGAAAAAATACCAATTGATGATGAAGAATGAAAAACTGTCCCAGTACTTACCCGAGACCTATTTACTCAATGAAAATACGTTTTGGCATTTGATTGGAAAATACGGCGCTGTCATGATCAAGCCTACTAAAGGATATATGGGAAAAGGAATCGTGCAGGTAGCATCAAAAGGGAAAGAGCAATACGAATTCCACGTACTGGAAAAGAGCTATGTCGTTGAAGGAAGAGAGAAAACATTCGAACACCTAATGAAGGATTATTTTTTGAAGAAACACTATATCGTTCAGCAGAAAATCCCACTGGTGACTGTAAAAGGTGCCCCCTACGACCTCCGAGTGATGGTGCAGCGCAGGAAAAATCAGTATGATTGGACGGTCACCGGGAAACTGGCCAAGGTGGCTGCCAAAGGATTCGTCCTTACTAATTATCCTAAATATCTCATCACAGCTGAGGAGGCCATTAAACATTCTTCTTTTAAAGCTCCAAGAAGCCACCTTCAAGAAGAAATCGACCGCATCAGCGTCCTCACCGCTGAATACTTATCCGATTATTACACCAATACCCGCACATTCGGGCTCGATATCGGGCTTGATGATCAAGCGAATATCTGGATCATCGAAGCCAACCTGGCACCGAGTGTTTCTATATTCAAAGCGCTGAAAAATGAAGAAGTGTATAAAAGGATCCTGAAATACAGAAGAGGATAAAGACAAGGCCCGCCCCCCAATGCGTCAGCATCGAGGGACGGGCCTTCAATCCTTATAAAATTACTCAGGCACCGGACTCTACATGTTTGTTGAACGGTTCGAAGAGGTAGCGGGATTCTTAAATCTGCTAATCTTACACCTAAGGCCGCATTGACTGTCCGTTTCCAATCTGTATCAACGGTCCACCTTTTTCCCAAAACCCGCCAGCGCCTTCGCGTATTCCAGGGGTGAGCGAAACACACGGTCTCTAAGTTCCAAATCCTTTATTTTTGTGAAGCTTTCATGCCCGTAGTTGGAGTTTGCTTCAAGAAAATAGATATCACCTGTCTCCAGTAGTATGAAATCAAGTGCTACGTCCCCAAAATGACCTATATTCAAATCAAGGCTCTCCCCCGCTTTTATACAGGCTTCTTTTATACGTGCGGCTGCTTCAGCCGCTTTTAAATCATCAAATCCGTAGTACTCTTTTAAGGCAGCTTCCCCGGGAAGAATCTTCTCTGTATATCGAAGATTCGTGATGACGCTTTCGGGCTTCGCAAGCCTGCCTATAAACCCTCTCATTTTCCATTCCATGCTGCTGTCTTTTTGGATATATCCCCTGAAATCAACCTGCTTCCGATTTTTTTCATACGGCACTCCCTGCTGCACGATATATCGATTCTTCCTGACGATGTTTTGCAGGCGGAAGATGCAATCCTCTTTTGTTTCAAATCTTTCCTTCACTTGTTTTCCTTTGACCACTCGGGTGACCCTGATCTGCTTTCCTTCCTTTTTGACCTGGATGATGCCGTACCCTCTTGCCCCAAATCTTTTCTTTAAATATAGGACGTGATATTCTTCAAGCATGGAAAAAAGCCGGTCAAAGTCTTTAAATTTTTCCGTATAGGGGACCAGTTCCCTTGCAGCGGGATTCTTAAAAAGTGCCTGATAAAATTCCCACTTACCGGTACCGCGGCTATTGAAGAAACGTCCCCCGGTGATGTTGTCCAGAAGATGATATTTGTTGCCCGTTCCTGCGACCGGCCTGTTAAAGACCGCATCAGGAAATGGAAAAGTCCCTTCCTTCCATCGACCTTCTTTTTGTGCAGGGTCATAACAGAAGCCTTTTACCGACACAGCCCCCTCCTCCACTTCCGATAGAGGAAAGATGATCACCAATCCTTTGATCCTCTTATATGATTTGACCCAGCGTTTCAATATCCTCAGGCTTTTTTTGTTGATATTCTTCATCCCGGCACCCCTCACAATACCAAGGACGGGTCCCGCATACAAATGACTTCCTTCTGTTCTCCATTCAAATTCAATATCCTCGGGAATGGTGAAATCGAATAAATCTTTTGGTACGCATATCGAATCTTGCTCAGCCTCTTGATCGATAGTGACTGTCATATCTTTTTTCCATCGTCCGATATGCAGAATCACTGATCCCTCTTTTATGTTCAGCTTCTTTGCTGAAGAGGGGTGCATGATGATGGTTCCACTTAATATGTTTCTTTTCTTAATAAACACTTACACACCTTCTATCTTTTTTTCATCATCTGAACTGCCTTTTGAATTTAATTTCTTTGTAGAAAAGATGTCTACAATCACTTATATATGTTCCTGTTATTTCCAATGTACATAATCTCCGCTATAGCCATCACTTTTTTTCTCGTTATGAATAATATAGTCATGCGTATGAAGACCTTTTGCCCCGCTCTCAATAGATAAAAGCAGCAAAGGGTTGAACCTTTTTGTTCGTAGGAGATGAACTTTTTACCATGCAGACGATTATTTTTCTCGGGAGTAATAAATCGGGCTCTTCAAGGGACGCCATAAGGGCTGCATCAGATATGGGCTATTTCACAGTACTATTGACAGATAGACGGAAATGGATCAAACAAAGGGAAGAGTTTCCGGATGTTCATCAAATGGTGTTGATGGACCGATTGTTGGATAAGGAGAAGATTTTCAGACAGCTTTCAAAAATCAATAACCAGGGAAAGCAGATAAAAGCTTTTGTAAGCTTTATCGATCCATTTGTCAGTTTGGCTGCTGAGATTTCCAAGGAACTCGGGCTTCAAGAGGTATCTGTCGCAGCATTATTTAAGATGGAGGATAAAACAAGATTCCGGGATGAATTACAAAATAATCCCGTTACTCCGCACTTTTCCATCTGTCTTTTAGACAAAGATGAAAATGAGTTGTTTAAAGAGCACGTCAAGAAGCTTCCAGTGATTCTGAAATCCCCGGTATCAAACGGTTCAAAAGACGTCATCAAAGCCAATTCAAAAGAAGAATTCACAGAGGCTGTGCAACATTTCAGAAACCAGCTTGGCCAGGACCCCCTTCTTATAGAAGAATTCATACCCGGTCCCCAGTATTTAATAGAAGTACTCGTCCACAATTCCAATACGACGATCGTTGCTATCATCGAGCAGGAAATATCCAGTATGAACCGTTTTATCATTACGGGCTATCACATGCCGGCACGGTTATCGAAGCATGCCCGGGAAACACTGAATGAATCAATCGGTCAAGTCATGAAAGATATAGGTTTGTCCCACGGCACTTGCCACCTTGAAATGAGATGGACAGAAGGCGAATGGAAGCTGATTGAGATTAACCCGCGTATTTCAGGAAGTGCAATCAACCAGATGATACTGGAATCAATCGGAATCAGCTTAGTAAAAGAAACATTAAAGTTACATCTTGGTGAAAAGCCGGACCTTACTCCTTCAAAAGCAGAATATGTTTCTGCAGAATTCATTACGGTTGAAACCCAAGGAAGACTTGTAAAAGTTACTGGCAAGAATAAAGCAAAAAAAATAGACGGCGTCAAGATGGTCTACGTCAAGCCAAGAAAAGGGAGTGTGCTGACTCCTCCTTTATCAATGGGGGACCGGTATGCCTATGTTCTTGCCAGTTCCTCCGATCCCCTGAAAGCGAAGGAAATTGCCAAAAGAGCAGCAGGGGAAATTAAATTCTATATAGAGCCATTGTAGGTGATTGTTCATGACATTAATCGGCATGCTCCATTACAGGAAAAAGCCGCACCAAGTAAAAAAAGCTTTCGCATGTGCTTCCATCGCAAAGATGCACGATGTTGAATTTGTTTATTTCTCCTATCGAGCAGTGGACTTTGCCCTAAAAAAAATAAACGGCTGGGTTTTTCACGAGGGGAAATGGGTGGAGAGGACAGTGGATTTCCCTGATTCCATCATCAATATCAGTGCACCAAAGACAGATTATCAATCGAATATTCGCAAGGCCTTAAAGCGTAATATCCCATTCATCAGTCATTCAATCGGGAACAAAATGAGCGTATATCGAAAAATCGAAGAAGGACATCTGTTTTCTCATTTCCTTATCCCAACTATCAACGTGACTGCATTCGATGAAGTCTTATCTTTCCTAAATAAATTCACCCGGCTTGTCATCAAGCCGCATTCAGGAAGTAAAGGCCGTTCCATCCATTTCATCACTCTCATCGAAGAGGATAATATCCGCTGTGTGACCGGACTCGATGTTACCATATTTTCAATTGAAGAGTTTAAGGCATTCATCCAGAAATTGACGGCAGAGCAGAAGTATTTGTTGCAGCCATTTATCGAATGTAAGACGAAATCGGGATTGAACTACGATTTCCGCCTGCATGTGCAAAAAAATGAGTCTGGAAAATGGACGGTCAATTTAATTTATCCAAGGGTTAGCGGTAATGAAAGGTTGACCAGCAACATCAGCAGCGGGGGCTACCGAGGTGAACTGATTCCTTTTCTGATGGAAGAATTCGGAGATGATTACTATAACATCAAGCAATTATTGGAGTATTTCGCTGTTGCCTTTACGACCCATTTCGAAAGCCTCTATGAGAACCGATCATTTGATGAATTAGGGATCGATGTGGCCATCGATCAAAACCAACGCCTTTGGATTTACGAGGTAAACTGGCGTCCTGGCAGTAAAAACAGGGAGTTTTCAGTGGCAAAAAACCTGATCCCGTATGCACGTTATGTCGCCGAATCCAAAAGAAAGAAAAGAAAAAGGAGATTACAGTGAAAATATTACAATTACATGAAATCCTGTCTCCTATAAAGGGAGAAGTCATAAAAGAAGGACCACCTGTAAACTTGAAAAAGGTGATCACCCAAAAAAAGAAGCTCCAAAAAGGGACGCTGCTTTTTTGCCTGGATCGCAACCTGGGAAAAACGGACATCCAAAAACCTTTCCCCCCATGTGTCATCATAACTGACCGCCCTCAGAAACTAAAGAATATTACTGGAGACGCCACCATCGTAAAGGTGGATAATATCAAAGGCGCTTATCACCGCTTCCTTTTATTTCATAGAAAATCGTTCGAGGTTCCGATCATTGCTATAACAGGGACTTCCGGAAAAACGACAACAAAGGAAATGATCAAGCACATCCTTTCTGAAAGGCACAATGTAAAAGCCACTCTGGGAAACTACAACCTTTTCCGTTCGAATGCATCGGTGCTGGCAAACTTCGAAGAAAAGACTGATTTCGGCGTGTTCGAGTTCGGCGTGGGCAAAACAGGAAACCTGGACAAATGCAGCAAGTATTTCGGTCCATATTCTGCACTTATCACCGGGATAGGATCGGACCATATTGAAAGATTCGGCTCGCCTGAAAAATACAGGGATGAAAAACTTAAGATCCTGAATGGAGTCGGGGAAGACGGGATAATCATTTTAAATGCGGACTGTCCGAATACGGTTGAGGCAGTCCATAAAATGAATATAACCCCTATATGGTTCGGGACTGGAAACAATGCAGATTACAGGGCGGAAGATATACATTTTTCTGCTCAAGGAATGGAATTCACATTAATATTTAAGGATACAGGCTACCCTGTACTTATCCCAGGGCTCGGCGTGCACACTGTATATAATACCCTTGCCGCACTGGCTGCTGCTCATTCTCATGGGATAGAGCTTCAGTCGGCGATAAGAAGGTTGAAGACATTCCGTCCTTTAAAGCGCCATCTGGAAGTAAAGAAGGGAATAAAAGGGGCCACTCTGATCGATGATACGTGGAATACAAATTCCAGCTCCGTTCATGCAGCACTTTCTGTCTTGAAGGAAGTTTCAAACGATAGACACTCGATTGCCGTACTTGGAAAAATCAGCGAACTTGGGTCTGAAGAAAAAGCCGAACACCAAAAAATAGCCCGGATGGTCATAGAGAACCAGCCTTCCACCCTTATCACAATCGGCAAAACCGCCTTCACAATAGGGAAAGAGGCCATCAGGCTCGGGATGGATGCAGAAAACATCCACATGTGCGAAAAGCCCGAAGATGCCTTTTCTCTCATTCAAAAGCTTGCGGGGCCTGAAACCATCATCCTTGTAAAAACATCGATGAGAGAATCATTCCGCGGTTTCCTCAAAAAGTTAAAAGCATGATAAAAAGCCTCTGCTACTCACTTTATCGTGAATAGCAGAGGCTTTTCCAATGACGTAACGAGCCGCCAGCAGCTTAAAATCCTCCAAGGGTCTTAGCATAACAAATATTCTCATGTCTGATCTTATTGACAAGTGATTTATCCCCGGCAAATGTCGCCACATAGTCATTCGGATTGCGATGATTGATTTCAATCAGCCACATGCGTCCTTCACTGTCAATCCCGATATCAATCCCAAGCTTCCCAAATAGAAACCCGCAGTTCTCAATCGTTTTAGCCGCCATTTTAGCGAGCTGCTCCATTTCCTTCAAATACTCCTTCTTTTTATCGGGGAACATTTTTTCCAGGGTGCGCGCAGCCTGTTCAACCTTCCCGCCTCTATGGCGGTTGCTCACGATATGTCCCTTCACCCCGTTCCTGCCCATAATTCCAAAGTTTTTCCACTCTCCATTTCTGTCCTTGATCATGATTACACGGAAGTCAATGATCGATTCTTGAAACTGAAGTTGAAGCGGCTGCTGAAGGATGAATTTTTCTTCCCCAAAATTATCTTTAAGAAATTCTTCTGCTTCATACAAATCTTGAAAGAAATAGTCGTTCTTACTATCCTCTGCGATGTGCTGAACGAGCAATCCACCTTCTTTTTGTTCAATCTTCGCCACGCCTTTTCCCTGCATCCCCTTGATTGGTTTGATATACGCGCCTCCGAACCGTTCCAGCATATTTTCCACATCATGCACATGCTTGAAAATACGTGTGACCGGCAAATAAGCATTCAGTCCAGATGCTTGTTTAAACCATGAATACATTTCCCATTTAGTGAATGTGGAAGAATTGAAGATACGATTACCGATGATTCTCTCAAACTGTTGGTGCAGTTCTTTCTTCAAAGAAGCTCTTTTGAAAATGGCAGTAGGAAAAGGATAGATCCCTTTGATCCACTTTTTTTCAATGGGATCGTAAAGATATCCAAAAATCAACCTCTTATCAAAATCGATCCCTTCGTTTGAAAAAGCAATGATTGCACCGTTCACCTTATGATATTTTCTCACATACCTGCCAAGCTTTTGCACCTTTTCGTCCAGTTTTCCGGTTGTTCTTGCTGCCACAATCCCGATGATGGGCCCTATTTGGATTTCATCATCCTTATAAACGATTTCGTATGCCGGAATTAGGGGCAGCATCAGTGCATCGATGATATCCCGTGTCATGATCATTTTCCCAATGTTGATTTTTTTAGAGGGGATGATTTTCACATCACATGTCTGAAGCCCGAATCTTACTGTTACCTTCATATTCACCGACAGTTCGCAGTCCTTGATCAGATCCGGATGCATGATGATGCGGTACCCTTTTTCTTCCCCTTTTTTCACCCTGAACCATGATTTCATTCTTTCACCCCGATTACTGTTGTCGCATTTACACCTTACTATACTATGAGCATCTTCAAGAATGTGCCAATTACCAATAACCATTTCCGCGTCATTTAAATATACATAGAAGAGACTGAATAAAAGCAGGAGTTGAAAAGAAGAATGACGCAGAACTATATAGGTGTGATCCTGCCGGATGGTATCTTCGACAGGCTGTCCGCGGGTAAAAGCCAGATCAATGTACGTGCATACCAGGAAGCAGCCGACCACTTCGGCCTTATACCGGTCTTCATGAAGCTTAAGTGTCTCAAACCAGGAGAAGATAAAGTACAAGGATTCGTAAAAAAAGGAAAGGGGTACGAACTGGATACTGTCAATCTCCCTAAAGTGATCTACACACGCAGCTTCCTTTCAAAAAAGCAGAGTACCTTTTTGGATGAAAAGAAGGTCCAATTCTACAACAAAAAAGGGATCGGCCACGATAAATACAGGATGCATGAAATCATGAGTGAAGATTCCGAAATTGCTGTCTCCCTTCCTGAAACGGTGAAAGGAACAGAAGAAAACCTTAAGATGATGCTGCAAAAGCACCGCAAGCTCATCCTCAAACCTGCCAAAGGAAGCCTTGGAGGCGGCATCATGAAAATAACCAGGGAGGATTCAGGGGGGTACCTTTTGAAATACCCCCTCGCAAGAAGAAAGTGGGAAGAGGTTCAGTTTAAAGAAGAGATTCCTGAGGTGATCAGGAAAGCCTTCAAAAAAAAGCTGTACATCATCCAGGAAAACATTGACCTTGCAACATATAAAAAGCGCCCGTTCGATCTTAGGGTAGTGGTACAGCGTGATCATACCGGGGATTGGGTTGTCGCCGGGATCCTCTGTAAAGTCTCACCCTCAAAGGATCAATTCGTGACAAACATCAGTCAGGGAGGAAGCTCCCTCTCTTTCGATCAAGTCGTAAATGGCCATTCCTACCTATCTTATAAACAGACATATGAAGCTATTTCATCCCTTACTTTAAAAATGGCAAAGCACCTGGAAAGATACACCGACCATATTGCGGATATCGCTTTTGATATTGCCCTAGATAAAAAAGGGAAACCTTTCTTCATCGAAAGTAATTTCCGCGGAAGGTACGGAAATGTCCGCTATAAAGGGAAGCGATATGAAGAATGGAAAGCAAAACACTTCAACCCAATCGGATATGGCAGGTATCTATTGGACCGGTTGAATTGAAACAGCATAAGAAAAGGGAACCCGGTCAGGTTCCCTTTTCTTATGCCGCGAAATTAATGAGGCATATAATTTACTGATTACATACGGTTTCTTTCAGGAAAAAATTCATTCCAGCTCATGACCCTCACTTTTTCCCTCAATAAATAGAAGAGAACGGCCAGCGCCATGATGATCATGACCATGATGGGCGGTGAAAATTGCTTGATATACTGTCCGAAAACGGTGTAGAAAAATGCGAGTGGGATGTTGGATATGATTGTAGCACGGACGAAAGGCTTGAACTGGGGATTTTTCTGCATTAGGCAAAGATTGAGCAGCTGGTAATGGATGAAGGGGATAAGACGCAATACTGCGATCTGTCCGGTGGTCAAATCTGCGCTTTTACCGAACCACTTTTCCTTCAGTCTCAACAGACGCTCATAAAAAGACGTAAAGCTTTTGATGGCAAAATAAAAGATAATGGATAAAAGCGTCAATCCGATCAGCGAGTAAATCGTACCGAGAATACTCCCGAAGAGGATGCCTCCAGCCATACAAACCAGGGCCACGGGGATAAAGAGAAACTGCCTCAGGACATGAAACAATATAAACAGAACAGGAGCGATGTATCCACTAGCTTCCATGATGGCGAATGCTGCTACTAGTCGGTCGTCCATAGCTAATGACCTCCTTCTGCTGCCTCTACTCTCTACAGTTTATACATTCTGTCTACACTATATGACAAGAGGAGAAGACTTAAGGGCAGACCGGGGATTGTCCGCCTATCACACCCCTTGATTGATCCAGATGAAGAGGATGCTGTGGACGATGACCAGGAAAGGGAACCCCATCGCAAACATTCTGTGCTTCGTCTTATGCCTGTAGACCTTCATGCCGATATACGAACCGATACTTCCCCCGATCACTGCCACGGTCCATAACGTCCGCTCACTGATCCTGTACTCATGCCGCTGCGCCTTCTTCTTATCCCTCCCCATCAGAACGAATCCGATGATATTGATAACGAGGATGTATATGTATAGGAGATTTAGTAAAGATTCCATAATGGTTACCTTCTTTCAATCAAGTTGTGATTTTAAATATTTCTCTTCAAAAATGGACTGCCCTAATTCCCGTTCCTTTCCGCTCCAATACACTCAGTATCTCTCAATAAAATCCAAACAAGATACATGATATGAGCTGATACAAAGGTGAAAAGTACAACTAAAATGATTCTAGATTTAATTCTTTCTACGTTTTTCTATCACACCAGCGGTTGATTGGAGTGCAAGACGAAGACTCCTGCGGGAAAAGTGGCCAATGTGAGACCCCGCAGGAGCGCAGCGACGAGGAGGCTCACGGGCTACCCGCGGAAAGCGAAGTCTTGCACGGAAATCATTAGCGGTAATTAACACTGTAATTTAGATTTACAGCTTCTTTTATAAAGAAAGGACTGACCCATGAGGCCAGTCCTTTGTCTGCTGCACGTGGCAAGCAGATATTATTTGTTAAGTTGAGCTTTAGCAGCTTCTGCTAATTGGTTGAATGCTTTTTCGTCAGCAATCGCAAGCTCAGCAAGCATCTTACGGTTAACTTCGATACCAGCAAGCTTCAAACCGTGCATTAAACGGCTGTAAGAAAGACCGTTCATACGAGCAGCCGCATTGATACGTGTGATCCATAATTTACGGAAGTCACGTTTCTTCTGGCGACGGTCACGATAAGCATACATGTATGATTTCATGACTTGTTGGTTTGCTACTTTATATAAAGTGTGTTTTGAACCGAAATAACCTTTTGCTAACTTAAGAACTTTTTTACGACGTCTGCGTGTTACTGTTCCGCCTTTTACGCGTGGCATAATAATTCCCTCCTATTTCTTACGTGCTTTTTATTTAAGGTTGTCAAGCATATGACGAATGCGTTTGAAATCTCCTTTAGAGACAACAGCTGCTTTACGAAGTTTACGCTTCGCTTTAGTAGATTTGTTTGCGAATAAGTGGCTTGTGTAAGCGTGAGAACGTTTAAGTTTACCAGAACCTGTTTTCTTGAAACGCTTAGCTGAGCCGCGGTGAGTTTTCATTTTTGGCATGTGCTTTTCCTCCTCGGGTCCTTTATTTTTCGTTAACTGGTGCTAGCACCAAGAACATGCTGCGACCATCCATTTTCGGCTTTGATTCAACAGTTGCTAGATCTTTACACTCTTCAGAGAAACGATCCAGTACACGTTGACCAATTTCTTTGTGCGTAATCGCACGGCCTTTAAATCGGATTGACGCTTTTACTTTGTCTCCTTTTTCAAGGAACTTGCGTGCGTTGCGAAGCTTAGTATTGAAATCATGCTCATCAATCGAAGGGCTTAAGCGCACTTCTTTAAGGTTGATGATCTTTTGATTTTTACGCGCTTCTTTTTCTTTCTTCTGCTGTTCAAATTTAAACTTTCCGTAGTCCATGATACGGGCAACGGGTGGTTTTGCATTTGGAGCAACAAGAACAAGATCAAGATTTACACGTTCAGCGATTTCAAGGGCTTCATTCTTGGATTTGATTCCAAGCTGCTCGCCATTTTGATCGATAAGACGTACTTCACGGGCACGAATGGTTTCGTTTAAGATCATGTCTTTGCTAATAAGTAGCACCTCCAAGGTTTATTAAAAGAATACAACGGCTTTGGTCTCAGGCACCCGCACGTTTTTGTCTGCACAAAAAAAGATGCGGGTGTCGAAACACCCGCATCTGATTATTAAGCATCTATAAAAAGCTTTAATAGTCATTATCATACCTGGCAACTGCCGAACGGCGTCATTCAGGTGAGAAGCGGGTAGCTTCTTCTTGTACCAAACTGTATTCAATTCACCTTAGATAATATATCACATGACATAAGTGATGTCAAACTATCGTTCTGATGTCACAACGTTTCTTATAATAGCAGACATCTTTGTGGAGTGCAATAGTTTTTTTATTTTGACACTTACAACAACGCTGTTGATTTCCGTGCAAGACTTCGTTTTCCGCGGGTGACCCGTGAGCCCCCTCGTCTTGCACTCCAATCAACAGCTGTATCCAGCATAAAATAAATTTTTATATTACACACATATATATCATGTAATGCAAAAAGACGGACCCGAAACCAGGTCCGTCCTTCAACTATTTATTATCGCTTTGCTTCTTTCACAATGTTTGCTATGAATTGATCCAGTGAGAGCGTCTCTGATTTCTGTTCGCCGTATTTACGTACGTTTACAGCACGATCTGCAATTTCGTTATCACCGAGGACAAGCATGTATGGCACTTTGCTCATTTGAGCTTCACGGATTTTATAGCCCATTTTTTCATTGCGGTCGTCGATTTCAACGCGAAGGCCTTCTGCCTGCAGCTTCTCTTTTACTTCTTTTGCGTAATCGAAGTGGACATCAGGCGACACCGGGATCAGCTGCACCTGAACCGGAGCAAGCCATGTCGGGAATGCCCCTTTGTATTCTTCGATCAGGAAGGCAACGAAACGTTCCATTGTCGACACGACACCGCGGTGGATAACGACCGGACGATGCTGTTTACCGTCTTCCCCGACATAAGATAAGTCAAAACGTTCAGGAAGGAGGAAGTCAAGCTGGACAGTGGATAGTGTCTCTTCTTTACCAAGGGCAGTCTTCACCTGGACATCAAGCTTAGGTCCGTAGAATGCAGCCTCTCCTTCAGCTTCGAAATAATCAAGGTCAAGCTCATCCATCGCTTCTTTGATCATGCCCTGTGCACGGTTCCACATTTCATCATCATCGAAGTATTTCTCAGTATCTTCGGGATCACGATAAGATAAACGGAATGAATAATCATTGAGATCAAAGTCTTTGTATACTTCCTGTACCAGACGGACAACGCGTTTGAATTCTTCTTTGATCTGATCAGGACGGACGAAGATGTGAGCATCGTTCAGTGTCATCCCGCGCACACGCTGCAATCCTGAAAGTGCACCTGACATTTCATAGCGGTGCATCAAACCGAGCTCAGCAATCCGGATCGGAAGTTCACGGTAGCTGTGGATATCATTTTTGTAAATCATCATATGATGAGGACAGTTCATCGGACGGAGAACAAGGTCCTCGTTGTCCATTTCCATTACCGGGAACATGTTTTCCTGGTAGTGATCCCAGTGACCGCTTGTTTTATAAAGGTCAACGCTTCCCATGACAGGAGTATAAACGTGATCATAGCCGAGGCGCTCTTCTTTATCGACGATATAGCGTTCGATGATGCGGCGGATAGTCGCTCCTTTCGGCAGCCACATTGGAAGTCCCTGACCTACCTTTTGGGAATTCATGAAGAGGTTCAGTTCTTTACCGATCTTGCGGTGATCACGTTCCTTCGCTTCTTCCAGGAGTCGAAGATGTTCGTCCAGATCCGCTTTCTTGAAAAAGGCAGTTCCGTAAATACGCTGCAGCATTTTATTGTCGCTGTTTCCGCGCCAGTATGCACCAGCAATGCTCAACAGCTTGAATTCTTTGATTTTGTTTGTGGATGGGATATGGACCCCGCGGCAAAGGTCAAAGAATTCACCCTGCTCATAAATCGAAACCTGCTCGCCTTCAGGAATCGCTTCTAGAAGTTCAAGCTTGTATTCATCGCCGACTTCTTCATAAATCTTCTTCGCGTCGTCCCGGCTTACTTCTTTTCTAATGACTTCAAGATTTTCACCTGTGAGCTTCTTCATTTCTTTTTCAATAAGAGGAAGATCTTCAGGAGTGAAAGTATGTTCGGAATCAATGTCATAATAGAAACCGCCCTCGATTACCGGACCGATTCCTAGCTTTGTTTGCGGATAAAGGCGTTTAATTGCCTGTGCCATCAAGTGAGCCGTACTGTGGCGAAGGATTTCCAGCGCTTCTTGGCTGTCCGGCATGATGATTTCAATTTTTCCATCTTCCATGATTCCAGTGCGCAGGTCAATCAATTGATCATTTATCTTACCTGCAATCGCTTTTTTCTTCAGCCCCGGACTGATAGATGCAGCAATGTCCTCAGTGCTTGTTCCTTTTGGAAACTCCTTCACATTTCCGTCCGGGAACGTAATTTTAATCTGTTCAGACATGTGTGTTCACTCCTTTAAATTTTCTAATGTGTTTTTGTAAGGGTGTGGGTTATTCAGGATTCAATTAAACCTAGTTGTGTTGGATTTAAGTTGACTCCAGTCAACAACGTATTTAGAGCCAAAACAAAAAACCCCGCCCCTTCATAACTGAAGGGACGAGGTTTATAGATAAACTCGTGGTTCCACCCAACTTCTCACCCTCTGCATAAAACGCATGAGAATGACTTCATTGAAAACGAATAACGACATTTAGCCGTCAATCCTTAACGGGGCCGGCGGCCTTTTCTGGATTGAAGTTCCGAGGCGGTAAATATTACTGTCGAATTAGGAAGCTTGCAGCCTTGACTTCCCTCTCTGTGAATCGAATAGGAATATTGTTGTCCTCTTCATAACCTTTACCTTATAGACTTATTATGTAGGTATTATAATCGGTTATGCAGTCAAAAGCAAGGGCAAAAGGGAAAAATAGGCTACCTATTCATTTGCGATATCAATTGAACGATAAAGGAGCGTTTCAGGAAAATAATGATGTGGAAGCAGCTCGATCCTCTCTTCAAAAATATTCTGAAGGGTCCTCACCAGATTATGCTCCCCATTCCCGTATACGTATATCTTGTCGGGAGCAATCGATAGCAGAGGTGCAATCGTATACGAATCGACATAAAGGGGATGATTGGTCAAAAGCCGCTTGTCTATGAAAGCAGTGAGCTCTTCTCTTGATACTTCCTTCATATTTTCATCGAAAAATCGAAAACCAAAGCCGGTGGAGTAAAGATGGATTGTATCGAGCTTTTTCTCCATGGAAGCCAAATACTCCCTCAGCATATGAATGAACATTTGATATTCCTGCTCCATCTTGTATTCATCAATTGCAAGTTCCACCATTTCAGTCATCCGCAGCTGCAGCTTTTTCAGCCGGAATGTACTGAAGGAATCGAATGAGACAGGGGTGTTGCCGTCGAGCAGCAAATCAAGGCTTTTCCTGATAAAGGAATGCTCATCCCATTTTTCTATAAGCTGGTCAAGCTCTGGCCGTTCTCCCATTCTCATGTCTGAAACGATTTCAAGTATCTGCTCGATTTCGTGGGCATCTTCGTAATAAAATTGGGTCCTTAGAATGTCCTCCGCCCAGTCGATGCATTTATCAAAAAGAATGTACTCCGTAGTCCCTTTTAGCAGCCTTTCTTCACCGTTATGGGAAGATGAAACATCTATAGTAAGATTATAATGGGTTTTATGTTGAAAGAGTGTTTCGTGAAACCAAGATTGCAAATCAAACTTGGTCAGGTATTGTTGAAGCTTCAGTGCATCATTTTTCTGTCTGAAAATGAATTCAATCAAACTTGCTCCCCTCCTTAAAGCCGGAATCCCTGCTTTATATATATGGGGGGCTTGTATGAATTAGAAGTTTGATTGTGAATTATTTGCAATTGTTTTTAACCTGCGAAATATTCCTTTTGCGAAAGTTCAAACGTGTTCTGCTAGTAAAACTTAGCCCGTTTCTTTCCGCTGCAGGCATTTGCTTTCCGCGGGGAGGAAGTCGAGCCTCCTCGTCGCATTCGCTCCTGCGGGGTCTCGACCTTTCCTCTTAATCCCGTCGGAGTCAAATGCCTTCCGCTCCAATTCACTCTGTTTTTAAACGCAGAAAATAAAGTACCATTCAAGAATAGAACGAAAAAAGAAAAGGCAATTACACCTTTTCTTTTTTGTTTGATCCTATTCTATTCTCTTCTATTCCTGCCGTCGATAAGGACGGGTTTAGCTAGGTATTTGATTCTTTCCATGATTCTTGCTGCTTTCAGTTTTTCCTCCTCACCTCGCTGGGTGTAGGTCAGGTGATGCGTGAGCTCTTCAAAGTTGAAATTAGAAGTGAAGAAGGTAGGGAGATTTTCAAGCATTCTGTACTGCAGGATCGTCCCGAGGATTTCATCCCTTCCCCAGCTGGACATCGTTTCCGCCCCGATGTCATCCAGCATCAAAACTGGAGCCGATTTGACCGCATCAAGCTTTTCATTGAGCGAATTATCACCGAGGGACTGCTTGATTTCCCGGAAGAACTCAGGGACGTAGACAATCATGGATGCAACTTTATTCTCTGCGAGTTCATTTGCAATCGCTCCAAGGATATAGGATTTCCCCACACCGAACTTCCCGTAGAAATAATATCCTTTCATCCGCTCTTCAGCTGAGTAGGTTTCAACGAAATTCTTTGCGAGTCGCACCGCTTCCAAACGGCTTTTCGAATCAAGATCAAGAGTGGCGAATGAAGCTTGCAGGATATCTTTCGGTACATAGAGGCTCTTTATAAGCTTCTGCGAGCTTGTACGTTCATCGTGCACCACTTTTCGCGGACACCTGTGGTATTCAATGTCAATCGTATTCCCGCGGATGACCAGATGGGGGTCGTACCCCTGCATCATGTTTTTACATTCCTGAAGGGAAGGGCACTCGCTGCATTCCTTGCTTTGGGAAATGTATTCATAAAGTTTCATTAAACTTTCATTCACCATGTCGGACGTGACTGTTTCACTATGTTTATTTATGAAATCACGTACATCCCGGTTTTCAAGGATTTCTCTTTTCATTTTTTCATAGCGCTCCTGAAAGGATCCTGAAGCCGCCAGTTTCTTGAGGGTATTATTTATTTTTTCCACTTTTCTTTCACCTACTTCCTGAATTTTTTCAGTTCTTCTTCAAGCTTTTTCTTTTCAGCTTCAAAATCGTAATCATCATCTTGAGAAGCGGATGGGGCTTCATCCGTTTTCCCCTCTTCACTGAACCAGTCAGGAAGCTTTTCCGTCCGGATCGGTTTCTTTCTTCTCGATTTGTTTTCTTTTTTCCCCTGCGCCCATTCAAGGTACTGCTGATGCTCCTTCTTTGCAAGATCCATTGCCAGTGCAGCATTGGTCACTTTTTTGCGCGACCAATGAGAAGCGATTTTTTCCATGTACCCTTTGGTAAGCTTCATATCTGTTTTCAATAAAACGTACTGAATGAGTACATTCATCACCCCGATTGGGAGCTTCTGGGAAAGCATCACTTCTTCCACAGCCTGGAGATCCGATTTGGAAGGCGTGCTGCCATTTGAAATATCGGCAAGGACATCTTTCGGTGATGTCGTTTCGAGATATTCAAGCAGCTCCTCCTCTTTGGAGAGCGGCTTGTCTGATGTTTTGATTTCCTTGGCTCCCCTGCTCCGTGCAGTCAGTTCAGGAAGTTTATCCCCTGATTGAAGCTGATACCAGTCCCTTGCAGCTTTTCTCAGCATTTCCAGGTCAATCTCATCTTCTGAATCAATCGCGCTCAGAAGCAGGTTTCTCATTTGAAGGGGATCAATGCCGTATAAAGTGCTTAACTTTACGACCGTTTCTTTCACTTTGACATTGAATGCTTTTCTCGGCACCATCGCTTCTGAAAGGCCTGATAGGAGTAATTGGAAATCAAAATCAACTTCATCCAGCGGCAGTCCTGAACCGTTGTTATACTGCACGAATTGCCTGCCGGTACCTGATTCTGAATCCGCATTCGCATCATGCTGAAGGAAATTGATATTCTGCTCCGACGTAAATACATCCTGAAAAGAACGGGTGGTTTCGCTGTATTGCTCCTTCTCGACAGCCCGGTCGGTGAAAAAGTTCTTCAAGCGCATATAATGGGTCCTGCCGATCTTTTGATAAAGGTACACATTCAGCATACCGTCATGAAAGAACTCCCTGGGTGAAAGCGGCCTCTGCAATTCATAGACGAATCTGCGTTCACCTTCACTCTTCTTTTCAAAGACCTTCAAAAGGCCGATACCTTCCAGTTTCAGCCTTGCTTCATATACTTCCTGGAGATTGGCAGAAAGAACATTCATTAAATGATAATGGGCTGACTCCAGTGACCAAAGCCGGTTTTCCTCCACCTCTCCCCACAGACTCATGAAAAGACTGTAAGGGGCTGAACCGATTAATGGCTGATAAAGGAACGTGATGATTTTCCGGTCGTATTCCTGAAGCATTCCATTTGTCGCTACTGTGTAGTGATCGATCGGCTGTATTTCGTTCCAATGCTTCTTCATTTTCTGATTCTACCTTTCAAGTAAAGCTCTATTATACTCAGCTGCTGACAGCGTAAAAATTATAAAGAGAAAAAGAGCTAAAGAAAGTCTCTTCAGCTCACCATTTCACTCTTTTTTTATTAACTCTTTTAATTCATCAATAAATACATTGATATCTTTGAATTGTCGATACACAGACGCAAAACGAACATATGCGACTTCATCGACTTTTGCAAGCTCATCCATTACCATTTCGCCGATTTTGACTGACTCGACTTCAGAAGCCCCCTGGTTCCTGAGCTCCTTCTCGATTTCCATAGAGATCTTCTCCAGGCTTTCAAGGGGTACCGGCCGCTTTTCACAAGCCTTGATCAATCCCCTCAAGATCTTTTCGCGGCTGAATTCTTCGCGGACTCCTTCTTTTTTTACAACAATCAGCGGAAGCTCTTCCACCTTTTCGAATGTCGTAAACCGGTAGCTGCATTCTTCGCATTCTCTTCGCCTTCTGATCGAGCGGCCTTCGTCAGCGGGGCGGGAATCAACTACACGGGTCCCATTGTGCTGGCATGACGGGCATTTCATATTATCAGCTCCGTTTTAACAAACTATTACTTTTATCATATTAAAAAGCAGTCATTTAAACAAGCAAATCACGGAATTACCGTTATTTTACCTTTGTCATCCGGCTGTCCAGCCTGCCGTAATAATGTCCGATTTGAGCTTTCAGCACTGTATATGTACCAAAGATCTTTCCTTTGTCTGCACTCACCTTGAAATCGACTGCCGTTTCGAGAGGACGGACGGTGATGACGGTGGCGACTATAAATAGACGGGGCGTCCCGTTTTTGCGTACCGTTATTTCCCCCCGCTCCTTTGATTCTGAGATGACCTCGTATTCGGAAGACGAAAACAAGTCAAGAACGGCACTATATGCAGCGCCATGCATTGATTTATAATAACGTGAACGGAGAGCCGGGTCTTCGTGCCGATCCGAAGTCTCACATTCAGATTGGAATCTTTTCAACAGGGTCTTTAATCCACTCATATATCTGCCTCCCTTTATTTATCTTTATTTTACACGAAAACGGTTGCGTTGAAAATTGATACTTGGCAAACACTGATTTCGTATGGAATCTATTATTCCATGAAAGGCAGGGACCCTTCCAAAACATCAAAAAAGAGATGCATATGGATGCATCTCTTACATTAACTATTAAAGTGCCTGTGCCTGAGATTTTTTCACTTGGACAGGACCCATTCCCCGAGGCAGCTCGATTGTTTCACGAGTATCTGCTCCAAGAGCTTCTGCAATATAATCAGCAGCAATATTAGGATCTAAATCACCGCAAGTATACACATCTATACTGGCATAACCATGTTCAGGAAAGCTGTGAATGGTCAAGTGTGATTCAGAGATGATCACAACTCCACTCACGCCTTGAGGAGCAAATTTATGAAAGGCTACCTCACGGATTTCAGCACCTGATTTAAGTGCAGCATCTACAAACGTTTTTTCAATTCCTTCAACATCGTTAAGCTTTTCGAAATCACAGCCCCAAAGTTCTGCGATTACATGACGACCCATTGTTTCCATTGATCGTTTCCCCCTTTGACATAGTTTTTTTCGTCAAAATGAACGAATCCCTCAGCAAAATCTTAACTACCACGGGGGAAAGTTAGTCCGAAGAGGTCCTAACCCTTTAAGTAGCTAAATCAGTATTCATCTGCCATTAAGAAGTTCACGAAAAATAGTATACTTTGTTTGATATTCTTTTGCAATAAATTTATTAAAAGTTTTTTCGAAGGTTTTAATCGACGCTTTTGATTTCCGTGGAAGACTTCGCTTTCCGCGGGTGACCCGTGAGCCTCCTCGTCGCATGCGCTCCTGCGGGGTCTCACATCGGTCACTTTTCCCGCAGGAGTCTTCGTCTTCCACTACAATCAAAAGCTGGAATGTACTAAACCCTGAAAAGCTAATAATAAATTCTGCTTATCCTCCCGCCTTCTTCAACAAAACAGTAAATATTATCTAAAAGAAAAGAACGCCCCGGGGGACGTTCGAGTGGTTTTGCTTATTGTTTTTGTTGGTTCTTTCAAACGTTTACTTCTGTTTTGGCTTGCATTTTGGATGCTGTGTATTTGACTAGGTCGACTACGCGGCAGGAGTAGCCCCATTCGTTGTCGTACCATGCCAGTACTTTGACTTTACGGTCACCCATGACCATTGTGGACAATCCGTCGATGATGGCGGAGTGCGGGTTTGTGTTAAAGTCGATGGATACCAGCGGTTCGGTCGTGTATTGCAGGATGCCTTGCAGCGACCCAAGTGATGCCGTGATGAATGCTTCATTGATTTCTTCTGCCGTTACGTCTCTCTTTACATCGACTACAAGGTCAACAAGAGACACATTAGGCGTCGGTACTCGAAGTGCCATCCCATGGAGCTTTCCTTTCAACTGAGGAAGCACAAGTGACAGCGCTTTCGCAGCACCTGTGGTTGTAGGGATGATCGACTGTCCGCACGCCCTTGCCCTGCGCAGGTCTTTATGCGGGTTATCGATATTCTTTTGATCATTTGTATAAGCATGGACAGTCGTCATCAATCCATTCTCGATTCCGAACTGCTCATCCAGCACCTTCGCTACAGGAGCGAGGCAGTTTGTCGTACAAGATGCGTTGGAAATAATGGAGTGCTCTTCGATATTTAATGCGCTTTCATTTACTCCCATGACAATCGTTACATCTTCATTTTTACCTGGAGCTGTAAGGATTACTTTTTTAGCGCCGGCTTCCAGGTGAAGGCTTGCCTTTTCTTTGTCATTGAATTTCCCCGTTGCTTCAATGACAATATCGATGCCCAGTTCGTTCCAAGGCAGTGCTTTTGGATCACGATTACTTAATAGTTGAACTTTTTTTCCATTCACGATAATGGCGTTGTCTTCTGTCAGTACTTCTGCATCGAACGTGCCATGATTTGTGTCATACTTAATCAAATGTGCCAATGTTGCAGCTGGGTAGCTTGCGTTAATTGCCACAACCTCTAAGTTGTCTTCCAAAATCGCTTTTCTGAATACCATTCTTCCAATTCGTCCAAAACCGTTAATCGCAATTTTCGCCTTCATAAATCCGGCTCCCCTCTATATTAATGTTATACTTATATGTTTATTGGCTAAAAATAGTATAACATATTTAGAGAAATAGTTAATAAGTAATTTGCGGATTTTTAATGTTTTATTATTCTGACAAATTATATTCTGATGCTCTGTGGAAAATGAATGCGGACAGAAATAAATCACCCCACTAATACCGCTTTTGATTTCCGTGCAAGACTTCGCTTTCCGCGGGTAGCCCGTGAGCCTTTTCGGACGAGTTGACTTATGACATGTGCCTCTAAGCCCTGGAGCTGGACACGTCTCCCATCCCGCAGGAGTCCGCAGGAGTCTTTGCCTTCCACTCCAATCAACAGCTGGAGACGGTCTAAAATAAACAATTATATCTACCGTAACTAATATAAAAAAGCCGACAAGAACAAAATTCCTGTCAGCTTATGTTAAGTATTATGGTCGCAAATCCCAATCATTTAAAATCTTCTCGAGCTGTTCTCCGGTTTCTTCGATTGTTCCGTTATTGTTGATGACTGCGTCGGCGAGGCCGATTTTGCCTTTGAGGGGGAATTGGGATGCGATCCGTGATGATGCTTCCTGTTCTGTGAATTGGTTTCGTTTCATTAATCGGGATAGCTGGGTTTCTTCATCTACGTATACGACGATGGTGCGGTCCACCATCCATGTAAGGTCGCTTTCATAGAGGAGCGGAATATCCATGATGATGGTGTTTTTTCCTGACTCGATGGCCTGATCTTTTTCTGAAAGCATCAGTCCCCGGACTGCAGGGTGGACGATGCCGTTCAGTTTTTTTCTCATTTCTTCATTATGAAAAACGATATCGCCGAGTTTTGCACGGTTGATGGTGTCGTCGTCCGTATGAAGGATGCTTCTGCCGAATTCCTCGACGATGGCGAGGTAAGCCGGCTGACCGACCTCGACAACCTTTCGGGCAGCAAGATCTGCATCGATCACCGTGTATCCCTTTTTACTAAGCATTTCAGATACCGTACTTTTTCCGCTTGCAATTCCGCCTGTCAATCCTAGAATGGTTGCCATATTTCTATTCCTTTCTTTAGTACAGTTGTTCAAGGTCCATTTTGCGCTGTTTGAAGGGTGTATATTAAAAGCGAAGGATTCCTATAAGTATCAGCAGGACGCCCGGCAGGAAAGCCACCCGCTGGATCCATTTTAAATGTGATAGAGACTGCCCCATTTTCAGGCCTGTGGATAAAAACACAAAGCTCATGCACATGATGGCCGCAGCCAATAACAACGGTGAGAAATTCAGCAGCGCGGCTCCGATCCCCGCTCCGAAGGCATCGAGTGATAAGGCAATCCCGAGCATGAACGCTTCGATTCCGGTAATCGTCCCAGACCTGTCAAAGTCTGCGGTCAATGGGCGCCTCAGGATCTGGATGACCAATCCAATGGACTTTATTTCAAAATTGATGAGTGTCTTCTCTTCAGAAGCACGTAAGTCTGTTTCCTTTTCCGGTCTGAAAAACTGATACAGGACCGCAGCCCCTATCACGACGAGGATGAGCCCTCCGATCCTGCCTGCCCATTCGGCGGTGATGAACGACTGGACTGCCCCTCCGACCAACATGGCGGCGAGCAGTGAACTTGCCGAACAGATCGAGATGATACTGATTGATTTTACAGGAATCTTCACTTTTCTTAATCCGTACGTTAAACCTGTGCCTAAACTATCTAGACTTACAGCAAATGCAAGCAGCAGCAAGGAGATTGTTTGAGTCATCTAAAGCCCTCCCATAAATCATTACAATACTATATGGCAAGGGCTTATCAGATGTTAAATGTCTTTAGGCTTAAGGATGCTTCTGGCAGCGGGGGCAATAATGGGTACCCCTTCCGGCTGAAACTTTCTTTTCAATCGGGGTGCCGCAGACTCTGCAGTCTTCGTCCTTCCGGCTGTAGACAAACAAGTTTTGCTGAAACATCCCCATTTGTCCCTGTGAGTTCACATATGACCTGATCGTGCTGCCGCCCATTTCGACAGCTTCCTGCAGTGTCTCGATGATCGTGCGGTGTAATTCAGCTGCTTCTTCCGTGGTGAGGGATTTGGCTTTTCGATCTGGATGTACACCAGCTCGGAACAGGGCCTCATCCACATAGATATTGCCGAGTCCCACTACTACCGATTGATCCAATAAGGCGGCTTTTACAATTCGCTCGGTTTTCATCAGTTTCTGCTGGAGATAACCGACGGTGAATTTTTTATCAAAAGGCTCTGCCCCAAGTTGGATCAGGGGACGGTGGAGAAGTTCTTCTCCTTTTTTAAACAGATGCATCGTGCCGAATTTACGGACGTCCCGGTATCTCAACTCCGTACCATCTGTAAAATGAAAAATGACGTGTGTATGCTTTTCCACTGGATCATCTTCATTGTAAAGCCCGTACTTTCCTTCCATCCTTAAATGGGACACCAGGGACAGTTCATTCATATAGAAGACCAGGAATTTCCCTCTCCGTTTCATTTCTAGAATCTCCTGGCCGCGGAGAGCATGAATGAACTCACCTGTGTCCTCTGGATGTTTAATCATTTTTGGCCAGAAAACCGATACATCCTTAATTTTTTTTCCTATAACAAGAAGTTCGAGCGTTTTTCTGACCGTTTCCACTTCAGGAAGCTCTGGCATAGGGGTACCTCCTTATGGCTGCTTATTTTGCGTCGTACCAGGTCGGTCCGTAAGAATAATCTACCTTGAGCGGCACTTCCAGTTCCATCGCATTTTCCATTACTTCAGGTACGATTTTCTTCAATATTTCTATTTCATCTTCAGGTGCCTCAAAGATCAATTCATCGTGCACCTGCAGCAGTAAGCGAGATTGAAGGTTTTCCTCTTTCAGGCGCAAGGCCATATCGATCATCGCTTTCTTGATGATATCGGCGGCACTTCCCTGAATCGGGGTATTCATCGCTGTCCGTTCCGCAAAGCTGCGGAGGTTGAAATTCCTGCTCGTGATCTCAGGCAGATAGCGGCGGCGGTTCAGAAGCGTCTGGACGAAACCTTTCTGCTTCGCTTCCTGAACGATGTCATCCATATATTCTTTGACACCCGGGAAGCTTTCCAGGTACTTCTTGATGAACTCCCCTGCTTCCTTACGGGTAATATCAAGACTCTGTGAAAGTCCGTAGTCACTGATACCATATACTATCCCGAAATTGACCGCTTTTGCATGCCGCCTCATATTCGAGGTGACTTCCTCCTTTGAAACCCCGAAAACATCCATTGCCGTTTTCGTATGGATATCCATATCATTGCGGAATGCTTCGATCAGTTTTTCGTCCCCGGCAATATGGGCAAGCACCCTGAGCTCGATTTGTGAATAATCAGCGGCAAACATCACCCAGCCCTTTTCGGATGGAATGAAGGCCTGACGGATCTTCCTGCCTTCCTCGAGCCTGATCGGGATATTTTGCAGGTTCGGATCGATTGAACTCAATCTCCCGGTCTGCGTCAGTGCCTGATTGAACCGCGTATGGATTTTGCCTGAATCTTCATGGATCACTTTCAGCAGACCTTCCAGATAAGTGGACTGCAGCTTTCCTAGTTGACGGTAGTGAAGGATATAGTCAATGATGTCATGCTTCGATTGAAGCTTTTCCAATACATCCGCCGAAGTTGAATAGCCCGTCTTTGTCTTCTTGACGACCGGCAGTCCCAGCTTATCAAAAAGAATGACACCCAGCTGTTTCGGGGAATTGATATTGAAGTTTTCCCCTGCGAGCTCGTGGATTTTCTTCTCAAGCTCTTCAATCCTCGTACCAAGTTCTTCTTTCATATGGAGTAAGCGTTGTTTGTCCACTTTGACCCCTGTATACTCCATTTCAGCAAGAATCAATGCCAACGGAAGCTCCAGCTCATTGATCAATTCCAATTGTTCGTTTTCCTCGAGCTCCTTCGTACAGACTGACTCTAGTTCAAAGAGGGCAGCTGCCTTTCTGGCCAGGTGCTCTGAAAGGATCTCCTCAGCCGGCACTTTCTGTTTCGCTCCCTTACCGTAGACTGCTTCATCGCTGTCCACTGCTGGAAGGCCGTGTGTTTTTGCAATCGAGGCAAAATCGTCGCCTGAAGAAGATGGATTTAAAATATAGGATGTCAAGGATAAATCGAATTCAATTCCCTTGATATCGATGCCGTGCCTTTTCAGTGAAACGACTGTCTGTTTCGAATCGTACACATATTTTCTATTCTCATCACTTTCCGCCCACTCTTTGAAGTCTTCCGATTTCAGTGCTGCATTCAGTGAAAAATAGAATGTCCCTTTCTCATTGTGCATGCTCACTCCGATGATGGAACCGAGATGGTAGTTGTCTTCGAGCATCTCGATATATAATGAACTTTCTTTCGCAAGATGTTTTCCTTCGATTTCTTTTAGGATTTCATATGAGATTTCTTCTAATTCCTGTACTTCTTCCTCGGGTGTTTCCCCCATTTTTTCAAGAAGGGAATTGAAGCCGAGATCCTTGAACACTTCCTTTAGCTTGCCTGCGTCCATTCCATCATAGTCAAGTTCGTCCACTTTGACTTCAATCGGCGCTTCACGGAGGATCGTGGCCAGTTCCTTACTCATGACTGCCGATTCTTTATGTTCCTCGAGCTTCTCTTTCAACTTTTTCCCGCTTACGGAGTCGATGGATTCAAGCAGCTTTTCTACGGAACCAAACTCCTTCAGCAGCTTGATCGCAGTTTTTTCACCGACGCCCGGCACACCCGGGATATTATCGGAGCTGTCTCCCATCAGTCCTTTCATATCAATGATCTGATCCGGGGATATTTCCCACTTTTCCTTGATATGGTCAGGCGTATAGATTTCAAGATCGGTGATCCCTTTTCTCGTGATGCATACGGTGGTTTTATCCGTGCTGAGCTGAGTCAGGTCCTTGTCACCCGAAAAAATCTTGACTTCATATCCGTCTGCTTCCGCCTGAAGGGAGAGGGTCCCGATAATATCGTCCGCTTCATAGTTTTCCTTTTCATACCGTTTGATGCCATATGCATCCAGAAGCTCCCTGATGTAAGGGAACTGTTCTGACAGCTCAGGAGGTGTCTTTTGTCTCCCCCCTTTATATTCCTTGAACGTCTTATGTCTGAAAGTCGTCTTTCCTGCATCGAAAGCGACCATGATATGAGAAGGCTTTTCATCTTCGAGGATCTTTTGCAGCATGGTAGTGAAACCGTATACTGCATTTGTATGTACACCCTTGTCATTGTTCAACAGCGGCAGGGCAAAAAATGCGCGGTATGCGATACTGTTCCCGTCAATCAATACTAATTTCTTCGCCATGGATGGACCTCCTTAAAAGGTAAAATACTTATATGATTGCCGGCATGAGATTGCCGGGATTTTTTCCATATATCTTCTTTTATTCTATCATGCCGCAGTCAGAAAGGAAAAATAAGCCCCTCCGGGAAGATGGGTCCTAATCCGGAAGGGCTTATCCATTATTCTGTATAGCCCATCAGCAATCGGGCATACGGTGAATCAGATGGAAGGATGATGACTGTTTTATCATCCACCGTCTTCTTATATGTTTCCAGGGTTTTAAATAAGTCATAGAAACTTGGGTCCTTTGAGAATGAATTATTGTAGATTTTTGCTGCTTCCGATTCACCCTCGGCGCGGATGACATTGGCATCTGCGCTTGCCTTTGCAAGGAGCTCTTTAACTTCCCTGTCTGTATCGGCTGTAATCCTCTGCTTCTCTGCATCACCCATCGACAGATATTCCTGGGCCTTTGATTCACGTTCGGAAATCATGCGGGTATAAACAGAGTTTTCATTTGCCTCCGGCAGATCAGTCCGTTTCATGCGCACGTCTTTTACGACGATTCCATATCCATCTTTGGACAGAAGCTCATTCACTTTTTTTGTGATTTGATCATTCAGGCTGCCGCGTGAGGATTTCTCATCATTGATGATTTGATCATAATTCAATCGGCCGAGTTCGGCGCGGACGACAGAATAAATGAACTCTTCCATTTTCGTCTCGGCATTCACTACCGTCCTCGCATTTTTGATCATCTTCAGTGGATCTTCAATGCTCCACACCGCAAAATTATCAATCAACATCCGCTTTTTATCCTTAGTGTTGATTTCTGCTTCTGTTACATCATACGTCATCTGATGCTTCGGCAGCGTGGTGACGGATTGAATGAACGGAATCTTCGCTTTCAGACCCGGTTCCTTGTCAATTTTCACCACTTCCCCGAATTGCCTCACCACTTTGTATTCACCTTCTTTCACAATATAAAGGCTTGTAAATAGAAGAAGGATCGCTGCAAGGAGGAGGATAATGAAGATGCCCAGCTTTCTGTATCTTTTCCATTCAACCGGTTCCTTCTGTTTCGACTTCAAGTCAAAGACATTCTGCTCGGTCATTATTCCTCACTCCCTTCCTGTTTTTGCGGCGGTGTCTGATTTTCAAGCTGTCTGATCGGGAAGTATTTAAGGGTCTCCCCGTTATCCTTCATAATATAGATTTCAGCTTCAGGCAGGACATTCTCGAGGGTTTCGAGGACGAGCCGCTTCCGGGTGATTTCCGGATTGCCCTTGTATTCCGTATATAGCTTATCAAAGACCGCTACATCCCCGCGGGCCTGCTCGACACGGGCAATTTTGTCACCTTTTGCTCTTGATATGATAGCATCTTTTTCACCCTGTGCTTCATTCGTGCGCTGATTGCGGTACTTCTTCGCTTCGTTGATTTTCGTATTCATTGTTTCGCGTGCGTCGGTGACTGCAGTAAAGGAGCTGCGCACCTCGTCGTTCGGCAGTTCAACATCCTGCAGCTTGACTGCCAGAATGGATATACCGATATCGTACTCATCGATCAGACTCGTTAATAAATCCCTGACATTGGCTTCGATTTCTGCTTTCCCTGAGGTCAAGGCGTCGTCGATGAGTGAACTTCCAATAATGCTCCTCAAGGAAGCTGAAGTCGCGTCATACAAAATTTCCTTCGGATCATCTGAATTGAATAAGTAACTTTCGGGATCGGTGATTTTCCATTGTACCACCAGGTCAGCAAGGACGATATATTCATCCCCCGTTATCATTTTCGTTTCTTTCGGAAAATCCTTTATTTTACCTTCACTTTCTTCATAACCGAATTGAAGACTGAATGTTTCTTTGGACAGTACTTCTACCGATTGCATCGGCCAAGGCATTTTAAAATGAAGTCCAGGCTCCACGACAGGCTCACCCGCTTCCCCGAATGTCAAAACGAGCGCCTGTTCGGATTCATCAACCGTGTACCAGGATGTAATTAATACAAGAATTAATATCAGAGCGGCAATCACCATACCGGTAATCGTATAAATGCGTTTCAGGCTCAAAAACTTCCTCCCCTTTCCTAGTTGCAGTTATCTCTATCATATTAGTCGACTACTAATCTATACGGATAAAAGGCAAAAAGGTTTCAATAATATTACAAAAGGGGAAGGAAAGATAAACATGCGAAAAGGCGAGAACGGGGTTGGTTCTCGCCTTTTCTTCACTCCTTGGATGAAGGGGTTTCATCTATTATAGTATCAGCACTTTATTAATTTCTGTTTAACCCATTGTAAATGAATTGTAAAAAATCAGTAAGAGAATGGATCAGTTTCTACTTTTTTCTCTGAATGAAGGGTCGGGAAACTGTTTATGAATCGTCAATTTAAATGTTGTGCCTTCATTCAACCGGCTCTCCACTTCAATCTTCCCTTCATGCGCTTCGATAATATGTTTGACGATGGCGAGCCCGAGACCGGTACCGCCCGAGTTCCTGCTCCTCGCTTTGTCAACGCGGTAGAAACGTTCAAAGATCCTCGGAAGCTCCTCCTCACTGATCCCGATTCCGTTATCACTGATCGAAACATGGATGTTCTCCCTATCTTCCGTAATGGAAATGATGACGTCCCCGCCTTTCGGAGTATAAACAATCGCATTGGAAATCAAATTGATGAAAACCTGCTTCATCCGGTAGGAATCGACTTCTGCTGTTCCAGGTGAATCGAATCTGCTGTGTATGGTGATGTCTTTCCTTTCGGCCCGATCTTTCAAAATGGGCAGGACTTCCCCCACCAGCCCTGAAATCTCTTGTTTATCCAGGGAAAGCTCAAAACCATGCTTTTCGATTTTCGACAGCTCAAGTAAATCCTGGATAAGTGTCTGCAGGCGGTCACTTTCAGTCAGGATGATCTCAAGGAAAGACTTCAGCGCTTCTTTATCATTCATGGCACCATCCAACAACGTTTCAGAAAACCCCTTGATCGATGTGATCGGCGTCTTCAGCTCATGGGACACATTGGCAACAAAGTCTTTTCTCATCTGCTCCAGGTTCTTTAATTCCGTAATATCATGAAAAACGACGACAATCCCTTTCCATTCATCATTCTGACCAATGATCGGTGCACCGTACACTTCATAATGCCTTCGTTCAATTTTATGAGGGAGGAGGATCTGCCTCCTTACCCGGTCCTCCGTCATGAAGATTTCCTCCACCAGCTTATTCACTTGCTGGTGGTGGATTACTTCATGATATCGCACCTTCCTCAACTGGCTTTCATTCAGGTTAAAAAACTCCCTGAATGTCCGGTTCGTCAAGACCACATAGCCGCGGTGATCAATGAGAAGCATCGCACTTCCCATGTTTTCCACAAGGGTGGTTAGACGGTCCTGCTGCATTTCCTGGGAAGTGATCATTTCCTGCAGATTCCTCGCCAGGATGTTGATTGAGGAACTCAGCATGCTGGTCTCATCCATATGATCTTCATACGTCCTTGCCCTGAAATTACCTTTTGCAAGTTCCATCGCCACTTTGGTGGCAGATTCGACCGGTTTCGTATAGCGGACCGTGATCCTTGATCCAAGGATGATGATGAGAATCAATGCGAGACCCAGGGACACGGCAAGGACAAGCCAGATCTGGCCCGTACCCTTTTCCAGCGCATCTACTTCGGTACTCATTATCAGGAGGCCTTCCATACTGCCATCCGCTTTTCTGAGCGGATACCAATAATAACGGTATTCCTTGCCTGAATACACAAGTTTTTTATGCTTGGTTTTGACATCCCAGTTTTCACCGATTTTCTTGATCATCTGCTTTTGCTGATCTTTGAGCCTTGGATCAGCTGACTCCGTATCATGAATGACTTTTCCCGACTCATCAAGGATCGAGATCCGGACATCCAATATATCGCTTAATTCCTCAATCATGGAAGGATTGATTTCCCCCAGCCTTCTGTTCTCTTCGATTGAATTGGCCAATAACCTGGATTCCTTCTGGATCCTGGAGTTAAAGGTGTCCATGTAAAAGTTTTCAAATATCTGGCCCAATACCAGACCGAGGCCGACCAATACAAAGATGATTAATGTTATCAGGGCAAAAAGGAGCTTCGTCCTGAATTTTGTCATTGATTTCTAGGCTCCTCCATCTTATAGCCAAGCCCGCGGATGGTTTTAATATACACGGGTTTCTTCGTATCAGGCTCAATCTTTTCACGGAGATGGCTGATATGTACATCGACAATCCTGGTATCACCCGCGAAATCATAATTCCATACAGCACTGAGAAGATGGTCCCTTGTCAATACTCTCCCTTTGTTGTTTGCCAAGTGGAGAAGCAGTTCAAATTCTTTAGGCGTCAATTCCAATAATTGACCTTGGAAATACGCTTCATATTGCTCGGGGTACACTTTCAATTCTCCAACTTCTTTATAATCAGCAGGTTCTTCAGGTTCGACCGCACCCTTGATCGCCTGGCTCCGGCGCAGGATTGCCTTTACCCTTGCCACTACTTCCCTCGGGCTGAAAGGTTTTGTCATATAATCGTCTGCTCCAAGCTCGAGTCCAAGGACTTTATCGAATTCATCATCCTTGGCCGTCAGCATAAGGATAGGAATATTCATTTTTTTCTGCCTCAATTCCTTGCACACTTCGATCCCGTCCATCTTTGGGAGCATTAAATCAAGGATCATTAAGTCAGGCAGCTGTTCAAGTGCCATGTTCATTCCTTCTTCACCATCATTTGCCGTAATGACCGAATAACCCGATTGCTCAAGGTTATACTTCAACAAAGTCGCGATCGATTGCTCATCTTCTACCACCAGGATTGTTTTGTTCATTTTTGTGCCTCCAACTATCAGAAATTAACCCCATCATCCAACGATATTATGTAATTGTAGTTTCATTATAATACAATTCGATGGCATGGCCATACCCTAAAGATAGTATTAGTATGTGCAAATTAAAAAAGCTATACAATCCAATCAGGATTCTATAGCTTTTCGTATCGCTTATCATGTTAAAAGTTTTCAAGTGCATGGCTGTTCATTTTTTCAAGCCTGTGCGGCGGGCAGACTTTTATTGTTCCATTTATCACTTTTTCGTCATCTTCATTCACCGCTGTGACGGTGATGGTGACAGTATGGGAAGACGGCTCCACTTCCGTGACCTCAAATAGGAACTGGATTGTTGCATAATGGTATACCGGCTTTGGAAAATCGATATTCTGTTCAATGATGTGCGAACCGGGTCCCGGCAGATACTTTGACACGGCAGACGTGATGATCCCTGTCAGCATGATGGATGGGACGATCGGCTTTTTAAAAGGGGTCTGGGACGCATAATCGTGCTGGATGTACAGTGGGTTGGCGTCATTCGTCAAGCCGAGATACAGAAGCAGGTCATTGTCTTCTATTTTTTCGGTTAATGTCAATTTTTCCCCTACTGTCATTTCGTCTATTTTTCTTCCCAGTTTTCTTTTCTTGCCCAGTAACATAAGAAGCACCTCCGTATGTAAACGCATACAATTTACAATAATAGAAATAGTCATTATTATCTGTATATTACTATAATATCATTTATAGACTTTCCAATCAAAGGGATTTTAAGCTGCTAGAGAAATATAAATTTCAATCTTTCTTATTTTATCCAGTTCAACTATTTTTATGGGCAAATATGTTGACCGTTCCTTTCCGCTGCAGGCACAAGATTCCCCGGGGAGGAAGTCGAGCCTCCTCGTCGCTGCGCTCCTGCGGGGTCTCGACATTTCCTCTATCTCCCGTCGGAGTCAAGTGCCTTCCGCTACAATCCACTCTGAATATTCAATATGGTGTCAGCAAAATCATTAAAATAGCCAGCTCCATTTCTTTATGGAACTGGCTATAATTATATCTATGCCAATGATGACATGACGTTTTTTACGGAGTCGGCTGATTTGGCGAGTGCTGATTGTTCTTCTTCTGTCAGTTCTAGTTCGATTATTTTTTCGAGGCCGTTTCCTCCGAGGATGGTCGGCACTCCGAGGTAGATGCCTTCGAATCCGTATTCGCCTTCAAGGTACGCGATTGCCGGGATGACTCGTCGCTGGTCTTTCAGGATCGCTTCGACCATTTGAACGAGGGATGCGGCCGGGGCATAGTATGCAGACCCATTGCCCAGCAGGCCGACGATTTCGCCTCCGCCTTTACGTGTGCGTTCCACAATGGCATCGAGGCGGTCTTTTGGAATCAAGGCCTCTAATGGGATTCCTCCTGCATAGGAATAACGGATCAACGGAACCATATCATCTCCATGTCCGCCAAGAACAAATCCAGTCACATCTTTCACGGACAGATTCAATTCCTGTGCAACGAATGTACGGAAACGGGCTGTGTCAAGGACACCGGACTGACCGATTACCCGTTCTTTCGGGAATCCTGATTCTTTGAAGACCGTGTAAGTCATGGCATCGACCGGATTAGTCAATACGATGATATAGCAGTTTGGAGAATATTTGACAATTTGCTCTGTAACAGATTTCATGACTTTCTGGTTTGTCTGAACAAGGTCGTCACGGCTCATCCCGGGCTTGCGGGCAATTCCTGCAGTGATGACAACCACATCGGAGTCCTTTGTGTCTTCATAGTTTGATGTACCGATGATGTTTGCATCAAAGCCTTGAACCGGACTTGCTTCAAGCATATCGAGGGCTTTCCCTTTTGTAGGGTCTTCCATCTGGGGAATATCAACAAGTACCACATCTCCAAGCTCTTTTTGCGCCAGCATGAGTGCAGTCGTCGCACCTGTAAAACCTCCGCCGATCACTGAAACTTTTCTGCGTTTAATTGTCATAATGATGATTCCTCCTGTTCATCCTATGTATTTTATATAAGACAGAAGCATCCCTATGAAAGGAATGCTTCTGCTGTTTATATTATTCCATGTTTTCGATTAATGCAGTACCGAATTCAGAACATTTCACTTCAGTCGCACCATCCATCAGACGGGCAAAGTCATATGTCACAACTTTAGAAGCGATTGTTTTTTCCATTGATTTAGTGATTAGATTAGCTGCTTCTGTCCATCCAAGGTGCTCAAGCATAAGCACTCCTGAAAGGATGACTGAAGAAGGGTTAACCTTATCCATTCCTGCATATTTAGGAGCAGTACCGTGAGTCGCTTCGAAAATGGCATGGCCGGACTCATAGTTGATGTTCGCTCCAGGAGCGATCCCGATTCCGCCTACTTGTGCAGCAAGCGCATCAGAAATATAGTCTCCGTTCAGGTTCATTGTAGCAACGACATCGAACTCAGCCGGACGTGTAAGGATTTGTTGTAAGAAGATATCAGCGATTGAATCCTTGACGATGATCTTGCCTGCAGCCTCTGCTTCAGACTGTGCTTTGTTAGCTGCGTCAACGCCTTCAGCGTCTTTGATTTTATCGTATTGAGCCCAAGTGAATACTTTATCGCCGAATTCTTTCTCAGCAAGCTCGTAACCCCAATTTTTGAATGCACCTTCAGTGAACTTCATGATGTTCCCTTTGTGTACAAGCGTAACTGATTTACGGCCTTCAGTGATGGCATAATTAATGGCAGCACGGACAAGGCGGGATGTACCTTCTTCAGATACAGGCTTGATACCGATTCCGGATGTTTCAGGGAAACGGATTTTGTTTACGCCCATTTCGTCTTGAAGGAAGCTGATGAGTTTCTTCACTTCATCAGAACCACTCGCATATTCGATACCCGCATAGATATCTTCTGTATTTTCACGGAAGATGACCATATCAGTATCTTCAGGACGCTTTACAGGAGAAGGCACACCTTCGAAGTAGCGCACAGGACGCAGGCATGTGAATAGGTCAAGCTCTTGGCGAAGGGCAACGTTCAATGAACGGATTCCGCCTCCTACAGGAGTCGTAAGTGGTCCTTTGATGGCAATGAAATACTCACGGATTGCTTCAAGCGTATCATTTGGAAGCCATTCACCTGTTTTGTTGAATGCTTTTTCGCCGGCATAAACTTCTTTCCACTCGATTTTACGTTCGCCTTTGTAAGCTTTTTCTACTGACGCATCAAGTACGCGCTGAGCTGCAGCCCAGATATCAGGACCAGTACCGTCACCTTCGATAAACGGAACGATTGGATTATTCGGCACATTAAGCTGGCCGTTTTGGTTTGTAATTTTTTCACCTTGTGTCATTATGTAACCTCCATATTCATTCATTATCAAAGGGGATGACCGATAAGTGCAGCATGGCAGTCATCGTCATTCCCCTCCTTATTCATTACACCAATATTTTTACTATTTGTAAATATCGATGATTAACCTCTTTCATCAACGGGAACATATTCCTGTTTGCCAGGCCCGATATAATCGGCACGAGGACGGATTAAACGGTTGTTGGAATATTGCTCCAGGATATGAGCGAGCCAGCCGGATACACGGCTGACAGCAAAGATCGGTGTAAACAGGTCATGATCGATGCCGAGGCTGTGATAGACAGATGCTGAATAGAAATCAACATTTGGCGGAAGCCCTTTATTTGCTGTGAAGACTTCTTCGATCTTCGCAGACATTTCATAATATTTGCTTTCTCCTCTAAGCTCAGTCAGCTTTTTGGACATTTCTTTAAGATGCTTGGCGCGCGGGTCTCCCTGACGGTAAACACGGTGGCCGAAGCCCATGATCTTCTCTTTTTTCTCAAGCTTGTCCAGAATATACGCTTCCGCATTCTCGACAGACCCCACTTCGGTAAGCATCTTCATAACCTGCTCGTTGGCTCCGCCGTGCAGCGGTCCTTTAAGTGCCCCGATTGCGGCAGTAACACCTGAGTACACGTCGGAAAGTGTGGCTACACATACACGTGCAGTGAATGTGGAAGCGTTTAACTCATGGTCCGCATGAAGGACGAGTGCCTTATTGAACGCTTCGATCTCGATCGGTTCAGGTTCTTTGCCTGTCAGCATGTACAGGAAGTTGGCAGCGAAACCAAGATCCTTACGTGGTGCAATCGGCTCCTGGCCGTTACGGATCCTTGCGAAGCTTGTTACAATCGTCGGGATCTTCGCTTGAAGGCGAACAGCTTTCATATAGTTCGCTTCTTCTTCCATCACGTCCGCCTGATCATCATATAAACCAAGCAAAGACACGGCTGAACGCAAAGCGGCCATAGGATGTACTTCCTTGATGTTGTACATCTTGAAGTGATCAAGCACTTCCTGTGGAAGGGCCATATTGTCCGCGAGCTGATCTGTCAGCTCCTGCAGCTCCGATTTAGTTGGCAGCTTCAGATGCCACAGCAAATAGATTACCTCTTCGAAAGTGGCATTGTTGGTTAAGTCATCAATGTTATAGCCGACATATGTAAGAGTGTCGTCAATGATTGAACTGATGGATGAAGTAGTGGCTACAACACCTTCTAGTCCGCGAGTCGCTGTCATAATAATCTCTCCTTCTGAATGTATTTCCCTTTTACCCATTTTCATATGAGCATAAAACCCTGCACGAAAATTTGTAGCGGGCTTGTTTAAAATAAGTAAGTAAAATTACCTGTTGAGGGCATTTAAATCATTACATTTCCAATGTTGAGCGATTGCTCAATCCCTGCACAAAAAATGATTCCCTGTACGATAAAGACCAGCAGGGAAAACAGCGCTTGGGATGCGCTTACATTTTCTATTATAAACAATTATCTGACATTTGTGAACGAAAACGCTCGAATTTGTCTAAAATTATTTTACTAGAAAAATAAAACTTTCTGACTGTACCGGACTAAAACAATGAAAAAAGCTTTAAAAATCCTTTCTGTCTGCCGGTGTGAATAGTATAAAATTATTAAATTTAGAACTTTCTTTCATTTAATGACTCTTATAAAATAGGAAGTAATAGACAGGTCAGGGGGAACTCAGTTGAACTTGGAATATGTTTACAGAACCATCCGCTTTCTTATAGTGGTAAGCATCATCATCCTTTCTTTATTTGCTTTGTATTACATATGGAAACTTGCCTATCCGTTCGTCATTGCTGTCGGGATTGCCCTCTTGATCAATCCTTTCGTCAACTGGCTTGAATCCAAAGGCAGACTTCCGAGGGTGTGGGCGGTCGTCATATCCCTGTTTTTGATCATCGGGGCTTTTGCAGGTTTGATCACTTTGCTGATAGCAGAAATTGTATCAGGTGCAAACTACTTATCGGAAGTGCTGCCGGAACACGTCCGCACACTGGTGACCTATGCAGAAAACTTCATTGTGGGCCAGGTGATGCCTTTTTACCACCAGATCGCCGGACTTTTCAAAAACCTTGATGCAGGACAGCAGAATACTATACTCGAAAACATTGAAACTGCCGGCAGTAAAATCGCCCAGTCGGCTGGGGATTTTCTTCAGAACTTCTTCCAGAGGCTGCCTCAGCTTATTTCCTGGATCCCGAATGCCGCATCTGTTCTCGTATTTTCGGCACTGGCAACCTTCTTCATCAGTAAAGACTGGTACAAACTGTCTGCCAAAGCCGAAAAATTCGTTCCCGGCAGGGCAATGGAGAGCGGAAGGACGGTATTCATCGATCTGAAAAAAGCTTTGTTCGGCTTCATCAGGGCCCAGTTCACGCTGATTTCGATAACGGCTATCATCGTATTGGTCGGACTGCTCATTCTTCGTGTCGACTACGCCATAACCATCGCCCTCGTAAGCGGTCTGGTTGATATCCTTCCGTATCTCGGGACTGGCGCGGTGTTCGTGCCCTGGATCGCTTATGAATTCATTACAGGGGATGTAGGCCTTGGCATCGGTCTTTCCGTGTTATACGCAGTCGTCGTCGTTCAGCGGCAGATCATGGAACCGAAAGTGCTGTCCTCAAGCATCGGTCTTGATCCTCTTGCTACACTGATCGCTCTGTTCGTCGGTTTCAAACTGATTGGTTTCCTCGGATTGATCGTGGGTCCGGTCGTACTGGTGATTCTTTCAACATTAAGACGTGCAGGTGTTTTTGAAGATGCTTGGAAGTTTATTATGGGTAAAAAATAAAAGAAGCACCGTTTCGGTAAAAAACCGGAACGGTGCTTTTTTATTATCGATAAATGATCAGGTTGCCGTTATTGAACCATTTTTTAAAGAGTTTGTAAATGAGAGGCTTGAACAATTTCCTGGTCGGGGGCAGCAGCAATAGGAATCCGGTTGCATCCGTAATGAAGCCCGGCGTCAATAACAATACGCCGCCTACAAGGATGCAGAGACCGTCGATGATCACATCCCCGGGGAATTGGGCATACTGCATGTCTTCCCTTGCCCTCCTGATTGTTTCGAGACCTTGTTTTTTTGCCAGATAAGCACCAGTGACCCCGGTTGCAATGATCATCAACACGGTGGGAAGCACGCCGATTGTCTGACCGGCAAGAATAAGGATCCCGATTTCCAAAGCGGGCACGATGATTAAAAACGGCAGGATATATCTCATGAGGAATTCCTCCATTTATTTACGACTTGTCCCTTTATTATAACATATAGAAACATGGGTGGCAGTATTCCGGTTGATTGAGGATTCTGGCTTGTCGTCCACTTAAAGAGAGGTTTGCTTCAAGGTGGAGTTTAAGCCGGAGAGAGGGTGAATCTACTTGAGAAAATAAAGAATTTAGTCGTTTCCGAGCGAAATCAGCTTTTTTATCGGAAGATGGGCATCTGATAAGTGAGAACAGATAAAATCCACTCCGGGTTGGTGATTGAGTATGTGACGGTGAAGGGAATCAAAGTCCCTTCACCGCCAGGAAATAAAAAAACCGGAGCCCCTTAAAGGGACTCCAGCATGTATTTTAATGATTATAATACACTAGCATGACCATTATAAATCACGCCGCGTGTTGCATCGACTGTTACTTCCTGACCATCTCTGAACAGGGATGTGGCATTATCCACACCGACCACTACAGGAATTCCGAGGTTGATCCCCACTACTGCTGCGTGGCTTGTCAAGCCGCCTTCCTCGACGATCAGTGCAGAGCACTTCTCCAGGGCAGGCATCATCTCTTTGTCAGTTCCGATGGTCACAAGGACTGAACCCTGTTCGACCTTTTCCACTGCTTCCTGGGCGTTTGAAGCGACGACTGCTTTACCGTAAGCAGATTTACGTCCGATTCCCTGTCCTTTGGCGAGGATATCCCCTACTACATGGATTTTCATCAGGTTGGTTGTGCCTGTTTCACCAATTGGAACACCGGCAGTGATGACAATCAGGTCGCCGTGTTTTGTCATGCCGGAATTCACGCTTTCTTCGACCGCCATATCAAGCATCTCATCTGTCGTGGATACTCTGCGTCCGACAGTAGGGTATACTCCCCATACCAGTGCCAATCTTCTTGAAACAGATTCAGAGCCTGTGACAGCTACGATCGGGGCTTTCGGGCGGTATTTAGAAATCATGCGTGCTGTATGACCGCTTTCTGTAGGTGCCACGATTGCGTTGACATCCAGGTTGATGGCCGTGTGCGCCACTGATTGTCCGATTGCATCGGTCATATTATGATCACTTTCTTTGCTGCGGGCTGAAAGGATCTCGTTGAAGTCCAGTGCGGTTTCCGCTTTAAAAGCAATATTGTGCATGGTTTGAACAGCTTCCACTGGATAAGTACCTGCAGCCGTTTCACCTGAAAGCATGATGGCATCCGTTCCGTCAAAGATCGCGTTTGCCACGTCACTTGCTTCCGCTCTCGTTGGTCTTGGGTTTCTCTGCATTGAATCAAGCATTTGAGTAGCCGTGATGACTGGCTTCCCTTGTGAGTTGCATTTCTTGATCAGCTGCTTTTGGACAAGCGGCACTTCTTCTGCCGGGATTTCCACTCCAAGATCACCACGTGCAACCATCAGGCCGTCGGATACTTCAAGGATTTCATCGATATTGTCTACACCCTCTTGGTTTTCAATCTTAGGGATGATTTGAATATGAGGTGCATGATGCTCCTCCAATAACTGACGGATTTCCAGTACATCAGACGCACGGCGTACGAATGAAGCAGCAATGAAATCAACATCCTGCTGGATACCGAAAATGATATCCTTCGCATCTTTATCCGTGATCCCAGGCAGGTTAACGGAAACGCCTGGTACGTTCACACCTTTTTTATTTTTCAGCATTCCGCTGTTTGAAACGACTGTATGGATTTCTCCATTTGCTTTATCGATTTCAGTTACTTCGAGTCCGATGAGTCCGTCATCCAAAAGGATTTTTGATCCTGTATCTACGTCGTCGATCAATCCTTTGTATGTAACGGAGAATTTCTCAGGCGTACCTAAAACCTCTTTCATGGACACAATCACGGATGCTCCCTGCTGAAGTTCAAATCCATCATTCTCCATATTATTCGTACGGATTTCAGGGCCTTTTGTATCTAACAGGATCCCGACAGTCTTACCTGCTTTTGCTGCTGCTTCACGGATGTTCTTGATACGCTGGCCATGCTCCTCATGATCCCCATGGGAGAAGTTTAGGCGGGCGACATTCATCCCGGCATCGATCAGTTGAGATAACTTTTCGATACTTTCACTGGCTGGGCCAATGGTACATACAATTTTTGCTTTTCTCATTATCTTTACCTCCTGAATGTTCAGCGATTATTATATTGACAGCTCTTTTGATAGGCGGTACATATCCAAGTCGATCTTGTGAGGCTTGGCTAGTGCTTCAATGATATCATAATCGACGAGTTCATTCTTTTCGATTCCAACTGCTCTTCCGCCTTTTCCAGCCATTAACAGTTCGACGGCACGCGCACCCAGACGGCTCGCCAGTACACGGTCTGAAGCTGTCGGGGTTCCCCCGCGCTGAATATGTCCAAGCACAGAAACCCTGGTATCCATTCCTGTTGCTTCAGTAAAACGGTTCGCAAATTCGTTTCCGGACATGACGCCTTCAGCAACGATGATGACACTGTGTTTCTTACCGCGTTCCTGACCCTTTGTCAATCGGCTGACGATATCATCCATGTCAAACTTTTCTTCTGGAATGATAACGGTCTCTGCTCCGCCTGCAAGTCCTGACCATAGGGCAATATCCCCTGCATTGCGGCCCATCACTTCAATGATGAATGTTCGTTCATGGGAAGTGGCCGTATCACGGATTTTATCAATCGCATCAATTACAGTGTTCAACGCTGTATCAAAACCGATCGTGAATTCCGTACCCGGGATGTCATTATCGATCGTACCCGGTACACCGACACATGGATAACCCCATTCTGTCAACGCTTTGGCTCCTTGATAAGAGCCGTCTCCGCCGATTACGACAAGGCCTTCGATGCCATGTTTTTCAAGCTGCTGAATCCCTTTTTGCTGGCCTTCTTTTGTTTTGAATTCCTCACAGCGGGCGGTGTAAAGCATCGTTCCGCCGCGGTGGATGATATCCCCCACTGAACCAAGTTCCAGCTTCTTGATGTTTCCATTGATCAATCCATTGTATCCCTGATAGATGCCATACACTTCAACGCCTTGAAAAATAGCTTTACGTACGACGGCACGTACAGCGGCATTCATGCCCGGAGAATCTCCGCCACTTGTCAGTACTCCTATTTTTTTCACTTTCATCACCTCATGAAGATATATTTATATGTAAAAATGTTTAAAGAAAATTTGTTAATGGTTTCACATATTTTCAGTGAATCGCATTTTATCCTCTCTATTCTACCCATTTATTATGGACTAATAGACCATTGATTATTTCTAAAATAACACGAAGAGTAAAGCTTCTCAACAAGTTCCCCCCGGTAAGACCAATAGACGAAATTATCTATTAACTGAAAGCGTTTCAATTGTTAAAAAATTCAAAAACACCTGCATCCTTCAAATAAAAGGACTGACAAAAGGCAGAATCCTATTTGTCAGTCCAGTGGTTACCTTATGATTTTACCCCAACAACATCATTTAAAACAGAAAAATCACCGATCGCTTTAAATTTCTCATAGCGATGCTGAATTAATTCTTCATGACTCATCGGGATGAGTTCTTTCAACGATTGTTTCAATACGTCCTTCATGAGGTGAGCCTGTTCTTCTATATCCTTGTGTGCCCCGCCCTTCACTTCGGTAATGATCTCATCGATGATTCCGAGCTCTTTAAGGTCGGGTGCCGTGATCTTCATGGATTCCGCAGCTCTCTTTGCCTGAGTGGAATCTTTCCATAGCAGGGCTGCAGCTCCTTCCGGAGAAATGACTGAGTACGTGGAGTTTTCAAGCATATGAATGTGATTTCCCACACCCAAGGCCAATGCTCCACCGCTTCCTCCTTCTCCGATAACGATGCATACAACGGGCACGGTCAGACCCGCCATTTCAACCAGATTCCTGGCAATGGCTTCACTCTGCCCCCGTTCTTCGGCTGCTTTACCTGGATAAGCGCCTTTTGTATCGATGAAACAAACAATCGGGCGATTGAACTTTTCAGCCTGCTTCATCAGCCTCAATGCTTTCCGGTAGCCTTCAGGGTGCGGCATACCGAAATTTCTGCGGATATTTTCTTTCGTGTCTTTCCCGCGCTGGTGGCCGATTACAGTTACCGGTACGCCGTCGAATTTGGCAAGCCCTGATACAATTGCATCGTCATCACCGTAAAGCCGGTCTCCATGCATTTCCATAAAATCTGTAAACAGGCAGCGAATATAATCCAGAGTCGTCGGGCGGTTGGGGTGACGTGCAACCTGGACCCTTTCCCACGGCTTCATGTTTTCATAGATATCATTTTCGAGCTTCTTCAACCGCGTTTCCAGTTTTTCAATTTCCTTTGATAAATCCACTTCCGAATTCTGAGTGAACTCTTTAAGCTCTGCAATCTTCTTTTTCAATTCAACTACAGGCTTTTCAAATTCCATCTCATTTACCATGGCAGATCACCGTCCCATTGATGTATATCTAGTACCAGTCCGATCTTCTCCTTCATTTCCATCCTCGAGATGACTTCATCAAGCTGGCCGTGCTTGAGAAGGAACTCTGCTGTCTGGAAATCTTCCGGAAGATCTTCCCGGATGGTTTGTTCAATGATCCTTCTTCCAGCAAATCCGATCAATGCACCTGGCTCTGCAAAATTATAATCACCTACAGAAGCAAAGCTTGCCGATACCCCTCCGGTTGTTGGATGGGTCATGACTGAAATGAAGAGACCTCCATTATCACTGAATCGTTTAAGGGCGACGCTTGTTTTGGCCATTTGCATAAGGGAAAGCACACCTTCCTGCATACGTGCCCCTCCTGATGCCGTAAAAATAATGAATGGCACTTTTCGTTTGTCGGCTTCTTCGACCGCTCTCGTAATCTTCTCACCGACCACGGATCCCATACTTCCCATCCGGAACCTGGAATCCATGACGGCAACGACGATATCGATGCCGTTTACTTTCCCTGTTCCCGTGAGCACCGCTTCATTCAGCCCTGTCTTTTTCCGGTCTTTTTCCACTTTATCAAGGTATTCAGGAAAACCGAGGGGATTCACCGAGACAAGGCCTGCATCGATTTCTTCGAATGTCCCTTCATCGATGAAGCTGTCCACCCTCTCCATCGAGCTCATGCCGTGATGGTATCCGCAATGAATGCATACTTTTAAATTTTTCTGCAATTCCTTCGTATACATGATTTTTTTACAATCGGGACATTTGGTCATGATTCCTTCAGGAACATCCTGTTTGGCTGCCTCGGAAGGAATCGTTGCATATTTTTTCTTTTTGGGTTTATTGGATTTATTGAAAAGATCCTTAAGCAAGGTGAAACCTCCTTAACTAATTACAATCGCCTTTTGTATTCGTATTCTTTAGATGATAGAAATATATAAGTTCAGTGAGCAAGATGAATGTGGAGACTGCCTGTCTATCAGATTAACTGATAGCCTTATAAAAAGATGTTGGAATTTGTCAGCTCCCAGTCGCTGATTTCCGAAATCTGCCTGTAAGCAGTCTGCACCAATTCTTTATCCTGGTTTTCTAATCCTTGAAGCAGGTTCAAAAGCTTTTCTTTTATCTCAGGTGTTATCTTTTTTTCACCGATGATGAAAGTCTCGTAATCATTCAGGACGTTCCAGATTCGATGGGAAAGATAGTTGTTGCTCAGGAGAATGAGTTCCTCCACGATCTCCCTCCATGTAAGAGTCCCGTTGTCTTCTTTTACAAGGGTCTCGATTGCAGATATATCGAGCTTTTGGCAGAAGATTGTACGAAGGGCTTCTTTTTCAATCATCGTTTTTGTGCATTTGATATCTTCCTTGGCCTTTTGGTCCTGGAGGATGAACATCCCGAGCAGGTCGATCAGATGATGGTCCCTGAAATCACGGAGGAATGTCCCTTCTCCCCTTCTGGTTTCAATCAGCCCTAAAAGTTCCAAGGCTCTCAATGCTTCCCTCACGGAAGAACGGCCTACGTTCAATCTCTCTGAAAGTTCTCTTTCCGAGGGGATTTTATCCCCCTTCTTGAGGCCGTCATTTGATATCATTTCTCTGAGTTGGTGAACAATTCCAATATATACTTTCGATTGGGAATGGAGAGAGTTCACTTTCGTCATCATTCACCTTTCCCGATGACCGCTAATTCTTCTGTCTTTTTACGGATTTCTTCGGGATCGACCTTTAATCGGGCAACTCCCGTTTCCATTGCCGTCTTTGCCACTGCGGCTGCGACAGCAGGTGCCACGCGCTTGTCAAATGGACGCGGGATGACGTAATCCGCATTCAATTCGTCTTCACTGATCAAGTCAGCAATCGCTTCTACCGCGGCTTGTTTCATTTTTTCGTTGATATGTGTAGCACGTACATCCAAAGCTCCGCGGAAAATCCCAGGGAAGGCGAGTACATTGTTCACCTGGTTTGGAAAATCTGAACGGCCTGTACCAATCACTTTAGCACCCGCAGATTTAGCCAGTTCAGGCATGATTTCAGGTACCGGATTCGCCATCGCAAAGATGATCGGATCCTCTTTCATCGATGAGACCATTTCTTCGGTCAATGCACCGGCGACAGAGACACCGATGAAGACGTCGGCATCTTTTAATACGTCCCCAAGGCCGCCTTCAAGACGTTCACGATTCGTGAATTTTGCCACTTCATCTTTGATTGCATTCATTCCTTGTGAGCGGCCCTCAAAGATCGCCCCTTTAGAATCACACATAATGATATCCCTTACACCGTAGCGGTAAAGCAGTTTGATGATGGCAATACCCGCTGCCCCTGCACCATTGGCCACGACTTTGATTTCAGACATTTTCTTGCCGACGATTTTCAGCGCGTTTACAAGCCCGGCTACCGTTACGATGGCAGTCCCGTGCTGATCGTCATGGAAAATCGGGATGTTCGTTTCTTTTTTAAGGCGTTCTTCTATTTCAAAGCAGTTCGGAGCAGCGATATCTTCCAAATTCACTCCGCCGAATGTCGGTTCAAGCAGCTTGACCGTTTCAACGATCTTGTCCACATCCGTTGTATTCAAACAGATAGGAAATGCGTCGACGCCTGCGAAACTCTTAAATAGAACAGCTTTTCCTTCCATTACAGGAAGTGAAGCTTCAGGACCGATGTTCCCAAGCCCAAGCACAGCCGTCCCGTCTGACACGACTGCGACCATATTCCCCTTCATCGTATAATCATAGACCGTTTCCGGCTTGTCATATATCACCTTGCATGGTTCTGCCACTCCTGGTGAGTAGGCAAGACTTAAGTCTTCTGCATTTCTTACCTCAACTTTGGATTTCGATTCCAGTTTCCCCTTGTTCACTCGATGCATATGCAATGCTTCTTCGCGTAATGACAAAATCATTCACTCCTTCTCAAGTTCCGTGTTTTCATATGTTTAATCAATTCATCAATGGTTATGTCATTCTGCCTCATATTAAACCCCAGTGGTCAGACCACTTTTTTCTATTAAACAATAATATAAATTCCGGTTTAAGTAAAGTATGTTATGTCAAAACGACATTAGGTTTTCCTAAAACTGCTTCTAATTTACTAATCGCATCCCGGGACGCATCTATTCTATAAGAATCAGATAGTTTTATACTTTTCTTGTCTTTTTCAATATAGACAATCACCGATTGATGCCCCTTGTAACGAGCGATGATGCGCTGTATTTCCTTCATGCTGGCATCTTGATCAACGGCAGTAGGAATTCTCAAGAATAGTTTCTTCTCCCGTGTTTCAGAACGTTCCTTTATCTCTTCGATGGTTTGCACTCTGTTGATGATAAGCTGCAGCTTATTGTTGCGTTCCTCTATTTTTCCATCAAAACATAACACATTCCCTTCTTTCAGGAGTGTCATAATTTGGCGGTAGACCGCAGGAAATACGACTGCTTCCATATCTCCTGTTTCATCACTGATTTCAAGGAACGCCATGACCTCGCCCTTTTTCGTGCGGATTGACCTGATCGAGCTGATAAAGCCGCCTATTGACGCTTTCGCACCCTGCCGGACATCTACAATCAATGCGGCTCCCATATCATCCAGAAGCAGACGGTACGAAGTCACAGGATGATCTGAAAGATAAAGTCCCAGGACTTGTTTTTCGAAATTCAATTTCGTTTCTGCGTTCATTTCCTCTACTTCAACATATTTCGGTTTAAGCAGGAATGCTTCTTCTTCTTTAAATAGATCATGATCATCCTCCGGGTTGACGAGCTCTGCATGCTGAATCGCAACATCAAGGCTTGCGAGGAGGGTGGCCCGGTCTATATTGAATTCATCAAAGGCACCTGCCAACACAAGGTTCTCCAATATCTTCCTGTTGATGATTTTCGAGGAAACCCTCATGCAGAAATCGAACAAATCATCAAATGGCTTGTCTTTTCTTACAGAGATGATTTCTTTCAGTACCTGTGCCCCGATCCCTTTAATTGCGCCGAGACTGTACCTGATCGCCTCTTTCCTCTCCACAGAGAAAACAAATTGGCTGCTGTTGACGGACGGTGGCAGAATATCGATGCCGTATTGTTTCGCTTCTCTTACATACTGAGCGATTTTCGTTTCATTGCCGACAACGTGGGTAAGGAGGGCAGATAAAAAGTAAGCAGGATAATGGGCTTTCAAGTATGCCAGCTGATAGGCAATCATACTATAGGCAACCGCATGGGAACGGTTGAATCCATAATTTGCAAATCGGACGATAAGGTCATAAATGCGATGTGCCTCTTCTGTTGAATAGCCTTTTTGAATGGAACCTTTCACGAAATGCTCCCTTTCCTGATCGAGAACGTCTTTTTTCTTTTTCGAGACGGCTCTTCTTAACAGGTCGGCTTCGCCTAGTGAAAAGCCGGCCATTTTTGAAGCGATTTGCATGATCTGCTCCTGATAAACGATGACGCCGTATGTCATTTCAAGGATCGGCTTCAAGTCCGGATGGGGATATTCCACCGTTTCCTTACCATGCTTCCGATTGATATACGTCGGGATGTTTTCCATCGGGCCCGGCCTGAACAGGGCGTTGACCGCGACGATATCCTCGAAGGAAGTGGGCTTCAGCCTTGTCAAAACATTGCGCATGCCGTCCGACTCAAGCTGAAAGATTCCGTTGGTGTGCCCTTCACTGAGGAGTTTGAAGGTTTTACTGTCATTTGAAGGGATGCGTTCCAAAGTAAAGCGTTTATCCCTTCCCTTCTTTATATTCTTTATGATCCTCTCGAGGATGCTAAGATTCCTGAGACCGAGGAAATCCATTTTCAATAAGCCGATTTCTTCAAGGATATCCATTGAATACTGGGTCAGATGGATGCCGGATGCACTCCCTTGAATCGGGATCCACTGCACCAAAGGGTCTTCGCTGATCACAACGCCTGCAGCATGTGTAGATGTGTGCCTCGGCAGGCCTTCAAGCTTCAGTGCCGTTTCGAATAACCGTTTATATAATTCCTGGTTTTCGATAAGATCACGGAGCTCTTTGGATTTCTCATAAGCATCCTTCAGCGTTATGCCGGGCTGATTCGGTATCAGCTTCGAAAGCTGCTCCTGCTCTTTCATATTCAACCCGAATACCCTGCCTGTATCCCTCAGGGCTGCCTTTGCTGCAAATGTACCGAATGTAATGATCTGGGCGACATGGAGGGATCCGTATTTTGCTTCTACGTACTCGATCACTTCATCCCTTCGGTGGTCCGGAAAATCAATATCGATGTCGGGCATCGATACCCGTTCAGGATTAAGGAAACGTTCGAATAATAAATGATGCTTGATCGGATCGACATCGGTGATGCTGAGTGCATAAGAAACGAGCGATCCCGCTGCAGACCCCCTGCCAGGACCGGTGAGGATGTCCCTTTCCCTTGCAAATTTCATAAAGTCCCAGACGATGAGGAAATAATCACTGAAGCCCATCCTCCCGATGACATCGAGTTCATAATCGAGCCTTTCCAGATACTCGGCCGTAACCTCTTCAAGCTTTTCACTCAGTCCGATTTCACAAAGCCTGGTGAGTTCGTGCCGGGCTGTCACACCTTCGGGGAGCGGGTATTTTGGGAGGAGCTGCTGATGGAACGGTATTTCGACGGTGCATTCTTCTGCAATCCTCAACGTGTTTTGGAGCTCTTCTACTTCATCCGGAAAAAGTTCTGTCATTTGCTCTTTTGACTTGAAGTAGTATTCCTCCGTCTCAAGGACAGTCCGTTCATCTTCCGACAGCTTGACACCATCGCGTATTGCATTCATGCATTCATGTGCAAAATGATCTTCCTTGTCCAAATACCGGACATCGTTTGCGGCCACCATATTCACACCGTTTTCACGCGCTATATTTTTCAGCAGGGGATGGAGCGTTTCTTCTGCCTTCAAGCCGTGTTTTTGAAGACTGATATAAAAAGATCCTTCTCCGAACATCCTTTTGTATAGTTGTATGGCTTCTTTTGCTTTATCTTCTTCCCCATTCAATAAATGGGTTTCAACTTCCCCCTGCAGACCGGGAGTGATCGCAATCAGGCCATCACTGTAGGAACTGAGCCACTTATGAGGGATCCCTTCCGGGGACTTGGCCCCGATCGCGCTCGATATCTTCAATAGATTCTGATAACCCCTATTATTCCTGCTCAACAGCACAAGCGGGAACGACTGTTCATCGCTGACAGCGATATCCGCAGTCAAACCGATGATCGGCTTGATCCCTTCCTTCACACATGCCTTATAAAAAGGAATGGCAGCATACATCATATTTCGATCGGTCAACGCCAGGGATCTATATCCGAGCGTCTTCGCTTTATGTACAAGTCCATTTATGGAGATTGTGCTGGAAAGTAAACTATAAGCGCTTGCTACCTGTAAATGAACAAACGACATATTATGCACACCCTTTTTCATTTCAATATACTTTTATTATAGGTAAGAAAAGCAAAAAAAGAAAATATGTTCTCCCTCATATCCTGTCCATGAAACCCATATAGTTATCGTAAGAGAAGAATTGCTCATATGGAGATGATGAAATGGCTGAAGCCTTTTTTCCTGAATTATTCAAGAGTTTCTTTATTGCTTTCGGTGTGATATTGGGTGGATCCCTGATGGGCGGGCTCGCTTCCTTCGCAATGGGGCAGCCGCTGTTCATCGAGATGTGGCGCCTTTCAAATTTTTTGCGTATCTGGGCAATCATAGCAGCAATCGGGGGAACGTTCGACACGGTATACAGCTTTGAGAAAGGATTTCTGAATGGAGAAACGAAAGAGCTGTTCAAACAGTTCCTGTTGATTCTATCTGCCTTGGGAGGAGCGAATACAGGTGCCATGATCATTTCATGGCTGACTCAGGAGCATATTTCATCATGAGGATCCCCCCATTTTACAAACTTCCTTCCTGGCAGCGCTTTTTCTCCGGTATGGTGGTGGGGGGCATCGTCAGCTGGATCATCTTCATTTATATGTTCGGGGTCATGCATGAAAATCAGACCAAATTGATAGAAGAACAGAAAAATGAGATAAGCAAATATAAAAACACCCTCTCCTATCTGCAGGAAGAATACAAGCAGCTCAATGAAAAAAATGAAAATCAGCTGACCATCCAGGAAGTGAAAATTAAGCTGATCAATCCGACCAAAACAAAAGTCGAGCTCCTCAGCATCCATGAAACCGAGGACAGGCTAAGCGGGGATCTGCGCAGCCTGATCAATAAGGACCTTGAAACCGCTTATGGAACCCGTGATTTGATTAAGAAGATCATCGAAAATAAAACCGTGGAGTTAAATGACAAGTCGTTCACCTTTAAAGTGCGTGAGATTTATTTCTGGACAACCACGCAGATCACATTGGAGCTTGAGTATGAAGAATAGAAAAGGTGGAAAGTCCATTTGTTTGTTAAAGTAAACCAACAATGAAGCATACTGCTTAGATGATCCCCTTTTGGCGGTAAATTTATAAGCGGAGAAATTCCGTCTAAGGCGGGTGGAGGAGGGTTAAAACTCTGTAATAAGGGTAGAAGTTCCGCTTAACTGCTCAATATGGAACAATATTTAACGGAAATTTTACTATAAGCGGAAAATCTCCGGTTATTACTGGTAAAATAGCGGCATTTTTCGATTTAAACGGAATTCTTCCGCTAATTTTCAAACGCCAGGGTACCGGCTCTCATTGTTCAATAAAAGGGTGCTAATCTTTAATAAAGAATGATGATAAAAAAGGCTCGAAGCATAATTTGCTCCGAGCTTTTACACTTGCTAATTTCACTGCTAAAGTGTCTGCTAATTCCAACTGAAAAGCACTGCTAATTCAAATTTTGCACTTCAAAACCGAACTCGTTACGTTGATAAGGAGCTTTTACTACACATATCTTAATGACCCCGGCAAGCCTCACGTAAATCCCGCAGTACATCTTCTTTCTCTTCCCATGAATAGATGGAAGCGCCTGCTGCGAGCGAATGCCCTCCGCCGTTGTATTTCTTTGCAATGGTGTTGATGACAGGACCCTTTGAACGGAGGCGGACACGGATCTGATCATCCTCTTCGATAAAGAAGACCCATGCTTTGATCCCCTTCACATTCCCTAATGAGCTCACCAATAAGGATGCCTCTGAAGGAACGACATCATGCTGCTCGAGAATGTCCTTGGACATGACCATCTGGGCACAGCCGTCTTCATCCATTTCAAAATTCTGAAGCACAAAGCCTTGCAGCTTCAAGACATTCGAATCAACTTCATACATCTTATTGAACAGGTCGTTCCTGTCAAAATCAAACCGGATCAGTTCTCCCGCGATATCGAACGTTTTCTGGGTCGTGCTCGGGTAAAGGAATCTTCCCGTATCGCCTACGATGCCGGCAAACAGAAGGCGCGCGGCATGATCAGGAAGTACAAGCCCTTTATCCTTTCCGAATTGATAGAATTCATAAATCATTTCACTGACGGAACTGGCAGACGTGTCGATCCATAAATGATCGCCATAGGCATCTTCGTTTGGATGATGATCGATTTTCACCAGCTTTTCCCCCAGCTTGTAGCGGCTGTCACAGATCCGTTCTTCATTGGCAGTGTCACAGACAATGATGAGCGCACCTTCGAAGACTTCATCTTCAATCGGATCAAGGCGGTTCAGATAATGCAGGGTTTCTTCTTCCAGCCCGACAGCATATATATTTTTATCAGGGAAGGAAGCTTTCAACATTTCGGCAAGGCCTCCCTGGGAACCGTAGGCATCGGGATCGGGACGTACATGCCTGTGGATGATGATGGTTTCATATTCTTTGATTAAATCAAGGATCTGTTCTTTCATAAGGATCTCCTTTTTCACGAAATTTTCATTTGGCAATCTGTATTCTTACCTGTAAAATAGTAGCGAGAAAGCCAGCACTGGAGGATAAGAATTATGTATTTTCTCGCTTTTTTCATTACATTAGCATTTGCTTTTTATATTTTCTATAAAATTAAGCAAGTCAGAAGCAACCGGCCGATGGAGAAGAAATGGCTGTCTGCAAAAGCAAGCATGGCTCTTGGCTTGTTCGTTACTTTATTCGGGGTCAATCAGCTTGTCTTATTCCCTGGTACGGTCACGTATATCGTTGGGGCCCTGTTCATCCTGATCGGACTTGGAAGCATCTGGGCAGGATATAAATATTACAGACACGTACTCCCGTATGCAGAGCGGGAAGCAAAGGAACTGAACGGAAATTGATTTTAGTCGGCAAGACCGGGATGGGTATCCCGGTCTTTTCGTTTGTCTTAATGCCGGTCAATCAGCTGACAGATCATGAGCGATTTACCTACCAGGACTCCTTCGCTGTATACTTCAACATCCACCTTACCGAACTTCCGCCCCACATCAAGCACCTTCGGATGGATCTCAAGCATACTTTCCATCTGGACCGGCTTGATAAAGTAGATGGTCATGTTCTCTACAACAAGATCTCCTTTTTTATAAGGCTTCAACACCCGGTTTGCAGCTTCTGTCATAAGCGTCGTAAAGACGCCGTATGACATGGTCCCGAGCCCCGTCGTCATTTGCGGGGTGACGGCAAAGTGGTAAATTTCCTTGTCCCCTTTTTTCTCCCCTGCTTCGACTCCGTTGCTGATCAGGTCATCGATCGTTTCCCCCACCTGCGGCTGCCTTTGGATCATTTGCAGCGCCTTCAGGACGTCCTGACGCGATATGATTCCCTGCAGTCTGTTCTGTTCATTTACAACCGGCAGGACCTCGATGCCTTCCCAAATCATCATGTGGGCGGCGGAAGCAACGCTTGTCTTCTTGCTGACCGTAATCGGGTGCCTGGTCATGATCTTATCGAGACCGATATGTTTTTCCTGCCCCATGACATCCTTGGACGTCACCATCCCATGCACTTTCAGGTTTTGATCGACGACCGGGAACCTGCTGTGGAACGTATATTGATTTTTTTCATACCAATCTTCAAGTGTATCATTAATATGTAAATATGCGGTATTGTCCACTTTGGTCAAAATATCTTCCACGAGGACAACTTCTTTTTTGATCAGCTGATCATAGATTGCCCGGTTGATCATGGCCGCAACCGTAAACGTATCATAGGACGTGGATATGATCGGGAGTTCTAGCTCATCGGCAAGCTTTTTCACATCATCTTCAGCGTCAAAGCCGCCCGTGATCAGGACGGCTGCCCCGGCTCTCAAAGCCTGTTCATGCGCCCTTGTCCGGTTTCCGACAATCAGCAGGTTTCCAGCTTCGGTATAACGCATCATCGCCTCAAGCTTCATCGCACCGATGACGAATTTATTGAGCATCTTATGAAGGCCTGTCCTTCCCCCAAGAACCTGCCCATCAATGATGTTCACGACTTCGGCATAGGTCAGTTTTTCGATGTTTTCTTTCTTCTTCTGTTCGATCCTGATTGTTCCGACACGTTCGATCGTACTGACATAGCCTTTTATTTCAGCATCCTTGATCGCTCTGTAAGCTGTTCCTTCACTGACACTCAGTGCCTTTGCGATCTGGCGGACGGATATTTTCTCTCCGACGGGGAGGGAATCTATGTATTCGAGAATTTGTTCATGTTTGGTTGCCAAGCTTTTCACCCTTCTTTTTTACGTCCTGCTTAGTTTCATTATAATGTGAAAAGCTTGGGGTTTCAATTTTATCAAGGGTTTAACGGCATTTTAGTTAATGCGTCATGCTTACCCGAAGGAACGCAGTCTCCTTTTTCGGGAATCCGATATCTTCCCTTTTCCCCTTTTTGAAGCTTTGGCAGGGCTGAAAAGCAGGGCAGCCAGATTACCGGCTATTACAAAAGTTGCGAGTACGAGCCACCCGATGGCGAAGATCCCCTCGAGTCCGCCGGCTTCGATGGATAATCGCGGAGCTGCATAATACAACAGCGCACCCGTCAGCAGCAGGCAAAGTATATATCGTTGTTTTTTCACAGTCATCCTCCTCTCTATGCTTGTTTCATTTATATGCAGGAGCAGGACGGGATATTGTTAAAAATTAAAAAAGAGAGCGATGCACAGGCCGGATCAGCCTCTATACATCACTCTCTTATTCATCAGTATTCGATTACGTCCCCGGCAGACATCACTTGTCCCTCACAGCCATCCAGCATTTCGACGAACTTATGAGGGTCCTGTTTGATTGGCGGGAAGGTATTGTAATGAACAGGGACGACCTTTTTCGGCTTCAGGAAACGTGCAGCCTCAGCCGCATCCTCCGGCCCCATTGTGAAATTATCCCCGATCGGCAGGAATGCCAGGTCAATCGGATGCCTCTCCCCAATCAGTTTCATATCTGAGAATAAACCGGTATCACCTGCATGATAGATTGTTTTTCCTTCAATGAACAACAGAAGGCCGGCCGGCATGCCCATATAGATGATTTCATTTCCGTCTGTAATGAGCCCTGAACCGTGGAACGCCTGGGTGAACTTCACTTTTCCAAAATCAAACTCATATGCGCCCCCGACGTGCATCGGATGCGTTTTGACCAGCTGCCAACTGAGGTAAGTCGCGAGTTCGTGATTGGCTATCACGAGAGAGTCATTTTTCTTTGCAAGTTCAACCGTATCTCCCACGTGGTCATTATGGCCGTGTGTCAGGATGATCACGTCCGGTTGTTCATCTTCTGCTTTGAGATCCGTCAGTTCATTTCCATTGATGAATGGATCGATCAGGATCGTTTTGCCATTTGTTTCGATTTTCACTACTGAATGTCCATGATAAGATACTTTCATTCTAACTCCTCCTGAGACTTTATTGTATATAGATTGATATACCCGGATTTTTATGGTTTTAAAAGTTGAATTACTAAACTGGTTGTTATTTGAATAACTTAGACCGTTCCCTTACGCTGCAGGCACAAGATTCCCCGGGGATGAAGTTGAGCTCCTCGGCAAGCCTGGAAGAAAAGCGGAGGGGCTTTGAAGAGGCGGGTGACATAAGACGTATTGACTTCGAAGGCCTTCTTGGTCGATTTGACTTATGACATGTGCCTCTAAGCCCCGCAGCTGGACAAGTCTCACATTGGCCACTTCTCACGGAGGAGTCTTCGTCTTGCACTCCAATCACCTGTTAGAACGATTTAAATATATAAATTAGTTATGATCTATAATTACCAAGTTTATTAAATGGTGGGTATACAAGCTGTAGTTTTTCATCCGTAAACTTAATGATGTTCTATTTTTATAAACCAGAGTGTATTGGAGCGGAAAAGAATGGTCTACTGTAAAAAAGAACAAAAACCAATTCAGAAAACAAAAACCGGCCCAGAAATATTGTCTGCGGCCGGCTTTGGTGTATTAGAGTTGTTCAAGTTGTGTTCTTGTGTTTGAGTAGTCAAGTCCGTGTGCTTCAGCAACGGCTTGATAGGTTACATAACCATTCAGTGTGTTGACCCCTTTAAGCAGGGCTTCATTGTCCAGGCATGCTTGCTTGTAACCTTTTGATGCGATTTGGATCGCATAAGGAACCGTCACGTTTGTCAATGCAATCGTGGATGTACGCGGTACAGCTCCTGGCATATTTGCAACGGCATAGTGGACTACACCATGTTTTTCGTAAGTAGGATCATCATGAGTCGTGATCCTGTCTGTCGTTTCAAAGATACCGCCTTGATCGATTGCGATATCGACCACGACTGATCCAGGAGTCATTGACTTGATCATGTCTTCTGTTACCAGTTTAGGTGCTTTCGCTCCCGGGATCAGGACGGCACCGATAACAAGATCTGCTTCTTTTACAGCTTGTTCGATATTTAATGGGTTGGACATCAGCGTAGTAACATCGCTTCCGAAGATATCATCGAGCTGGCGCAGACGGTCGGGATTCAAATCAAGGATGGTGACGTTAGCTCCAAGTCCGACAGCCATTTTAGCAGCATTCGTTCCGGCAACCCCTCCGCCGATGATCGTTACCTTACTGCGGCGCACACCCGGCACTCCAGATAGAAGAACCCCTTTTCCGCCATGGATCTTCTCAAGGAACTGGGCACCGATCTGAGTCGCCATGCGTCCAGCCACTTCACTCATAGGAGTCAGAAGCGGAAGCGAGCGGTTCACTTCGACTGTTTCGTAAGCAATCGCTACGACTTTATTGTCGATTAGTGCCTTTGTAAGTTCAGGTTCCGGTGCAAGATGTAAATATGTAAATAAAATCAGCCCTTCACGGAAATAAGAATATTCGCTTGGAAGCGGCTCCTTTACCTTCATGACCATATCCATCGACCATGCTTCCGATGCAGTGCTTACGATTTGTCCGCCTGCAGCAGTGTAATCTTCATCTGTAAAGCCTGAACCCATCCCTGCTCCGGATTCGATAAACACCTCATGTCCGAATTGAACAAGGTTCACAACACCGGCAGGAGTCATCGCTACACGGTTTTCATTATTCTTGATTTCCATTGGCACACCAATACGCATATATGCCTACCTCCTTAATCCACAATTGCTCTTATTGAGCATCACTTCATAAATATAACATTTTCCTTATATAATAGCTAAGAGAATTTCGCTTCTCTGTAAGCACTTACATTTTAACAAATAAATTATAAAATTTCTCTATTTTAAATCAAAATTATAAATGTTTATTTCTTCTCTTTTTTGCAAAAATTCTTTAAAATATATAACGTTGTTAATTACCGCTTATGCCATCAGTGGAAGACTTGGCTTTCCGTTTGGGGTTGGTGACAATTCTTACATGTCCAGCTGCAAGGTTAAGAGACACATCTCATAAGACTCTGGGCAAAGCCCTTCCGCTTTTTGATAGAAGGATTCTTCTCCCACTGCAACATAACGCTGGAACAGTCAATCATACCAACAAGCTTATAATTAAGTTCAGCTTTATAATATGTTAAAAAGCAAAATACATACAAAGGAGACTTCTATGGTAAAACAACCTGTGATTGAAAAGCTTGGTCTGGAGCCGGTTCCGGCAGAACAGAAGACAACAACGTGGAAGGAATATTTCATCATTCAGCTTGCGTTTTCGGTCAATGCGGGAAACTTTCTTGTTCCTGCACTGGCGGTTACTGAGGGCGGATTGTCCTTCGTCGCTGCATTCACCTGTACCGTATTGGGCGCGCTTGCAGCGTTTCTGTTTGTTTCACTTCTTTCGCTGCCCGGATCAAGACACGGGCTGCCCGCTCAATATGTGCTGAGAACCTTGATCGGTACGAAACTTTCCATGAGGATCGCTTCTCCCATCCGGTCACTGACATCTCTTTACTGGTTCAGTGTTCAAACCATCGGCGGAACATATGTCCTTTTGTCCAGCGTGGAAAAGCTTACAGGTATGTCACTGCCATTCATCCCGATTGCCGCAGGGCTGGCCCTCATCATGACTCTTCTTGCACTGGTCGGGTTCCATGCGGTTAAAAAAGCGGTCAAATACTTCATTCCGGTCCTGGTAATCGGTCAGCTTGTCATACTTTATCTATTTATCAAAGAAGGTCTTGCTGCCGGCGATATGACTCCATTAACAACAGGCACCAAAGATGCTGAGGCAGGTGCATTCTTTTTTTATTCGAGCCTTGTATTTGTTCAATATGTATCTGGTGTCAGTGCTTCTTCTGATATTACACGCTACAGTAAAAGCAGTGCCCACGGTTTTTGGGGATTGTACGGCGGAAATGTGGCCGGTTTCATGATGACTGCTTTGCTTGGCGGATTGAGTGCGAGCCTGTTCAATGATTTGAATCCATTTGTCGCGGCAAGTGAACTCACCTCGTCACTCATACTGTTAGTGATTATCATCCTGTGTGCAATGGTTTCAATGATCTCGATCAACCTCAGTAATGCCTATACCGGGGGCTACAGCCTCCTTAATGCCCTTCCTGCGCTGTCACGGATTCAAAGTGCTGCTGTTTTCGGGGCAGCAGGCATTCTATTAAGCTGCATCCCGTCGCTCGTTTCACATGCACAAGGCTACATATCACTCCTTGGCATACTGGTCATTCCCATTTCGGCGATTGTGGTTTCTGATTATCTGCTCGTGAAAAAAGGAACATTAACCGAAAAATCTCTTTTCGGGCTCCTTAACGGAACATCAACCTATAACAAAGAAGCTTTATGGGTGCTTCTCATCGGAATGTTATTTTATATTTTGATACCGGAAACCTATTCACCCGGTTTCCTTTCCTTTATCCTTACATCCGCCCTTTATGCGGCAGCGAAACGCATGTCGTTATTCAAGAGGAATTCACCCTTTTTTGAAAAGAAACTTGGATAGAAAAATGGCTGGCCACAAACGTGAACCAGCCATTTTTAAACGCTTATTGCTCTTGTTCCCCATGATCTTCATAGGTATTGTAGTATCCGTTTTCCGTATCGATAACACCGCTCGTGTACGAATTCATGATTTGCTGGCTTACTTCCATGCTTCCCTGATCTTCGTACGTAAACTGTTCTTTAGGATCTTTCTTCTTCATCGTAATTCCCCCTGTTGATCAGATATTTTCTTCTATATTGTTCGATTTTCCGTCACGGGCTATAAGTGGGAAAATATAGTATGATAAAGATAAGGAGGGGATAACAATGAGTTTGAAGTATCAGAACATATTAGTAGCCGTCGATGGATCCAAAGAAGCTGAATGGGCTTTCCAGAAGGCGATTGCCATCGCAAAGCGTAATGATGCAACACTTTCCATGATTCACGTGATCGATACGCGTTCATTTGCCGCAATCGAGTCATATGACCGTACTGTCGGTGAGCGGGCGATCCGTTATGCCGAGGAGCTTCTCGAGGAATATAAAAAAGAAGCAGCCGGCAAAGGCGTTACAAAGGTAAATACGTATGTTGAATATGGTTCTCCTAAAGTGATCATCCCCAGAGAAGCGAACAAGAACATTGAAGCAGACCTGATCATATGCGGTGCCACCGGATTGAATGCAGTGGAACGTTTTCTGATTGGAAGCGTCTCAGAGCATATCACCCGGGCTGCTCATTGCGATGTCCTTGTTGTACGGACAGAAGAAAAAGAAGAGTAAATAAAGAGAGGCGGATTTCCGCCTCTCTTTATTTATTATTTAGTTGCCGCTTCTTTTGATTTTAAAAGCGATTTCCCTTTATCTATTTGGGTTTTCACCTGTTGGAATCCTGTGCCGCCGTAAGAATTCCGTCTCTCAACCGCAGCATAAGGTTCCAGGATGGAGTAGATATCTTCCTCGATGAGAGGTGAGTGCTGCTGGTACTCTTCGAGCGGGACATCTTTCAAATAATATCCTTCCCCGATGCAATGGAGGACAAGCTTGCCGACGATTTCATGAGCCTGTCTGAAAGGGACGCCTTTGGCTGCCAGGTAATCAGCGAGTTCAGTCGCATTTGAAAAGTCATTCGACACAGCTTCTTTCATTCTCTTCTGTTTGACTGTCATCGTACGGACCATCCCATTGAAGATCTTCAATGAACCGACCACGGTTTTGACCGTATCGAACATCCCTTCTTTGTCTTCCTGCATGTCTTTGTTATAGGCAAGTGGCAGCCCTTTTAGGACTGTCAGTAAGGAAATGAGGTTGCCGTTGACTCTTCCCGTCTTCCCCCTGACCAATTCAGCCATGTCCGGATTCTTTTTCTGGGGCATGATGCTGCTTCCCGTTGTAAAGCTGTCATCCAGTTCAATGAATTGGAATTCTTCGGTTGACCAGAGGATGAACTCTTCAGCCAGCCGGGAGAGATGCGTCATCAATATCGATCCATTGCTCAAGAATTCAACGATGAAATCGCGGTCGCTGACTGCATCAAGACTGTTTTCATAATATGAACCGAAACCGAGCAGTTCAGCCGAATATGCCCGGTCGATGGGAAATGTCGTACCGGCGAGCGCACCGGCACCAAGCGGTGAAAGATCAATTCTCTTAAGTGAATCTTCCAATCGCTCTTTATCACGCTGAAGCATCCAGAAATAACACATTAAATGATGGGCGAACGAAATCGGCTGTGCGCGCTGGAGATGCGTATAACCGGGTATGATCGTTTCCACGTTTTTTTCGGATTGAAGGATGATCCCTTCCTGCAGTTCATCAATCAGTTCAATGATTTCCTGCACCCTGCGCTTTAAAAATAAATGCATATCGGTGGCAATCTGATCATTCCTGCTTCTCCCAGTATGCAGTTTACCCCCGACTTCGCCGATTTCATCAATTAATAGTTTTTCAAGGTTCAAGTGGATATCCTCATACTCCACTGAAAAATCCAATTCCTGTTTCAATGCCTTGTCATACAGCGTGTGAAGCCCCTGAAGGATTTGATCTGCTTCTTTCACAGACAGGATGCTGCATTTTTTCAGCATGGTCACATGGGCGATACTGCCTTCTATATCCTCAAAGACCAATTGCTGGTCGAATGAAATGGATGCATTGAATTCATCCACCCACTCTTCCGGTTTTTTTGTGAATCGTCCGCCCCACAGCTTACTCATAGAGTCACTTTCTCCTTTTTCTCAGAGCTGTTGATGGCAGAGGAAACCTTTGTCGGCAGTCCCCAAAGCTTGATGAAACCAACCGCAGCATCATGATCGAATTCATCCGCTTTTGTATACGTAGCCAGATTTTCATCATACAGTGAGTTCGGGGATTTTCTTCCCTCCACGATGGCATGACCCTTGAAAAGTTTCACACGTACCACTCCATTGACATACACTTGAGTCTGATCAAGGAATGCTTTTAATGCCTGGTTTAACGGTGAGAACCAGAGGCCTTCATATATCAACTCAGTCATTTTCTTTTCGATGACCGGCTTAAAATGTGCGAGTTCCTTCACAAGCGTTAAATCTTCAAGTTCCTTATGTGCCTTCAGGAGAGTGACAGCGCCCGGGCATTCATACACTTCACGCGATTTGATTCCGATCAAACGGTTCTCCACGTGGTCGATGCGCCCTACCCCGTGTTTACCTGCAATAAGATTCAACTCAGAAATCAATTGATCCAGCGGTTTCTCCTGTCCATTCAATTCAACCGGTACACCCTGTTTAAATGTAATTTCCACCACATCTGCTGTATCCGGTGCTTCTTCGATGCTGCTGGTAAGATCATAAGCATCTTCCGGCGGAGCCGTCCAAGGATTTTCTAAGACACCGCATTCATTGCTTCTTCCCCACAAGTTCTGATCGATGGAGTAAGGAGAGTCGAGATTGATCGGAATTGGAATCCCTTTATCTTTGGCATATTCGATTTCTTCTTCGCGTGACCATTTCCATTCACGGACAGGAGCGATCACCTCAAGCTCCGGATTCAAAGCCCCAATGGAAACTTCAAATCGCACCTGGTCATTCCCTTTTCCCGTACATCCGTGTGCGACGGCAGAAGCCCCCTCTTTTTCAGCCACTTCGACAAGTTTACTTGCAATCAAAGGTCTTGAAAGCGCTGAAACGAGCGGATATTTACCTTCATATAACGCATGGCTTTGCAGCGCAGTCAGCGCATAATCCTTCGCAAATTCTTCCTTCGCATCGATCACATAACTTTTCGATGCACCGACCGTCAACGCCTTTTCTTTTACAAAATCAAGGTCTTTCCCTTCACCGACATCCAGACAGCAGGCGATGACCTCGTATCCTTTTTCCTTCAGCCACTGTACTGCCACTGACGTATCCAAACCACCTGAATAAGCTAAAACCACTTTTTTGTTCAATCGTATTCCCTCCAGTTGTTGTTTATATAAATTGAGTATTTGAAAGTAATTAATGAATATTTATTCTTTTGAATGAATTTATATTAACAACATCTCTTCTATATTTCAATACTTATTCATAAATTTGTATAAATATTTTATGAGCCATATTCTGAATCAGCAGTATGAATGGATTCGCAGGGGGAATTGATGTAGGATTTAATTAACGATATTAACACGGAAAAGGAGAACGCAGGAGTTATATGAGTACAATAAGCAGTCACTTTTCATACAATACACGTTTGAAAATAAATCTGCCCTGCCTGTCAAAGGAGTGGGGCATGTATCCGTCTCATGAGAAGGAAGCCATCCTTCTCGAGTGGGAAAGAATTAGAGGAGCCATTCCTGACCGGATCGGGGAGATTGATGAGGAAATTGAAGAGCTGCAGTCCCGCCTCGGCCAGGAAGAGGACTTTGCGGAATCTTGCAGGCTGAACAGCGAAATATCAGAGAAAGCATCGCAGATCAATGATCTGTGGATATGGTATCGTAAATCACCGGAAATGAATGAGGAATAGTACACGCTTTATGTCCGGGCTGAAGATGCCGATTATTGAGGGATGATGCCTGAGGGTATGAGTACTGTCTTTTTTTAATATTTTTTCACGTTTTTTATGATTTTATTGTTTGTTTTTGGATAAAGGTGACAGGTGAAAATTAAATTCCTTTATGAACTGTATAACTTTTCGGCTCACGTCATTTTTAATGAGGGTATTTTTTGATGGTCGGTTAATTTATTATCGAAAATTAACTTTTTATTATCGGAACTGAAAGAATTATTATCGAATTCCTTGAATTTATTATCGGAACTGAAAGAATTATTATCGAATTCCTTGAATTTATTATCGAAAAATCAAATATTTTTATTGAGTCTATCGTTTTATTATCAATAAGATGAAGTGCTAATCAAAAGTACATTCTTATTAGCAATCTACTCTTGGTTCAAAAAACAACGCAGCATTATAAAAAAAAGCCGTGACAAAAATTTTTTTAGTCAAAGTAAAATCCGAACTATTATTATGAATTCTAGGATTCATTATAGTTCGGATTTTTCGCTTTTGCCAAAAAATGCATTTTATTGATTCTTCTTCAAGCGCAGGTAACGATACTGATAATATTTCTCTGCAAAATCAGTGATTTTACGGGAAAGCTGATAGTTCGCACCTGCACCGACCGCTATACTGACAAGCGGAAGACCCGACCACTTCTTCCCTTTGAACATGGTGATCGCAAGGGCTTTGAATGCCTGCTTCATCGGTCCCTCGAGCCACGTATAATCGGTCAGCTGTTCCGATCCGTCATAGAAATAATTCGAATCCTTCTTGTTCAAATCCTCCATGAGATCTTCCCAGGCCAGTGCCCGGAGTCGTGATGGAAGGGTGGAGGCATGGAACACTTTCAATGCTGTCATCATTTCAAACGGCGTCTGGACATCAAATCCGTAGGTGATCGCAATCAGCTGCACCGACCTTAGATTGATCACGGCCATTGCAGGCAGATCCGAACCAAGAGCCACAAGTCCGCCTGTACCTGTGAATCCGCCTTGGAACAATGAATAAATGCGGTGCCGTCCTGCATGCTGCTCGGCGATATAATGAAGCTGATCAATTGTGAGGTACTGAAGATCTTCAATCGTCTCAATATCCTGGTTGAATGCCCTGGCCGTTACCAGGATGCGTTCCCTTGCATCATTTTGCATCTGCGATCCCTGGATAAGGGAATGCATGTGGAACAGCCAGCCGTCCAAACGCTGAAAAAATTGTTCCTGGACATCCTGGGGGATGGATTCAAAAGCGTAATCCAGCCACTTTACATATGTATGCTCCAAATCATTCGCTTCATATTCATACAAGCCTTCTTTCCACGATTTGATTGACTGCCAAACTTGTTTATCCCGATCGGACCAGCTCATGACTTCCACTCCTTACAGTTACGAAATTAGTATAAGTATATCATACAACTTCTGTCCCCGATAAAAATGTAAAGTGAATTTTCTGTAATTTTATCTTCTATTATATAACTGCAAAAAAACAGGACCGTCAATATGGAGGTCCTGTTTGATTCAGCCTATATTAAATGTTTCCTTTTTCAACAACGTCACGGGCGATCATGACTTCTTCGTTAGTCGGGATGACCATGACTTTTACCGGTGAGTGCGGGTAGTTGATGAAAGTTTCTTCACCGCGCACGTTATTGCGTGCAGGATCCCAGTATACACCCATGAATTCAAGGCCTTGAAGTACTTTTTCACGGACAAGGGTGCTGTTTTCACCGATGCCGGCAGTGAATACGATCGCATCTACCCCGTACATGCGTGAAGCGTAGGAACCGATATATTTATGAATGCGGTTCGCGAATACTTCGAGGGCAAGCTCTGCACGTTCATTTCCTTCAGAGGCCTGCTGCTCAATATCACGAAGGTCGCTTGAGAATCCGGATACACCAAGCATTCCTGATTTTTTATTCAGGATATTCAACACTTCTTCCGCTGTTGAACCTGTTTTTTCCATAATGAATGGAATCAATGCCGGGTCGATGTTCCCTGAACGGGTACCCATCGCTACACCTGCAAGTGGTGTGAAGCCCATGGACGTATCGATTGATTTTCCGCCTTCGATGGCAGCGATACTCGCACCATTACCAAGGTGGCAGGAAATCAGGCGCACCTGCTCCTTCGGACGGCCAAGCATTTCAGCGGCTCTCTCAGATACGTATTTATGTGAAGTACCGTGGAATCCGTATTTACGGATGCCGAAATCTTCATAATACTCATAAGGGAGGCTGTATAAGAATGAGCTTTCAGGCATGGACTGGTGGAAAGCCGTATCAAATACCGCTACTGCAGGTACATTCGGAAGCACATTCTTGAATGCTTTGATACCTGTCAGGTTCGCAGGATTATGAAGCGGAGCAAGATCTGACAGTTCACCGATCTTTTCAATTACTTCATCCGTGATGAGGACAGACTCGTTAAAGACTTCCCCTCCGTGTACGACACGGTGTCCGATTCCCTGGATTTCATCAAGAGAACCGATGATGCCAAAGCCGGTCAGCTTGTCCAATAACATTTTGACCGCTACTTCGTGATCAGGGATATCCGTTACTTCCTCTTTCTTTTCACCGTTCACTGATATGTTGAAAACCGCATTGTCCAAGCCAATACGCTCAATAAGTCCTTTAGTGATAACTGTTTCTTCAGGCATATCGAAAAGCTGAAACTTCAAAGATGAGCTTCCAGCATTGATCGCAATGATTTTGTTTGCCACGATGTATCGCTCCTTTTAATTTAGGATCTTGATTATCTATATTGTGTTCATAGAATCACTTTTTATCTCTCAGTTTCTCATTTAATCACTGTCCACTCCCTATTTCAAGAAAAAGCTTGAAATGACATCGTTTTCATGTTAAATTAAATATTTTCACAAAATTCCAAATGGATTCACTCTTTTTTTACCGCATAAAGGAATGAATTAAACTTTTCAACATTTGCTAGTTCTTTACGTTACATGCACAAGAATCCCCGGGGAACAGGCCGAGCCATTTAAGTCTCGCTTCTGAACAGAGGGATTCTTTCGTCAAGCTTGTACTTTAATAGTCTCGTTATGGCTCTATTTAAGAATGGGGTCGGGCTCCTGTAGTGGATTATTGTTCCGGAAATCAGAATTGCGTCACTTTCCGGATTATTGCGCCGGAATCTTGATTTTTGCGCCGCCGCAGGGACAGCAGTCTGTATCCTGAACCCGATCAACGATTTTCAGGAAGCAAAATGACGATTCTGCCCTTCAATCGTATAATTGCACCCTTCAGGATCACGATTACACCCTTCATCGACACTATTCTACCCTTCAACAAATTAATTCTCCCTCTCAAAAAATTAATTGCACCCTACATGTCGAAAAATCTTCATCCTGCCTGCTCCCCAGGCCGCTCACCCAAACGCTGGGGGGTCTCCACATTTCCTCTGTCTCCCATCGAATTCAAGTGCCGCCCCCTCCAATCATTGAAAAAGTAAAAGAGACTGCCCTAATCAAGAACAGTCTCCAATCAAGCATTATTTATTTTCAACCAGCCACTGATCAATCTTGCCAAGGATATCTTCTAATGCACGCTGATTTGAGAGGCTTGGAAGATTCGCGAGCAGGACTTCTTTCGGCGCTTTCAAACCTTCTTTCTTCTTTTGAAGAATCAGGATGCTTTTGGCCGAGTTCTTATTTTTAAAGAGTGAAAGAGGCAGCTGCAGGAAGCCCTGTATGTTCACTTTTTCTTTTAAAAATAAATGAAGCTGGCTGCTGAGCGGTGATTCGAACAGTGCATTCGGGACGATGAAGAACAGGTAGCCGCCTTCTTTCGTATGCTTCAGGCTTTGTTCGATGAATAAATGATGTGCGTAGGAATGCCCTTCTTCCGCTTTCAATTCATAATCGCCGGCTCTGATATCGTTCGGATAGTATCCAACAGGAAGATCGCTGAGAACGATATCTACCGGGTCGATGAAAAGAGGCTCCAAGGCGTCCTGATTGAACAGCTGCAGAGGGTGCTTTTGAAGATTGGCCCCTACATAGGCCAACTTGATCAGCACTTCATCGATTTCCACCCCAATGGAGTCGGATTCAACGTGTGGCATCTGATTCAACACAGTTGTCAGGAGATTCCCTGTACCGATCGCCGGGTCCAGCACAGTCAGCTTTTCGCTGCCCTGAGTGAATTTATTGACGAGAAAGCTGATAAACAACCCGAGGGAATCCGGGGTCATCTGATGATTTGGCTGAACGTTTTCCTTCATACCCTTGAGGATGGCAAACTGAAAGGCTTTGCGGATATCCTCATTTTCAAAGCTTCCGATCTTGATTTCTTCATATTTTTTATGTAGACGTTTTTTTGTCAGTTCGCTTACTTCATCTTGAAGGATCTCGCCTTGAAAAAGGTTTTCCCCTGTTTCGGCCACGGCTTCCAGATAGCTGCATGCGAGCTCTTCCTTAAGAAGCTGTGACGTTTCATCGATGATCGCGAAAAGAGATTCGACTGGCGAATTCATCATATCATTCATTCCTTTACCAACGTTTTCTGTCCTCTATTTTACCCGCCGCCGGGCAGTTTGTAAAAACAACAATGCTGACCATACAGCGAAGGCAGGTCAGCATGTCCCTTTTCTCTAGTGAGTTGTATTATTTCGCATTCTTCACTGCTTCTACTGCAGCATCGTAATCCGGGTGATTGGTTGCTTCACTCACATATTCCACATAAGTGACTTCATCATTGCTGTCGACCACGAATACGGCACGTGCAAGCAAACGCAATTCCTGGATGTGAACGCCGTATGCTTCACCGAATGAAAGGTCGCGGTGATCAGAAAGCGTCTGGACATTTTCAATACCGTTCGCTCCGCACCAGCGCTTTTGCGCGAAAGGAAGGTCGACTGAAACAGTCAATACTTCAACGTTATCAAATTTCGTTGCTTCTTCGTTGAATTTTCTTGTTTGTGCATCACAAACACCAGTATCAATTGAAGGAACGACACTGATCAAACGAACCTTACCCTTTGAATCATTCAGAGTCACTTCTGATAAATCATTTGCAAGTACGGTGAAATCAGGTGCTTTGTCCCCGACTTTCACTTCGCTGCCAAGCAGTGTTACAGGGTTGTTCTTAAATGTAATGTTTGCCATTATTTGTTCCTCCTCTATGATTAGTATGTACAGTTTCATAGTACAGAAAATCGGATGTGCAACGCAACTGATAAGGGTCGAGATGTTAAAATGCCACAGTTGATTTCAGTGCAAGACTTCGTTTTCCGCCGGCGGTCGTTGAGCCTCCGCGTCGCTAAAGCTCCTGCGGGGTCTCACCTGGCCCGCTTCTCCCGCAGGAGTCTTCGACTTGCACCCTAATCAACTGCTGGTACACCTTCATACGCCATCCATCGAGACGATTATGGTTCTATCAAAAAAGAGCTGACAACAGAGTCAGCCCCCTTAAGAAATTGTTCTTTTAGAAATCCATATTCTGTTTTGATCCGTTTCCTTGTTGGCCGCTTCCCTGGTCGTTCTTTTTCATCATGCCCTGGATTTTTTCGATTGCACCCGGGGCAAGGTCGAGCAGACGGTCCAAGAGGTGTGTGCTTTCGTCCAGATGAAGCATTTTGATGCCTCTTGAGCTGACGATCAGGAATGCGATCGGTGTGATGGAGACCCCGCCGCCGCTACCTCCGCCAAACGGCTGCTTCTTCGAAGACCCTTCACCGTTGCTGCCGCCTTTTCCTCCTTCAGAATCACCTTTTTTGCTTTTGCCGTCGATGTTAAATTCACTTCCGCCTGCAGCAAACCCAAAGCCTACTTTTGAAACCGTCAGGATCACGCTGCCGTCCGGTGTTTCCACAGGATCGCCAATGATTGTATTTACATCGATCATCTCTTTTAAATTTTCCATTGCAGTGGTCATGAGACCTTCAATCGGATGTTCAGACATGTCTAGTCCTCCTCGCTAAACTGATTGTTGTTCTTCTTCTGAGAGACCGGAAAGAGACAACGCCTTGAAGTCCGGTTTGCCGCCTCTCCAGTACCGAAGTATCTTGAAACCTACTAGGATAGCATTCCCTATCCGAAACTGGATAATACATGAAAAGTGAGTCTGGATGATGGCTTTCTGGAAGGATGGAATCACTTCGACCGATGGGGGTGACTGAAGCCTCATATATCCGCTGATGATGCCGATGATGCTTCCTTTCAAGCCCCATATCGCCCCTGTCATCGTCCCTGTGGAAGCAGCATCACCGGTTCCGAATAAGGTCTTCCAATGGATATGATCGATTTTCACTTTTTTCAAAAAAGTGCGGATGATCTTATGAAACCCTTTTACATGGGTAAGGATTTCTTTCGTATCATGCAGGCTGTTGATAAAATCTTTCGGAGAAATCTTCTTTTTAGATTCTTTTTCACTCGAGGGCGCTTTTTCCTTCCCCCTCATTTTTTTCTCTTCGACCACGACATTGGGACCGTCGTCATCAAGTTTGACCAGCGGAACGTCGATCGTGTATCTCAGCAACCCGAACCAAGCCCGGAGTTTCACCTTGAAATGATCATTGTCATTACCGTGGTATAAAGAAAGGGTGATCGTTAATTTCGTTATGATAATAAGAATAATGATGATAACTAATAATGCAGATAGAATGAGTAATGCCCATACCCAACCATTCAATTTTTTCACAACCCTTCAACTTTTCAGTATGTACGTTGAAAGAAAAATTAAACGGTCTTCCCCTGATTATTTTTTTCCCTGAAAAATGAGTCGCTATTGGGCAATAAAAAAACCGCCCTATGAATAGAGCGGCACATTCACCTACACAGCCGGTGAGAATTCAAGTTTCTTTTTCTCCTGAACAACCGTTGTATCGGCAAACAAATCATGTATTCCCTGTTTCTTAGTGGTGAACGCCACCACGATATAAAGAATAAAAATGGTAGACGAAATGAAGCGGCCGATCAATTCCCTGAAGATGACAGTCCCCCATGTCGGACGGCTTCCCTTCAAGTCAATCACCTTGATTCCAAGTACCATTTTCCCGATCGTCTGACTGAAGAACTTTGTCATAAGGACAAAATAGCCGTAAAAGACGATAGCAGAAAGAATGGATATCGGCGCAAACATCGAACCTTCCACCAGTGAAACATCCAGGACTTTGAACACGGGTTTCACGATAAGCCGTGTGATGCTTCCGATGACGATGAGATCAATCAGGTAAGCCCACACCCTCAGCCAGAAACCTGCGAGAAAATATCCCCTTGTCTCTTTATATGGCGGAGGCGTCTGAATAACAGAGTGCTGCGAAGTCAATTCGTCATGTTTCTCTATGGTTTCCTCCTCGTGTACACGAGGTGCATCTTGATTTTCACTCACTTCATTCACCTTCCTTACTCAGAATATAGATACATCAATCTTGGGGCATTCGGCTTTGACAGAAGCTTCATCAATGCGGTTGCTTCAAAGTCCTTGCCGATCATCTTCTTGGCGCTCATGCTGAATAATTCTGAGAAAGGATCGCCGCTTGTATATTCAAATACCTCTGCGCCTTTCAGATTATGATCTTTCTTCATCGCAGCGATGACATCTTCAATGTATCCGAACTCATCAATCAAGTTGGCATCTTTCGCCTGCTGGCCGTCGTAGATTCTTCCATCTGCAATCTTTTTCACCTGTGCTTCAGACATGTCACGTCCGCTTGCGATGACATCCACAAAGCCTTCATACGAATTATTGATCATTGTTTGAAGGATCTTTCTTTCTTCTTCTGTCATTTTCCTTGTCGGACTCATGATATCTTTATACGGACCGCTCTTGATCGTCACGAAATCAACACCATATTTCTCCGCAAGCTCGGAGTAATTGATGCTTTGCATGATCACTCCCAGTGAACCGGTCAATGTTTCCTTGCTTGCAAAGATCTTCGTTGCAGGTGCAGATATGTAATATCCTCCTGAAGCCGCCATGCTGCCCATCGAAACATAAACAGGTTTTTTCGATTTTTCTATGATCTCAACCAGCTTGGAATGGATTTGAGCGCTTTCTACCACTCCTCCGCCTGGTGAATTCACTTTAAGGATGATCCCTTTTACCGAATCATCTTCCTGGACGGCATCCAGCTTTTCCATGAACTGTTCATGATTATAGCCGGGACTCTGGAACATGGAAGCTGCATCCCCGGTATCCTGGATGACCCCATTCACCTCAAGCACCGCGATTCTCTTCTGCATGTTTCCATCCTCAATGATTTCTTCCCCAAAAGCCTGCTCGGTGCCGCCAAGCACCTCATCAAACGCCTTATTGAAATCCCCTGTCAATGCTGAAGTGGCGAAATTCACCACAACGGAGACAAAGAACAGACCTGCTGCAATCGCCAGGGCAATCCATCTTTTCGCATTCATAAGTATATTCCTCCCTTGTTTATCCTATCTTATGTAAGGATATGAATATCATTCTCATGGCAAATCATGATAGAATATTCACAAAGTTATTTTAGCAGACTTTTGATGGAATGGGAAAAATTATCCTACTAAATTTTGGGAGGTACATAGAAATGAACAATCGCAGGAATATTTATTTTTACGTATTAAAAGATAAAGCCATCCAGCCCAAGCTCGACAAACTATATGATTTGGCAAACCGTTATGATTTCAACATCGTACAGTCCCATAAAGAAGCAAACATCATCGTGAGTGTAGGCGGTGACGGTACATTACTTCAGGCTGTCCGTAAAACAGGCTTCAGACAGGACTGCCTGTATGCAGGCATCTCGACAGGCGGTACTCTGAGCATGTACTGCGATTTCCATATCGATGATACATCCAAGATGATCGATGCGATGACGAAAGAGCAAATTGAAGTAAGAAAATACCCAACCATTGAAGTCACGGTCGACGAGCAGACTTCTTTTCATTGCCTGAATGAATTCAGCATCAGATCCGGGATCATCAAGACGTTCGTAATGGATGTCTTCATTGATGATATCCACTTTGAAACATTCAGGGGGGACGGCATGATCATCGCCACTCCGACGGGCAGTACAGCGTATAATAAATCCGTCAGCGGAGCGGTCGTCGATCCGATGATCCCTTGTCTTCAGGTCAGTGAAATGGCTTCACTGAACAACAACCGGTACCGTACCCTTGGATCGTCCTTCATCCTCAGCGACAAACGCCGCCTGGAACTGAAAATCGTCCAGGATGGAAATGACTACCCAGCGATGGGGATGGACAATGAAGCCCTCAGCATCCAGCACGTTGAGAAAGTGGAAGCAAAATTAAGTGATAAAATCATTAAAACCGTAAAACTAAAGGACAACTCCTTCTGGGAGAAAGTAAAGCGTTCCTTCTTATAAACATAAAGTAAAAAAGCTCCGGCAAATGCCCGGAGCTTTTTCCCTGTCATGCAGAAAGCTTCGCTTCCCTTCTTCTTTTCCTCGCAAATCGGATACGGGAACCCGTAAAAACGGCCAGCGCGATCCAAATGAACATGAACGAGATCAGATGGGTCATGGAGAAGGTTTCACCATAGACCATGACACCGAGGATCAAGGTGATCGTCGGCGCGATATATTGCAGGAACCCGACCATATAAAGCGGGATCTGCTGCGCGCCCTTTGAGAAGAAAAGCAGCGGAATCGCCGTGGCCGCCCCCGCCCCCATCAAGAGAAGATCCGTCCCCCATGAGACGGTGAATAACGATGGTGTCCCATCCGCGTACAAATACCCCATATAGATAAGCGAAAGCGGTGCAATCGTCATCGTCTCCAAGGTCAGACCGATCGCAGAATCCACTTTGATCATCTTCTTGGCAAGGCCGTAAAGACCAAATGAGAAGGCGAGACCCATCGCGATCCAAGGGAAATCTCCATACGAGAACGTCAGGATCAACACACCTGCAGCCGCAAGGATAAATGAAACGATTTGCGCTTTTGACAAGCTTTCCTTTAAGATGAACACCCCTAACAGGACACTGACAAGAGGATTAATATAGTAACCCAGACTCGCTTCCACCATCTGATCCGTATTCACTGCCCAGATATAAATGAACCAGTTGGCACTGATCAAAAGAGAAGCAAGCAGTAAAGCAAGCAGCTGTTTTTTCTTGGTCAATGAAGTCTTTATGTAGGAAGTGAAAGCCTTCCATCTCTTCGTGAAAAATAAAAATAAAAGCATAAACCAGAAAGACCAAAAGATCCGGTTTGCCAGGATTTCGTCAGCTGATACATGGTTTAACCATTTCCAGTAAATCGGGAGTATTCCCCATAGAAAATAGGAAAAAGCTGTGTATATCATACCTGTCTGTTCATTCTGTTTCATAAAAAAACACCCCCAAAATTATTTCTGTTTCCGAAATAACTTCATTATATCGGGGAAACGTTTTGGGGGCAATCTTTTTATTCTTTTGCAAAGACGATTGTTTCGTCGATTATGGTCATGGAAACGATTTTTTCGAGCAATTCATCTGGATTGGACTCGAATGGATCTTTTTCAAGGACCGTAAAGTCTGCAGTAAAGCCTTCCTTGATCATCCCCCTGTCACTTTCATGGTGACAAGCATATGCGCTTCCTTTTGTGAAAAGCGAAATCGCTTCGTACATCGAGAGACGTTCTTCAGGAATATGAACGGTCTTTTCCGGATCCAAAGGATTTGTCCTTGTGACAGCGGCATGGATGCCCCATAAAGGATTGACGGGTTCGATCGGGGCGTCGGATCCGCCCGCACAGTGGACGCCTCTGTCGAGCAGAGTCTTCCAGGCATAATTGTATTTCATATTTTCTTTACCGAGCCTGTCGATCACCCATGGAAAATCAGAAGCGACAAAACGCGGCTGGATATCCAATATGAGGGGGAGACCTTTGATTTTTCCTATCAGTTGCTCCCTGAGAATCTGCGCATGGATCAATCGGTCACGCCTCGATTTTTCAGATGGGTGTACCGTGATGGCATCCACGACATTCTCGAATGCCTGATCACCGATCGTATGGACGGCAATCGGCAGCTCAAGGCTTCGTGCTTTTTCAACCAGCTGCAGGAGCTTTTCCTGAGAATGGATGCTGACACCTTTTGTATCCGGTTCGTCTGCATAAGGATAGCTGAGAAGGGCTGTCCTGCCTCCGAGGGCGCCATCGGCGAAGATTTTCATGGCTCCGAACTCGATGAATTCATTTCCTCCAAGGAATTGATGCCCTTCTTCATGCCAATCATCGATCACTGCATGATGGACAAGTAGATGCGCCCTGAATTTTTTATTGTTATGGTTGATCGTTTGTTTGAACGCATTGTACGTTTTGTTGAAATTTCCGTAATAGCTTAAATCTTCTGTATGTCCACCGACAAGGCCATTTTCCCAGCAACTCTCTATACCCTTTGACAGGGCTTCTTCCAGATAGTTTGATGATATGGGAGGAAGGGCTGCTGTCATGAGGTCCTGGGCTTTATCCTTTAATAGTCCGTTCAGGCTGCCATCCTCACCTTTTTCAATCAATCCTCCCTCAGGATCAGGGGTTTCCTCATCAATCTTTGCCTCTTTAAGCGCAAGGGAGTTGACCACCATGGCGTGGCGGCAGATCCTTTTTAACAGGACAGGGTGGTTCGGTACAGCGTCATCCAGTTCTTTCTTTGTAATGACTTCCGCTCCGGCCCAAAGATTTTCATTCCATCCTTCCCCGAAGATCCATTGTCCCTCGGGAAGCTTGCCTGCTTTTTCAGCTATGGCCTCCAGTACCTCTTCTTTGCTCGTCATCTGTGACAAGTCAAGGCGCAGGAGGGTCTCCCCATGGCCGATCAAGTGCATATGGCTGTCCACGAATCCGGGGAACATGACGCCATTCTTTAAGTCGATTGTTTCTTCTATTGTATATTTGTTCCTTAATTGTTCTGCCTGGCCCAAGTCTTTAATGAACCCGTTTTCTGTATAGACGGCTTCGACCATGTGGCCTTCCGACTGCATTGTATAGATTTTTCCGTTTGTCCATAATGTACCCATCTTGGAAGCTTCCTTTCTATTAAGGCTCCTGTTAAAATACCGCTGTTGATTTCCGTGCAATACTTCGCTTTCCGCGGGTGACCCGTGAGCCTCCTCGGCTTCGCCTGCGGGGTCTCACATTGGCCACTTCTCCCGCCGGAGTCTTCGTCTTGCACTCCAATCAACAGCTATATCCGGTTATACCAGAAATGCAGCGGAGCCTTCTACTAAAAAATTCTGTTTCAAATGTACCATATTATAGGAGGAATCGGGAAGTAGAAGGATTATAGAAAGTTTATTGAATGCCGGTTATGATTTCCGTGCAAGACTTCGCTTTCCGCGGGCGGACAGGGAGCCCCCTCAGAGAAGGGAACTGTCCAACTGCAGGTCTTATAGGCACATGTCATAAGCCAAACCGTCCAAGAAGGCAAAGAACGCCTTCGTGGACGGTTCGTCTTATGCCACCCGCCTCTGAGCAAAGCCCTTCCGCTTTTCGGTTAGGAGTCTTTGTCTTGCACTTCAATCAACTTTGGAACCAACTAGTATAGTTATCGTCGTCCTTCTACATTCAATCGAGTAGGAGGGGGTGACTAACCCCCGACCTCTCACACCACCGTACGTACGGTTCCGTATACGGCGGTTTCAT